>VBCM01000191.1 GCA_005883675.1 Betaproteobacteria bacterium
GGCGATCCGCTGCACCAGCTCGTTCATGCGAGCAGCCGCTTGGCGGCGGCGAGCACGAGGAGCGTGTAGCCCGCAGCGAGCAGGTCGTCGAACATCACGCCGAAGCCGCCGTGGTAGCGCCGCTCGAGCGCGCGGATCGGCGGCGGCTTGGCGATATCGAAAAAGCGGAAGAGCACGAATGCCGCCAACTGCCAAGCGAACGTGCGCGGCACGATCGCGAGCACCAGCAGGAACGCCACGATTTCATCCCATACCATCGCGCGATGGTCGGCGACGCCGAGGTGGCGACCGGTGAGCGCGCACGCCCATATGCCCAGGACGAAGAGCGGCGCCATGGCGGCCGCGAGCAGCGCCGGCGGCATCACGCTCGAGGCGTACCAGCCGAGCGGCCACGCCACGAGCGTGCCGACCGTGCCCGGCGCAAAGGGCGAGAGGCCGGCGCCAAAGCCGAGCGCGATGGCATGCGCCGGGTGCGAGAACGCGAACCCCGGCGTGGGCCGCGCGATGATCACGCGTTCCCACGGAAGTGGTCGTAGCCGCCGCGATACGCGAGGGGCGCGCCGCGCTCGTCGCGCACCTCGAGGCGAGGTGCGCCCGGCTCGATGGTGCCGATACGGGTGAGCGCAAGACCGAGCTCGCGGCTGAGTGCCTGGAGCGCCGGGCGTTCATCCGGCGCGGCGGTGAATAGGAGCTCGTAGTCGTCGCCGCCGGAGAGCACGCAATCGCGCTCGAGCTCGGTGTCGCCGAGGGCGGCGAAGGCCGCGGCGCGTGGGATGCGCGCGTAATCCAGCACCGCAGCGAGGCGCGAGCGCTCGAGGATGTGCCCGAGGTCGCCGACCAGGCCGTCGGAAACGTCGATCGCCGCGTGCGCGAGCCCGCGCAGGCGCTCGCCGAGCTCGACGCGCGGCTCGGGCTCGTGCAGCCGGCGCGCTGCCTCGGCGATATCCGGACGGCGCAAGGCGAGCGCTGCGCCGCCGAGCTCGCCCGAGACCCAGACGTCGTCGCCGGCGCGCGCGCCGCTGCGATAGAGCGCGACGCCCGCCGGCACTTCGCCGATCGCCACGATGCTGATGGTGCGCAGCGCCGAGCGCGTGGTGTCGCCGCCGATCAGCTCGACGCCGAAGCGCTCGGCGAGCGCGAAGAGCCCGGCGGAAAACTCGGCCAGCCAGTCCTCCGCCACCGCCGGCAGGCCGATGGCGAGCAGCGCCCAGCGCGGCGCCGCGCCCATCGCGGCGAGGTCGGAAAGGTTGACCGCGAGCGCCTTGTGCCCGAGCGAGCGCGGCGCGGCGTCGGCGGCGAAATGGCGGCCCTCCACCAGCATGTCGGTGGTGAGGGCGAGGTCGAGCCCGGCGTTGGGACGCAGGAGCGCGCAGTCGTCCCCCACGCCGAGCAGCGCGCCGCCGTGCGTACTGCGGGGCGCGCGCGCGAAATAGCGCGCGATGAGCTCGAACTCGGTCAGACGGGATTGCGCGCGCGCGCCACTTCGTCGGGGCGCAGGCGCGCGGCGATCTTTTCGAGCACGCCGTTGACGAAGCGGTGGCCTTCGGCGGCGCCGTAGCTCTTGCCGAGCTCGATCGCCTCGTTGACCACCACCTTGAACGGCGTTTCGGGATGCGCCATCAGCTCGAAGGCGCCGATGTAGAGGATCGCGCGCTCCACCGGCGAGAGCTTGGCGAACTCGCGGTCGCTGTGCGGGACGATCAGGCGCTGGAGCTCGCCCGCGCGGTCGCGCACGCCGCGCACCAGCGCCTCGGCGAACGCGCGGTCGGCCTTGTCCTCGCTCTCCAGGCCGCGCGCCTCGTCGAGCGGGTCGCAGCCGGAGAGCTGCCAGGCGTAAAGCGCCTGCAGCGCGATCTCGCGCGCCTGGCGCCTAGCGCTCTTCATCGAGCCGCTTCCTCAGGTTCGCCATCTCCAACGCCACGCGCACTGCTTCGGCGCCCTTCTCGAGCCGCGCCTCGGCCTGCGCCTCGTCCTCGGTCGTGAGGATGCCATTAGCAATCGGCAGGCCGCACTCTAGCGCCACCTCCATGACGCCGCGCGCCGACTCGTTCGCCACCACCTCGAAGTGGTAGGTCTCGCCGCGGATCACGGTGCCGATCGCCACCAGCGCGTCGTAGCGGCCGCTTTGCGCGAGCCATTGCAGCGCCACGGGGATCTCGAGCGCGCCGGGCACCGACAGCACGCGCGCTTCGGCGCCGAGCTTGCGCGCTTCTTCCTCGGCGCGCGCGAGCAGCCTCGCAGCGAGTGCCTCGTTGAACCGGCTGGCGACGATCGCAAGACGCATGGCGCTAGCGAGCTCGCCCGAGCGGGCCGCTGACGTAGCCGGTGACTTCGAGCCCGAAGCCCGCCATGCTGGGCATCTTGCGCGGCGCGGCGAGGAGCCGCATGCGGCCGATGCCGAGATCGCGCAGGATCTGCGCGCCGATGCCGTAGAGGCGCAGATCGGCGGCGCGGCCGGCGACCGGGCGCACTTCGCCCAGGCGCGCCTGCAGCGCATCGGTGCTCTGCGTGCAGTTGAGGAGCACCATCGCGCCCTCGCCCGCTTCGCGGATCGCCGCGAGCGCCTCGCCCACGCCCCAGGAATGCGTGCCGGGGCCGGCGTCCAGCAGATCGACGATCGACAGCGGCTCGTGCACGCGCACCAGCGTCTCGCGCCCGCCCGCCGGCGTACCGAGCACGAGCGCCAGATGAATCGAGCCCAGCGCGAGGTCGCGGTAGGCGATGAGGTGGAAGCGCCCCCAGGCGGTCTCGATGTCGCGCTCGAGCGTGCGGCTCACCAGCGACTCGTTGCGGCTGCGGTACTCGATGAGATCGGCGATGGTGCCCATCTTGAGCTCGTGCTCGGCGGCGAACTGCAGCAGATCGGGCAGCCGCGCCATGGCGCCGTCCTCGCGCATGATCTCGCAGAGCACCGCGGCCGGCGTCAGGCCGGCGAGTCGCGCGAGATCGCAGCACGCCTCGGTGTGCCCCGCGCGCACCAGCACGCCGCCGCGCTGCGCAATGAGCGGGAACACATGCCCCGGCTGGACAATGTCCTCGGGACGTGCGCCCGGGGCCGCGGCGACCTTGATGGTCAGAGCGCGATCGTGCGCCGAGATGCCGGTGGCGATGCCCTCGGCCGCTTCGATGGAAACGGTGAAGTTGGTGCCGTGGCGCGAGCGGTTGTGCTCGACCATCGGGCGCAGGCCGAGGCGCGCGGCGTGCTCCTCGGTGATCGGCATGCAGATCAGGCCGCGCCCGTGGCGCGCGAGGAAGTTGATCTTGTCGGGCGAGACGAACTCGGCGGCGAACACGAGGTCGCCCTCGTTCTCGCGGTCCTCGTCGTCGACCAGGATCACGATCCGGCCGGCCCGGATCTGCCCGATGATCTCGCTGATCGGGCTGATGGCAGTGGCGTCCCTGCGCATGGCCCGATTTTATGCCCCTTCTACTCCTGCGGCTCGCTCTCGGCGCCGCCCGTTCTCTCGCGGATGCGCGCCGACTTGCCGGAGCGCGCGCGCAGGTAATAGAGCTTCGCGCGGCGTACGTCGCCCTTTCGCTTCACCTCGATCGAGGCGATGAGCGGCGAATAGGTCTGGAAGGTGCGCTCGACTCCCTCGCCCGAGGAGATCTTGCGCACGATGAAGGACGAGTTGAGGCCGCGGTTCCGCTTCGCGATCACCATGCCCTCGAACGCCTGGACGCGCTTTCGCTCGCCCTCGACCACGTTGACGTTGACGAGCACCGTGTCGCCCGGCGCGAAGTCCGGCACGTGTTTGCCCAGCCGCTTGATCTCTTCCTGCTCGATCGTCTTGATCAGATCCGGGGCGGCGCAACCAGGTGCGCCCCAGCGCCTGCTTCAGGCGCCAGCGCCTAATGTTCTCATGATGCCCGGAGAGCAGTACCTCCGGCACCCGCTCGCCCTGATACCCCTCCGGCCGCGTGTATTGCGGGCAATCGAGCAGCCCCGCGGCGAACGATTCCTCTAGCGCCGACTGCTCGTCGCCGAGCGCACCGGGCAACTGGCGCACACAGGCATCGATCAGCGCCATCGCCGCGAGCTCGCCGCCCGAGAGCACGAAGTCGCCGAGCGACAGCTCCTCGTCCACCCGGCGCCGCAAGAGGCGCTCATCGACGCCCTCGTAACGCCCGCAAAGCAACGTGATGGCGCTCTCTCGCGAAAGCGCCATCACCTTGCGGTGATCGAGCTTCAGGCCCTGCGGCGAGAGGTAAACCACCCGCCCGCCGCCCGCCGAGCGCACCGCATCGAGCGCGCGCTCGAGCGGCTCGGCGAGCATCACCATTCCCGGTCCGCCGCCGTACGGCCGGTCATCCACCGTGCGGTAGTGGTCGGTGGTGAAATCGCGCGGGTTCCATGTCCGCAGCTCCCACAGCCGCGCCTCGAGCGCCCGGCTGGTGATACCGTGTTCGCTGAGCGCCGCAAGCATCGCCGGGAACAGCGTGACGACGTCGAAGCGCATCACCAGTCCCGCTTCACCAATCCATTTGCCAGTCGACCACGATCCGTCCGGCGCCGAGATCCACCTCTTTCACGATCGCGCTCGCCCAAGGAATGAGACGCGTTCGGCTGCCTGCCACTTCCATCACGTCCTGCGCGCCGTTCGAGAGCCACTGCTTTACGGTGCCCAGGACCTCATCCTGTTCGTTGCGCACTTCCAGGCCGATCAAATCGGCGAGGTAGTAGTGCCCTTCGCCTGGGTCGACCAGCGCTGCGCGCTCTATCGCAACGCGCGCGCCTTTCAATCGCATCGCCTGCTCGCGCGTCTCGATGCCGTCGAGCTTGGCGACCACGCTCGCGCTGTGCAGCTTGGCAGCGGCGACCAGATGCAGCTCGTCGCCGATCCACCATTCGCGCACGCCGGCGAGCGTTTGCGCCACGCCGCCGCCGGGCGCCACCTTGATCCAGCCGCGCACGCCGTAGGCAGCGGCGACGCGGCCCATATCGATCAGGCGATCAGGCTGCCTTCTTGGCAAACTGCTTCACGAGCCGCCCGGCCGTCAGCGAGAGCTGCGCGCCGCGACCTTGCCAATGCTTCACGCGCTCGATGTTCACGCGCAGCGCCTCGCGCCCCTGCGGCGCTTTCGGATCGTAAAAGCCGACGCGCTCGAGAAACTTGCCCGAGGCGGCCCGGCGCGAGTCCGCCACCACCAAGTGGAAGAACGGGCGCTTGTTGGCGCCGCCGCGCTGCAGTCGAATCACCACCATTCGCAATAGCTCCGCAAACCGCGAAAAGGCGCGGATTATACGGGAAAAGTACGCCCCTTAGGAGCCATCGCCGCCGTCCGGTAATGCGACAATGCCGGCCGGGAGGAAGGGATGCTGCAGGCGCTCCGCGAGATCGAGGGCGGGATCCAGCTGTCGCTCAACGTGGCGGCGCGCGCGCCGCGCCTGCGCGTGGCGCCGATCTTCGAATCGTTCCTTCGTCAGGTGTACTTCACCGGGGTCACCGCGGCGACCGGCGTGGTGCTGCGCGCCTGCGGCCTGGGCGTGATCATCATCGCGGTGATGATGGACATGCTCGACGCCGACGTCGATCTGGCGGTGAAGATCCTGCTGCTGCTGGTGTTCCGCGAGATCGGCCCGCTCGCCGCGGCGGTCGTGGTCATCCTGCGCACCGGCACGGCGGTCTCGGCGGAGATGGCGATGATGCGCGTCTCGGGGCAGACGCGCGCGCTGCGCTATATGGGCATCGATCTCTACGACTATCTAGTGCTGCCGCGCGTGGCGGGCATCATGCTCGCTACCGCGGCGCTCACCTTGTACGTGCAGTTCCTCGCCGTGCTGGGCGGGCTCGTGCTCAGTCCGTTCGTTATAGAGGCGTCGTTCACCGAGCTCACCGACCGGCTGTTCGACCTGTTTGCCCCGGTCGACTTCTATTACTCGGTGCTGAAGAGCCTACTCTTCGGCTTCGCCATCGCCGCCTGCTGCTGCTGGCACGGGCTCAATCCTCCCGATCTCACGCAGAACGCGGTGCCGAAGGCCGTGACCCGCGCCGTAACGCAGAGTGCGATGCTGGTGCTGCTCATCAACGCAGTGTTCGCTTACCTCGTGTTCGGCATCCTGTTCTTCGGGCTGGTGAAGGCGCCCGCATGACAGAGCTCGCGGTGCGCTACCGCCGCAAAACCGCGCGGCACGAGGTGCAGGCCGCGGTACCGAAGGGCGCGGTGACGCGCATGCACGTCCCCGACGACGATGCCAAGGCGCACCTCGTGACCGCCGTGCTCAAGGCGCGCTGCGAGCCGGGCGAGGAGCTCGAGCTCTTCGGCGAGAGCGCGGCGGGCCTGCCGCCGCCGCGGCGCGAGCGCCTGCGCGCGCGCGTCGGCGCCGTGTCGCCGATCGTCGGCCTCATCACCAACCTCAACGCCTGGGAGAACATCGCGCTGCCCGCCGCCTACCATGGGGCGCCGCCGCTCGAGCAGGTGGCCATGCTCGCGCACGAGGTGCTCGCCGCGTTCGGCGCGCAGCCGCGCCATTTCCTCGCCCGCATACCGGACGAGCTCGGCATGCTCGAGCGCAAGATGGCGGCGTTCGTGCGCTCGCTCGTCACGGCGCCCGAGCTCATGGTGTTCGATGCGCTGGAGGACGGGCTTTCCTACGCCGAGTGCCGCCATGCCGCGCGCTTCGAGGCCGAGTACCGCGCCCGCCAGCCGCAGGGCACCGTGCTCTACGTCGACACAAGGGAGGACTCATGAGCGTCGCGCTGCCGCCCGGGCGCTTCACCTGGCTGGTGCTGAAAGTGAACGTCTTCCTGCTGATCGCGCTCGCGCTCGGCGCCGCGTTCATGGGACTCGTCGCCTATAAGCAAGGCTGGTTCGTGCGTCAGTCGCCGCTGCATTTCGTCACCCCCAATGCGCTCGGCATCAACAAGGGCATGCCGGTGAAGCTGCATGGCTTCACCATCGGTCAGGTAAGCGAGCTCAAGCTTGCCGAAGGCGGCGTCGATGTACAGCTCTCCATCGTGAGCGAGTACCTGCGGCGCATTCCGCAGGGCTCTTACGCCCGGCACGCACGCGAGGCGGGCGTGATCGGCACGGCGGTGATCGACGTCGTCCCTGGGCAAGGCGCGCTGCCGCTCGCCGAGGGGGCCCTCATCCAGTTCCAGCCGGCGCGCGGCATCTCCGAGATCATCGACGACTTCCGGCGCCAGGCGATGCCGGCGTTCAACGAAGTTAAGCAGGCAATGTCGCAGATCGGCCGCTCGGGCGAGGACCTGACCGGCATTCTCGCGGCGCTGCGCCGCGAGGTCGACCAGCTCCCCGCCACGCACCGCGCCGTGCGCCAGCTTGTCGAGGAGGCGACCAAGGCCACCGCCGAGCTCAACCAGCAGGCGGGGTCGACGCTCGCCGCCACGGAGCGAGTGGCGCATGGCGTCGATCGCGCCTTGCCCGCGCTCTCGGAGAAGCTCACCGCCAGCATCGAATCGATCGACGCCGCGGCCGTGCAGCTGAAGAAGACGGGCGAGGAAGCCCAGGCGGCGCTCAGAAGCGCGCGGCCGCTTCTCGATCGCGGCGAGACCGCGGCGCGCGAGGCGGGCGATGTGCTCTCCGCGGCGAAGCGCATCTGGCCGTTGAGCGACAGCTTCAAGGACGCCGCCGACGGCATGCTGCCCATCGACAGCTTCGAGGCACAGGGCAAAGGGCGCGCGCGTTGAGCCGCTGGCTCGCCGCGTGCCTCGTCGTGCTGATTGCCGCGTGCGCCGCGCCAGCGCCTGAGCGCGGCTCGCCGGCGCAGACACGCTTGAGCGAGGCCGAGGCGCGCGCCGCGGCCCTCGCCAGATCCGGCGACTACGCCGGCGCCGCGCGCTTCTATGGCGAGGCACTGCGGCTTGCGACGTCGCTCGAGAATCCGGACGCGATCGCCGCAAATGCCATCAATCTTTCCATCGTCGACCAGTGGCTCGGTCGGGACGCCGAGGCGCGCGCAGCGCTTGCCGCGGTGCTGGACGAGCCGCGCGCGGGCTTCTCCGAGCGGCGCAAGACCCAAGCGGAGCTGCGCCGCGCGATCCTCGAGGCGGCGAGCGGCAATCTCGGCGCGGCCGAAGTCTGGGCCGGCGAGGCGGAGCGCCGTTGCGCGACAGGCTGCGAATACGCAGCCGCCATCCTCAACGTGCGCGCGCAGCTCGCGCTCGACTCAGGCCATGCCGCCGAGGCGGCGCGGCTCGCGGCTGCCGCGCGCGAGCGCGCGCAGGGCGAAGCGGGCCGCGGGGAGGCCGCCAACGCGCTGCGCACGCTCGGCCGCGCGCGCTCGGCGGCGGGCGAGCCGGCGCGCGCGCTCGAGCCGCTCAGGCAGGCGCTGAGCGCGGTCTGGCGGTCCGCCGGGCGATCAACGATGGCCGCGGCGCGCCCGAGACGGAGGGCCTACTGCGCCGCTAGGACGGGTGGTCGCAAACCGCTGTCCACATGCCCTCGACGAGCTCGATCTCGCCGTCGAGCCGCGCGCCGAAGCCGAGGAGCTCCTTGAGCTTCGTCTCTAGCGCCTCGCGGGTCGGCGCGGTGATGATGCTTTTCATGCCGAGCTTCTCGACATTTACCCGCATCATGGCGCGCCGGTTCTCGCAGGTCGCCATCCACTTGGCACCGACCAGCGCCGGCGCGGCGAGCACCTTGGCCCCCTCGGCGCCGAAGCGCGCGAGCTCCGCTTCGACGCTCTCGCGGCTCGGCCCGGAGATGATGAACTGCGTGCCGGCATCGGAGATGGTCGCCGGGCCCTGCGCGGCGGGCGCGGCTGCCGGCCGGCGCTGCGCGCGCAAGCGCTGATGCGCCTCGGCGGCACGGCGCGCGACGCGTACTGCGGGGTTCACGGCGAATACTTCATGGGTGCGGGCGTGCTTGTCGGTGCGACCGCCGATCGCCTGGAAGATGGTCGCGTACTCGCCCGAGAGGAGCTGCACCACGTCGTAGAACGTGCGCGAGACGAAGAGCTGGCCCGCGGCGGCGAACGACATAATGCGCTGGGCGACGTTGATACCGTCGCCGATGACGTTCTCCTGGCCGTTGATGTCGCGGCTCACGTGCACCGGGCCCATGTTGATGCCCATGCGCACCGGCAGCTCGCCGACGTTGTCGAACACCGAGAGGGCGGCGAACAGCGCGCGCTCCGGATTGCCGAGGAACGCGACGGCGGCACCGTCGCCGGTATCAATGACCACGCGCTCGCGCGCCTCGGTATCCTGCAGCGCCGCCGACAGCACGTCGTTGAAGCTCTGCTTGAGGCGGATCTGCTCGGTGACGCCGAAGCGCGAATAGCCGGCGATGTCGACGAACAGCACGCTTGCGATGAGCGTGCGGCTGTCGCTCGGCGGCGTCTCGGCAGGTTCGGTACTCATCGCGGCGTCATGTTAGCCGCGATCGGCTAGCGCATGCCAGGAAGCACGCCCTTCAGGTTGCGCATCATGCGCTGGAGATTGCCGCCCTTCATCATCTTCATCATCTTCTGCATCTGCTCGAACTGGTTGAGGAGCTGATTGACCGCCTGCACCGGCACGCCGGCGCCGGCGGCGATGCGGCGCTTGCGCGAGGCCTTGATGAGCTCCGGCTTCGCGCGCTCCTCGCGCGTCATGGAATTGATGATGCCCTCGATGCGCTTCAATTGCTTGTCGTCGGCGAGCTTCGCCGGATCGACCTGGCCCGCAAGCTGCGCCGGCAGCTTGTCGATGAGCGAGGCCACGCCGCCCATCTTCTTCATCTGCGCCACCTGCTCCCTGAAGTCCTCGAGGTCGAAGCCCTTGCCCTTCTTCACCTTCTCGGCGACGCGCTTGGCGCTCTCGAGGTCGATCCTGGCGTGCGCCTCCTCCACCAGCGACAGGATGTCGCCCATGCCGAGGATGCGCGCCGCCATGCGCTCCGGGTGGAACGGCTCGAGGCCCGAGAGCTTCTCGCCGACGCCGGCGAACTTGATCGGCTTGCCGGTCACGTGGCGCACGGAGAGTGCCGCGCCGCCGCGCGCATCGCCGTCGAGCTTGCTCAGGATCACGCCGGTCAGCGGCAGCCGCTCGTTGAACGCGCGCGCCACGTTGACGGCGTCCTGGCCCTGCATCGCATCGACGATGAAGAGCGTCTCGATCGGCAGAAGCGCCGCATGCAGCTCGGCGATCTCGCGCATCATCTGCTCGTCGATCGCCAGGCGTCCCGCGGTGTCGACGATCAGCACATCGATGTAGTGCGTGCGCGCGAATTCCAGCGCGCGCCGCGCGATCTCGACCGGCTGCTCGCCCGCGGCGGAGCTGATGAACTGTGCACCGGCTTGCGCCGCGACGGTCTTCAACTGCTCGATCGCGGCCGGCCGGTAGACGTCGCAGGAGACGAGCGCGACTTTTTTCTTCTGCGCGACGAGCGCTCGCGCGAGCTTGCCGCTGGTGGTGGTCTTGCCCGAGCCCTGCAGGCCCGCCATCAGGATCACGGCGGGCGGCTGCGTCGCGAGGTCGAGCGGCGCGTTCGCTTCGCCCATCAGCGCGCTGAGCTCGCGATGCACCACGCCGACCAGCGCCTGCCCCGGCGTCAGGCTGCCGATCACGTCCGCGCCGAGCGCTTTCGCGCGCACCGCCTCGATGAAGTGCTTCACCACGGGCAGCGCGACATCGGCTTCCAAGAGCGCAATGCGCACTTCGCGCAGCGCTTCCTGGATGTTCGCTTCGGTGAGGCGCGCTTCGCCGCGAACGTGCTTCACGATGCCGGCGAGGCGCGCGGTCAGATTCTCGAGCATTGGACCAAGGTCGAAACTTCAGGTGATAAACTGAAGAGGTGCCCGACATTGTAATTCACGGGATCGCAGCCGCTGCGTACCTGTGCCTCGCGTGGCACTTCTGGAACACCCGCTGGCGCGCGGGCGCAGCGGCGCCGCAACTGCGCGCCTGGGAGCGCGCCGCGATCCTCGTGCCACTCGCGCTGCAAGCGCTGGCGCTCTATCCGGAGATCTTCGCCGCGCGCGAGCTGCGCTTCGGCTTCGCGCAGGCGCTCTCGGTGATGATGTTCCTCGCCGTGCTCATGTGCTGGATCGAGGGCTTCTTCTTCCCGGTCGACGCGCTCTACTTCATCCTGCTCGCCGCGAGCGCGGTGTGCGCGCCGCTGCCGGCGTTCTTCGCCGGGCGCGTGAGTCCAGACGCGGTGTCGTTCGAGTTCCGCCTGCACCTCGTGGCGGGCATGCTCGCCTACAGCCTCTTCACCGTGGCAATGCTGCATGCGCTGCTCATTGCGCGGGTGGAGAGCCGCCTGCATGAGGCGAGCGCCGGGCTGGACGGACCGCTCGGGCGCCTGCCGCCGCTGCTTTCGCTCGAGCGGCTGGTGTTCGCGCTGATCGGCGCCGCGTTCGTCGTGCTCACCGTGACGCTCGCCCTCGGCATCGCGTACTCCGAGGCGTTCATCGGCCGCGCGATGCGCTTCGAGCACAAGACGGTGTTTGTCGTGCTCTCATGGCTGATCTTCGGGCTGCTGCTCGTGGGGCGCTGGCGCTACGGCTGGCGCGGGCGCACGGCGCTGCGCTGGACGGTGAGCGGCTTCGTCGCCCTGATGCTCGCCTACCCGGGGAGCCGCTTCGTGCTCGAAGTGCTGCTGCACCGCGCCTGATGCCCGAGATCCCGCTCGGCTGGATGTTCGGCGCGCTCGGCGTGCTGCTCGCGCTCTCCGCGTTCTTCTCCATCGCCGAGACCGCGATGATGGCGTTCAACCGCTACCGTCTGCGCCATCTCGTGGCCCACGGCCACGTCGGCGCCGCCCTGGTCGCCGACCTCCTGAAGCGCACCGACCGCCTGCTCGGCGGCATCCTCATCGGCAACACGCTCGCCATCACCGGGGCAACCACGGTGGCCGGCTTTATCGCGGCGCATCTTTTCGGCGAGGAGCGCTGGGTGGTTTTCCTGACGCCGATCGCGGTCGGCTTCGTCATCATCGTGTTCGCGGAAATCACTCCGAAGGTGTTTGGCGCCACGTACCCCGAGCGCACCGCGTTGCTTCTCGTGTACGTGCTCAAGCCGCTCATGTGGCTGCTGAACCCCGTCACGTGGTTCGTGAACCTGTTCGCGCGGCCGCTGCTCCTCGTGCTCGGCATCCGGCCCGGCCGGCCGAGCGACGAGCCGAAGCTCTCGCCCGAGGAAATCCGCACGCTGGTGCTCGAGTCCTCGAGTTTCATGCCGAAGAAGCACCTCTCGATCCTCGTCAACCTGTTCGACGTCGGCGCGATCACCGTGCAGGACATTATGGTGCCGCGCGCGCGCATCGAGTCGGTGTGTCTCGAGGACGGCATGCAGACCGTGTCGCGCCAGCTCGCCACCACCTATCACCGGCGGCTGCCCGTGTTCCGCAATCACGAGGGCGACATCGCCGGCATCCTGCACGTGCGCAGGATCCTCGGCGCGCTGCACGCCGGCTCGCTCGACGAGCAGGCGCTGCTCGCCGTGCTGGAGGAGCCCTACTACGTCCCGGCGAGCACTTCGGCGCTCGCCCAGCTGCAGTACTTCCAGGAAAACCGCGAGCGTCTCGCCCTCGTGGTGGACGAATACGGCGAGCTCATGGGGCTCGTGACGCTCGAGGACATCATCGAGGAGATCATCGGCAAGTTCACCACCACGCTGCCCAGCGCCCTGCCGCTCGCCTGGGACGAGAACGGCAGCGCCACCGCCGAGGGCGCGATGCCGGTGCGCGAGGTGAACCGCGCGCTCGGACTGTCGCTTCCGACCGACGGTCCCAAGACGCTGAACGGCTTGATCGTTGAACATTTGCAGGAAATCCCGGAGGCGGATGTCGCCATCAAGATCGGCAACGTGCCGATGGAGATCGTCCATGCACAGGGGCGCACGATCAAAACCGTGAGGATTTTCCGCCCGCTCGCGGATGTAGAAAGTACAGAGACCTCAGTGGCTTAGAGCGGGAACTTCAGGCTTTACAAAGACTGCTGCCACGGGCATCATGCTCGCCGGCAGGGAGGGATTTGCAATGGCAACCGTAGCAGTGCCTGTAGCAAGAGGGCCGAAGGACTTCGTCTACAGCTGGGAGGGCCGCGACAAAGCCGGCAAGACAGTCCGTGGCGAGCTCCGCGCCGTGAGCGAGGCGGCGGTGAACGCGACGCTTCGCCGCCAGGGCATCATGGTGCGCAAGGTCAAGAAGCAAAAGCGCGGCTCGGGCGGCAAGGTCAGGGAAAAAGACATCTCGCTCTTCACGCGCCAGCTCGCGACGATGATGAAGGCGGGCGTGCCGCTCTTGCAGTCGTTCGACATCGTCGGCAAAGGCGCCAGCAATCCCGCGGTGGCGAAGCTGCTGCTCGAGATCAAGACCGACGTCGAGACCGGCTCTTCGCTCGCCGCCGCATTCCGCAAATATCCACTGCACTTCGACGCGCTGTTTTGCAACCTGGTGGCCGCCGGCGAGCAGGCCGGCATTCTCGAGTCGCTGCTCGACCGCCTGGCGAGCTACAAGGAAAAGATCCTCGCCATCAAGTCGAAGATCAAGGCCGCGCTGTTCTATCCGATCGCGATCATCGCGGTCGCCTTCATCATCACTGCGGTGATCATGATTTTCGTGATCCCTGCCTTCAAGCAGGTGTTCACGAGCTTCGGCGCCGATCTGCCTGCGCCGACGCTCTTCGTCATGGCGGTCTCCGACGCCTTCGTGCAGTACTGGTACATCATCTTCGGCGTCGTGGGCGGCGGCATCTACGGCTTTTTCGCCGCCTGGAAACGCTCGCTCGCGGTGCAGATCTTCATGGACCGGCTCATGCTGAAGGTGCCGGTGTTCGGCGATCTCGTCAGGAAATCGTCGATCGCGCGCTGGACGCGCACGCTCTCAACCATGTTCGCGGCCGGCGTGCCGCTGGTCGAGGCGCTCGACTCGGTGGGCGGCGCCGCCGGCAACTACGTGTACGCCATGGCGACCAAGCAGATTCAGGGCGAGGTGTCCAGCGGCACCGCGCTCACCGCCGCCATGCAGAACACCAATGTCTTCCCCAACATGGTGCTGCAGATGGTCTCGATCGGCGAGGAAACCGGCGCGCTCGACGGCATGCTCGGCAAGGTGGCCGACTTCTACGAGCAGGAGGTCGACGACGCGGTCGAGGCGCTCTCCTCGCTCATGGAGCCCATGATCATGGTGGTGCTCGGCACCCTGATCGGCGGTATGGTGATCGCCATGTACCTGCCGATCTTCAAGATAGGACAGGCTGTCTAGCGTGGCGTCGTTCGGCTGGCTCGCACAGCCAGCCGTCCTTCCCTGGCTCGCGCTGCTATTCGGGCTGTGCATCGGCTCGTTCCTCAACGTTGTCATCTACCGCCTGCCCAAGATGATGGAGCGCGAATGGCGCGCCGAATGCGCTGCGCTTGCGGGCGAGGCACCGCCGCAGGAGCCGCCGCTGAATCTCGTCACGCCGCGCTCGCGCTGCCCGGCCTGCAGCCAGCCGATCGGCGCGCTCGAGAACATTCCGCTCCTGAGCTGGATCGCGCTGCGCGGCAAATGCTCGCGCTGCGGCGCGCGCATCAGTGCGCGCTATCCGCTGGTCGAGCTGCTGGCCGGCGTCGGCGCCGCCTACTCGTTCTGGCGTTTCGGCCCCACGCTCGCCGCGACGGGCGCGGCGCTTCTCGTATGGTTCACGATCGCGCTCGCCTTCATCGACCAGGAGACGGGCCTCCTGCCCGACGATCTGACCCTGCCGCTCGTATGGATCGGCCTCCTCGTCAACCTAGGCGGTGCATTCGTGCCGCTTGGCGAGGCGCTGATCGGGGCGGTCGCCGGCTATCTCGCGTTGTGGCTCGTGTACTGGGCCTACAAGCTCGCCACCGGGAAAGAGGGCATGGGCTACGGCGACTTCAAGATGAACGCGGCGGTCGGGGCTTTTCTCGGGTGGAAGATGCTGCCGCTCGTGATACTCCTTTCTTCGCTGGTGGGTCTCGTCTTCGGCGCGGTGCAGATGTTCGCGGCGCGCGGCCGCTTCGATGCCGGCTTTCGCTTTCACTTCGGGCCCTATATCGCGATCGCCGCGCTGATCGCGCTTTACTGGGGCGCGCCGATCCTGCACTGGTACGTCGAGCGGCTGTGAGCTTCGTGGTCGGCCTCACCGGCGGCATCGGCAGCGGCAAGAGCGCCGCCGCCGACGAATTCGCCCGCCTCGGGGCCACGGTGGTCGACACAGACGCGATCGCGCACGAGCTGACCGCGCCCGGCGGCGCGGCGCTCGGGCACATCAAGGCGCTCTTCGGCGAGGCGTTCATCACGCCAAGCGGCGCGATGGATCGCGACGCAATGCGCAACCGCGTGTTCAGCGATCCGCAAGCGAAGCGTGCGCTAGAGCAGCTCCTGCACCCGATGATCCGCGCCGAGGCCGAGCGGCGCAGCGGCGCGGCGCGCGGTCCATACGTGATCTATGTCGTGCCGCTGCTCGTGGAATCCGGCGACTACCGCAGCCGCGTCGACCGCGTGCTGGTAGTGGACGTGCCCGAGGCGCTGCAGCTCGAGCGCGTGCGCACCCGCAGCGGCCTGGCCGAGCGCGAGGTGCGCGCGATCATGGCGCAGCAAGTCCCGCGTGCCGCGCGCCTCGCCGCGGCCGACGACGTGATCGACAACAGCGGCGCGCTGGAGGCGCTGCGCGCCCAGGTGGCGGCGCTGCACGCGCGTTACCTGAAGATGACTTCGCAGGCGCGCGCGTAGGTTGTGCCGGTCAACCAAATCGCGCAGAATCCGCCCAGGTTTTTTCGCCTGGCGAGCCGTTTGATCACCTACGAGTATCCGCTGAACGAGCGCATCCGCACGCTGCTGCGGCTCGAGGACCTGTTCGAGCGCTCGCGGCATTTCATCGCGCGCAGCGACGCGCACGACCACCACATGGCGCTGCTCACGCTGTTCGAGATCCTCGAGGTGGTGAGCCGCGCCGATCTCAAGTCGGACCTGTTGCAGGAGCTCGAGCGCCAGAAGCAGGTGCTGCTCGGTTTCCGCAACAATCCCGACATCGCGCAGGACGCGCTCGCCGCCGTGCTGCGCGACATCGAGCGGGCGGCGGCCGCGCTTTTCTCGATGACCGGCAAGATCGGCCAGTACCTGCGCGAGAACGACTGGCTGATGTCCATCAAGCAGCGTACCGCCATTCCGGGCGGCGCCTGCGAGTTCGACCTGCCCTCCTATCACTACTGGCTGCACCGTCCGGCGGAGGAGCGCACCGGCCAGCTCGCCGCCTGGACCGGGCCGCTTTACCCGCTACGCGACGGCTCCGCGATCATCCTGCGGATCCTGCGCGAGTCCGGCCGGGCGCAGCAGCTCACCGCCCAACAAGGCATGTACCAGCAGATGCTCGGCGGCAAGACCGCGCAGATGCTGCGGCTGCGCCTCGCTCCGGCGCTCGCCTGCGTGCCGGAGATCAGCGCCAACAAATACGTGCTCAACATCCGCTTTCTTTCCCAGAACGGCGAGGAGCCGCGCTCGCAGCGCACCGCCGAGTCGGACGTTCCTTTCGAGCTCACCTTCTGCAACCTGTAAAGCACGTCCCCTGCCCGCGCTGCAGCCAGCCGGCGCCTTTTGGTCCGCAGAACAACTGGCGGCCCTTTTGCAGCGAGCGCTGCAAGCTGATCGACCTCGGACTGTGGGCGAGCGAGCGCTATCGCGTGGGCGGCGATGACGCGAAGGCCGACGAGCCTCGCTCTCCCGAGGAGGACGACCGCTAGCCGAGACCAATAGCGGCACGCCGCTTGCAGAGCAGGACGTCGCAGTTCCTTCCGTCACTTAGAGGAGATGCGATGATCATGAATCCGAAAATCGTTACTGCCGCGGCGCTCTTGGCTCTCGGGGCGGTCGCCTGCTCGAGCAGCAGCACGACCAGTAGCTCCGGAAGCAGCGGCACCGGCGCCAGCGCAACCCCATCGGGCAGCACTGGCTCCGCAGCGAGCGGCACCAGCAGCTCGAGCGCAACCGGCTCGACGAGCGCGAGCGGCGGGACCAGCACGCCGAGCACGACCAGCACGCCGAGCGCGTCCGGTACGACGGGCAGCGACACGGCCAGTGGCTCGGCAAGCGGCAGCGCGAGCGGCACGGCAAGCGGCTCCTCCGCGCCGGCTTCGTCGGATAGCGACACCCAGCAGAAAAAATACTAGGCGCAAGACCGCCGCCGGGCTCGTCCCCGGCGGCTCTTCACGCTGATTCGGACCAGGCGCCGCGGATCATCGCCACGCCGTGCGCGCCTGCGCGCCAGGCGCGCGCCATGTCGGCCGGCGTGAGCCCGCCGATCGCATACACCGGAATGCTCGCGCCCTGCGCGATCTCGCCGAAGCGCGCCCAGCCGAGCGCCGCGGCGCCGCGCTTCTCCAGCACCGGGCCGAGCACCGCGAAGTCGAGCTCGAGCGCCATGGCGCGCTCGAGCTCCTCGCGCGTATGGCACGACGCCGCCGCCAGACCGTGCGGCCTTTGCGCGACGCGCATGAGCTCGACAGCCGTGTAGTGCACGCCATCGGCGCCCGGCGCGGGCGTCTTCGTCAGCACCTTGCAGCCATAGCGATGCGCGAGGCCGAGCACTTGCGCGGTGAAGGCTTCGCGCTGGCCGGGGTCGAGATCCGGCTCGCGCACTTGCACGAGCTTCAATCCGTGCTCGAGCCGGCGCTCGAGGGCGGCCAGCATGCGCGCCGGGCCCAGGTGGCCCGCATCGGTGATCGCGTACTCGTGCGCCAGCGCGAGCGAGGCGAGCACCGGTGCGTTCGCCGGCAGCATCGGCGAGACGCTCGGCGCCTCGAGCGCCTGCCAGGCGATCGCCTGGTCTTCGCGCGGATGCGGCTCGCCCGCCCATTCCAAGACCCGGAAAAAGTTGAGCCGCACATGACCATGGGGATAAACGTATTCGCGGGTGATCCATGGATAGACCGTGCGCACATCGATGCCGAGCTCCTCGTGCAGCTCCCGCGCGAGCGCGCGCTCGGCCGGCTCGCCGGCTTCGATCTTGCCGCCCGGGAATTCCCAGTAGCCGGCGTAGATCTTGCCGGGCGGTCGCTGCGCGAGCAGAAAGCGGCCGTCGGCACGCTGGATCACCGCGGCTGCGACTTCGATCACTTTTTGGGGTGCCGGCCCGCCCAGTCGCGCGCGAATTGATAGGCGACGCGGCCGCTGCGCGAGCCGCGTTGCAGCGACCACTGCAGCGCTTCCTCGCGCGCCGCGTCGCTCCACTTGGCGTCCAGCGTTTTCAGCCAGTGCTGCACGATGTCCAGATACTCGTCCTGGTCGAACGGGTAGAACGTCACCCAGAGGCCGAAGCGCTCGGAGAGCGAGATCTTTTCCTCCACCGTCTCGCCCGGATGGATCTCCTCGCCCACGTATTTGGTCTCGAGGTTCTCGGCCATGTACTCGGGCATCAGGTGCCGGCGATTGGAGGTCGCGTAGATCAGCAGGTTTTCGGAGGTGGTGGAGACCGAGCCGTCGAGCGCCACTTTCAGTGCGATATGGCCATCCTCGGCACCGTGGAAGCTCAGGTCGTCGCAGAAGAGGAGGAAGCGCTCCTTGCGGTTCGCTACCTGGTCGACGATCTGCGGCAGGTCGACGAGGTCGTTCTTCTCGACCTCGATGAGCCGCAGGCGCTGCTTGGCGTACTTGTTGAGAAGCCCCTTGACGATCGATGACTTGCCGGTGCCGCGGGCGCCGGTGAGCAGCACGTTGTTTGCCGGCACCCCCTGCAGAAACTGCCGCGTGTTCTGCTCCACGCGCTCGATCTGACGGTCGATGCCGCGCAGGTCGGCGAGCCGAATGCCATGCACTTGGCGCACCGGCTGCAGATAGCCTGCGGCGCCGCGGCGGCTCGCCGCGCGCCAGCGAAAGGCGATGCTGCCCGCCCAGTCGGTGGGCGGCGCGGCCTGCGGCAGCAGCTCTCCGAGCCGCTGCAGGATTTCTTCGAGCTCCTTGTTCAAGTTCGGCGCATCACGTCCTATATTCGGCGTTGATTTTCACGTAGTCGAACGACAGGTCACAAGTCCATATCGCGGCGCTTGCCGTGCCCCGGTGCAGCAGCACACGCACAGTGAATTCGGGCTTTTTCATCGCCGCCACGGCGAGCTCGTCCCGATAGTCCGGGTCGCGCGCCCCGCCCCGGGCAACGCGCACCTGGTCGATATAGAGCTCGACCTTGGTCGTCTCGAGGCCTTTGACCGGCGCGTTGCCGATCGCGGCGAGGATGCGGCCGAGGTTCGGGTCGGAGGCGAAGAACGCGGTCTTCACGAGCGGCGAATGCGCGATGGCATAGGCGACGCGGCGGCACTCGTCCACGTCGCGGCCCCGCTCGACTGCGATGGTGACGAACTTGGTCGCGCCTTCGGCGTCGCGCACGATCGCCTGCGCGAGATGGCGCGCCACCTCGCCGACCGCCACCTCGAGCTTGAGCCGATCGCGCCGCGTACGGGCGGGAGGCCCCTCGCCCGTGGCCGCGAGAACGAACGAATCGTTGGTGGAGGTGTCGCCATCGACTGTCACGCAGTTGAACGAGCGCTCGGCGACGCGCTCGAGAAGCGCCTGCAGGCTGCGGTTCTCGACGCGCGCATCGGTGGCGATGAAGGCAAGCAGGGTGGCCATGTCGGGCCGGATCATGCCGGCGCCCTTGGCAATGCCGGTGACGGCCGCGTTGCCGGCGGAGAGCCGCACCCTGCGCGAATAGGCCTTCGGCACGGTATCGGTAGTCATGATGGCTTCAGCGGCCGAGAGCCAGTCGTCCTGGTGCATGAGCGCGTGCGGCAGCGCGGCGACGATGCGCTCGACCGGCAGCGGCTCCATGATGACGCCGGTCGAGAACGGCAGGATCTGCTGCGGCTCGCAGCCAAGATGGCTCGCGAGCGCCTCGCACACGAGCATCGCGTGCTCTAGTCCGCGCTTGCCGGTGCCGGCGTTGGCGTTGCCGGTGTTGACCACCAGCGCGTGCACCTCGTTGCGCAGGTGCTTGCGTGCGAGAAGCACCGGCGCCGCGCAAAAGCGGTTCTGCGTGAACACGGCCGCCACGCTGCTGCCCGGGGTCAAGCGCATCACGAGCAAGTCCTTGCGGTTGCTCTTCCGCACGCCGGCCATCGCCACGCCGAGCTCGACTCCGGGGACGGGATAAAGGGACGCGCGGTCGGGTGGCGGCAGATTGACCGCCATCGCTACGTCAGCTTGCCGTGGCAGTGCTTGTATTTCTTGCCCGAGCCGCACGGGCAGGGATCGTTGCGGCCGACTTTCTGCGTGTGGCGCACGACAGGCTGCGCCTTCTTCTTGGTCGCCGCCTCGGCGAGCGCCACGTCGCCGTTGCCCTCCGCCAATGCCGGCTCCTCATACTCGGCATGCTGCAGGCGGACGTTCTCCACGTGCTGGCGGTCGTCCACTTCGGGCAGCGCTTCCTGTGTGCGAATCTCGACCGCGGTGAGCGTCTTGATGACCTCGAGCTTGACCGACTCGACCATGGCGCCGAAGAGCTCGAACGCCTCGCGCTTGTATTCCTGCTTCGGGTTCTTTTGCGCGTAGCCGCGCAGATGGATGCCCTGGCGCAGGTGGTCGAGCGCGGCGAGGTGCTCGCGCCAGTGCCCGTCGAGGACCTGCAGCATCTGGTAGCGCTCGAACTGCTTCCACTGCTCGCGCGCCGGCTCGGGCACCTTCGCCCCGTAGGCCTCTTGCGCCGCGGCGAGGATGCGCTGCAGGATTTCCTCTTCGCCGAGCTCCGCTTCCTTGTCCAGCCAGGCGCGCACCGGCAGGCTCAGGTTGAATTCGCTCCTGAGCGCGCCTTCGAGGCCGGCGATATCCCATTGCTCCTCGACGCTCTCCGCCGGCACGTACATGCGGAACATGTCGTTGATGACGCCGGCACGCAGGTCCGAGATCCTGGCGGAGACGTCCTGCGATTCCAGCAGCTCGTTGCGCAGCGCGTAGATCGTTTTGCGCTGGTCGTTCGCGACGTCGTCGTACTCGAGGAGCTGCTTGCGGATATCGAAGTTGCGCGCTTCGACCTTGCGCTGGGCGCTCTCGATCGAGCGCGTCACCATCGGGTGCTCGATCGCCTCGCCCTCGGGCATCTTCAGCATCACCATGATGCGGTTGATGCGATCGCCGGCGAAGATCCGCAGCAGCGGATCTTCCAGCGACATGTAGAAGCGCGAGCTCCCCGGGTCGCCCTGGCGGCCGGAGCGGCCGCGCAGCTGATTGTCGATGCGCCGCGACTCGTGGCGCTCGGTGGCGATGATGTGCAGGCCGCCCGCCTTCACCACCTGCTCGTGCAGCGCCTGCCACTCCGAGCGCAGTTTCTCGACGCGCGCGCGCTTCTCCTCGCCAGGCAGCTTGTCGTCGGCCTCGACGAAATCGCACTGTTTCTCGACATTGCCGCCGAGCACGATGTCGGTACCGCGGCCCGCCATGTTGGTGGCGATGGTGATCATCTTCGGCCGGCCGGCCTGGGCGACGATCTCCGCCTCGCGCGCGTGCTGCTTGGCGTTGAGCACCTGATGGGCGAGCTTCTCCTTGTTGAGCAGACCCGAAAGCAGCTCGGAGTTCTCGATCGAGGTGGTGCCCACCAGCACCGGCTGGCTGCGCTCGAAGCAGTCGCGGATGTCCTTGATGACGGCGTGATATTTCTCTTTCGCCGTGCGGTAGACCTGGTCCTGGCGGTCGATGCGGACCATCGGCATGTGGGTCGGAATCACCACCGTCTCGAGGCCGTAGATCTGCTGGAACTCGTAGGCCTCGGTGTCCGCCGTGCCGGTCATGCCGGCGAGCTTGCCGTACATGCGGAAGTAGTTCTGGAAGGTGATCGAGGCGAGCGTCTGGTTCTCGTTCTGGATCGAAACGTTCTCCTTCGCCTCGACCGCCTGGTGCAGTCCTTCCGACCAGCGCCGGCCGATCATCAGGCGCCCGGTGAACTCGTCGACGATGATCACCTCGCCGTTCTGCACCACGTAGTGCTGGTCGCGGTGGAAAAGGTGATGCGCGCGCAGCGCCGCGTACAGGTGGTGCACGAGGTTGATGTACGCCGGCTCGTAGAGGCTCGCGCCGGGCGGCAGCAGGGCGACGCGCGTGAGGATCTGCTCGGCCTTCTCGTGCCCCGCCTCCGAGAGCACGATCTGGTGGTTCTTTTCATCGACGAAGAAGTCGCCGGGCGGCTCGGGATCGTCGGGCTTCTTTTTCTCCTCCTTCTGCCGGGTAAGAAGCGGCGCCACCTGGTTCATCTTGTGGTAGATCTCGGTGCGGTCCTCGGCCTGGCCGGAGATGATGAGCGGCGTGCGCGCCTCGTCGATCAGGATCGAGTCCACCTCGTCGACGATGGCGTAGTGAAGACCGCGCTGGAAGCGCTCCTCGACGTGCATCGCCATGTTGTCGCGCAGGTAATCGAAGCCGAACTCATTGTTCGTGCCATAGGTGATGTCGGCGGCATAGGCCGCGCGCTTGTCCTGCGGATCCATGTGCGGCAGGTTGACGCCCACCGTGAGGCCGAGAAAGCGATAGATCTTGCCCATCCACTCGGCGTCGCGCCGCGCGAGGTAGTCGTTGACGGTGACGATGTGCACGCCCTTGCCGGTGAGCGCGTTGAGGTAGGCGGGCAGCGTGGCGACGAGCGTCTTGCCCTCGCCGGTTTTCATCTCCGCGATCTTGCCCGCGTGCAGCACCATGGCGCCGAGAAGCTGCACGTCGAAGTGCCGCATGCGCAGCGTCCGCTTGGCCGCCTCGCGCACCACGGCGAACGCTTCGGGCAGCAGCTCGTCAAGCGTCGCGCCCTCGGCGTAGCGCTTGCGCAGCTCGCCGGTCCTGCCGGCAAGCGCGGCATCGGAGAGCGCCGCGATCTGCGCCTCGAGCGCATTGATCTGCACCACGGTGTGCGCGTAGTGCTTGAGCAGCCGCTCGTTGCGGCTGCCGAAGACGCGCGTCGGGACGCTCCAGAGCACTTCGGCGACGCGGCGCCCGAACTGAAGGTATCTCACCATGAAGGACGCAAGCCCTGGCGGGCCGGCGTAAAGCGAGCTCCGGGAAAGCGCAGGATGTTATCACGCCGAGGCGCGCGGCCTCGGCGCTGGAGGCCGTTACTCGGCCGCGGCGGCCGCGGTCTTCGCCGCGGCGCGCGCCGGCGGCACGGAGGCGAGCAGGAACTTGGTCGGGTTCTGCGCCGCGCCCCGGAAGCGCACTTCGAAATGCAGATGCGGGCCGGTGGAGCGACCGGTCGAGCCGACCTCGGCGATCTTGCGTCCGCGCGCCACCACGTCGCCGTCCTTGACGAACAGCTTCGAGCAGTGCGCGTAGCGCGTGACGAGATCGTTGCCGTGGTCGATGTCGACCACGTATCCGTACTGCGGATGAAAGCCGGCGAACACCACCACGCCGCCGGCGGCGGCGGCGATCGGCGAGCCGGCGTCGGCGAGGAAATCGATGCCTTCGTGCATCGCCCACTGGCCGGTGAAGGGATCGATGCGCCGGCCGAAGCTCGACGCGCTAAAGGGCGCCCTCACGGGCAGCATGGTCGGCAGGAGTTTTTTCTTCACCGCCTGCTCGAAGAGCTGCGACTCGAGCACGCCGAGCATGTCGTTGCGGTTCTCGAGCTGGCGCGACAGTTCGAGGAGCTTCTGGCTGAAGTCGCCGAGCGACAGGTTCTGCGGCGGCATCAGCGTCGGCGCCGCGCCGCCGATGCCGGGCGCCTCGCTCAAGCGCACGTCGCGCACGCCGGCGAGCGAGGCGAGGCGCTCGCCAAGCGCATCGAGGCGCGTAAGCTGCGCCTGCATCTCGCCGAGCTTGACGGCCATGGCGTTCAGGTTCTGTTGCACGAAGGCGCGGTTGCGCTCGGCTTCGGTTTCGTGCGCCGCGAGCACCAGGCGCTGTAGCGCCGGCAGCGGCACTTCTGCGGCATAGCGCAGCGTCAGCCAGTAGACGGCGGCGGTGGCGGCGAGCACCACGAGGAGCAGGGCGGTGGCGCTCGCCACCAGGTGCACGGCGGACAGCGTGACTGATCTCGCCTTGGCCAGCCGATCCGAGATCAGGATAATCTGCACGTCTCCCTCCCAACTACGCGACTCGTTTTGACGCGACTCGTTTTGCTGCCTGCCAAACTCGACCGCATCCTCGCGGCCGAAGGCGACCTGCAGCCGGTTCTTGCCAAGACCCGCGATCTGCGCGCTTTCAGCGAGCTCGTTCGGAATTTCTTGACTGCCGAGCTCCACACCCAGACCCGCGTCGCCAATTTCAAGGACGGAAAGCTGGTGCTGCTTGCCGCGAATTCCGCCGTCGCTGCGAAGCTTCGGCTGCTCGCACCAGCGCTTGAGCGCTTCCTCCAAGAACGGCGAATGCAGGTTAATTTAGTTTCAGTGAGGGTGCAACCGATCGAGTCACTTAAGACGGCAGGTGACGCGCAAAAAAGCGTGCATTTCTCCACACCTGCGCTCGAGCGGTTGCGTGAGCTGCATGAGCGGCTGCCAGCGTCGCCGGCGCGCGATGCTCTGGCGAGAATGCTGCGCCGCCACGGCGCGCTGCCGAACGATTAGCCGTATTGCGTTGCTAGGCGCGCCACGCCGGCGGGCGTGTCCTCGGGGCGCTCGAAGGTGACGGTCTCCAAGGCATCGGCCTGCGCCAGCACTGCACGCAGCAGGCGATTGTTGAGCGCATGCCCCGATTTGTGTGCGGCGAAGGCTCCGAGGAGCGGCTTGCCGAGGAGATAGAGATCGCCGATCGCATCGAGCAGCTTATGGCGGATGAACTCGTCGGCGAAGCGCAAGCCTTCCGCATTCAGCACGCGATATTCGTCGAGCACCACCGCGTTGTCCAAGCCGCCGCCGAGCGCGAGGCCGCTGTCGCGCAGATCTTCCACCTCGTGCATGAAACCAAATGTGCGGGCACGGGCGATTTCCTTCAGGTACGACGTCTCGGCGAAATCGACTTCGACCGCCTGCGTGGAGCGCTCGATCACCGGGTGGCGGAAATCGATGGAGAAGGAAAGCTTGTAGCCCTCGTAGGGCTCGAGGCGCGCCCATTTGTCGCCGTCGCTCACTTCCACGCGCCGCGTCACGCGCAGGAAGCGCTTGGGCGCCGCCTGCTCGAGCACGCCCGCCTGCTGGATGAGGAGGACGTAGGGCGAGGCGCTGCCATCCATGATCGGCAGCTCGGCGGCATCGAGATCGACATACGCGTTGTCGACGCCGAGCCCGCCGAGCGCGGACATCAAGTGCTCCACGGTGTAGATCTTCACGCCGTCGCGCACGAGGCAGGACGAAAGGCGCGTCTCGCCAACGAGCTCGGCGCGCGCGGGAATGTCGACCGGCGAGGCGAGGTCGATGCGCCGGAACACGATGCCGCTATCGGGCGGCGCGGGCCGCAGCGTTATGCGAACCTTCTGCCCGGTGTGCAGGCCGACGCCGGCGGCAGAGACCAGCGCCTTAAGAGTGCGTTGTCGCAGCATCGCTAGGGAGTGGCCGATTCTAGCAAAGACACGCGCCTCATCAGTCCGCCTGCTTGCGCAGAAATGCCGGGATGTCGTACTTGTCGACGCCGCTTTGCTGCAAGGCCTCCACCGTGGAAGCGCGGTTACGCCTGATCACCGCCGGCACCGCATCGAGCTGGTTGTAGTCCACCGGTCCGGGCAGATTGTCGGTGCCGGTCTTTTGCCCTGTCACGTTACTGAGCACGAGCTGGGGCTTGGGCGCGCGCGCGGCCGCCGCTACGCCGAGCCCCGTCGCTACGACGGTCACGC
Organism: Betaproteobacteria bacterium; assembly: GCA_005883675.1. GTDB lineage: Bacteria > Pseudomonadota > Gammaproteobacteria > Burkholderiales > SG8-39 > SCGC-AG-212-J23. The sequence goes on from VBCM01000191.1 coordinate 25,622, forward strand.
GCAGCTGGTCCTCCAGCGCATCGTCGTAGACGCCGCCGTAAATGATGGTCGCGTCCTCGGCGGCGAAGGCACGGATGATGTTCATCACCTCTTTGGTCTCGCGCAGCTTGAGGCTCGACTTCGATGCGGTGATGTTCACCAGCACGCCACGCGCGCCGGCGAGGTTCACGCCTTCGAGCAGCGGGCAGGCAATCGCCTGCTCCGCCGCGATGCGGGCGCGATCGATGCCGCTCGCGCTCGCCGAGCCCATCATCGCCATGCCCTGCTCGGACATCACGGTGCGCACGTCCTGGAAGTCGACGTTGACGAGGCCCGGGTTGTTGATGATCTCGGCGATGCCGGCCACGGCGTTGTTCAGCACGTCGTCGGCCGCCTTGAAGGCGTCCTCCTGCGTAACGTCCTCGCCCAGCACCTCTTCCAGCTTGTCGTTGAGGATGACGATCAGCGAATCGACGTGCGGCCCGAGCGCTTCCAGCCCGCCCTCGGCGACCTTCATGCGCCTGGAGCCCTCGAACGTGAAGGGCTTGGTTACGACCGCGACCGTGAGGATGCCGAGCGAGCGCGCCACCTCGGCGATCACCGGCGCCGCTCCCGTGCCGGTGCCGCCGCCCATGCCGGCGGTGATGAACACCATGTGCGCGCCGGCGAGCGCCTCCTCGATGCGGTCGCGCTCGGCGAGCGCTACCGCGCGCGCTTCCTCGGGCTTCGCGCCTGCGCCGAGGCCGCTCGAGCCGAGCTGGATCTGGCTAGGCGAGCGGTTGCGCGCGAGCACCTGGGCATCGGTATTGACGGCGATGAACTCCACGCCCTGCACGCCCTGCTCGATCATGTGATTGACGGCGTTGCCGCCCGCGCCGCCCACGCCCACCACCTTGATGATTGGCCCCGTCACCTGGCTGTCTACGATTTCGAACATGTTGTTGTCTCCTTGCCGTTGTTATTGACTTCAAAAGTTGCGCTGAAACCACTCCCGCATGCGCCCGAGCACCGCTCGTACCGAGCCGCTCTGGCGCGAAAGCCGGCCGTGCTGCATCTGGGAAACGCCTTCGAGCAAAAGCCCGACTGCGGTGGCGTAGCGCGGCGCACGCACGACGTCGGCGAGGCCGCCGGCGTAGCGCGGCACGCCGATCCTCACCGGCATGTGGAAGATCTCTTCGCCGAGCTCGACCATGCCCTGCATCACCGCCGAGCCTCCGGTCAGCACGATGCCGCTCGAGAGCAGCTCCTCGAAGCCCGAGTCGCGCAGCGCGTGCTGCACGAGCGAGTAGAGCTCCTCCACGCGTGGCTCGATCACCTCGGCGAGCGTCTGGCGCGACAGCGTGCGCGTGCCGCGCTCGCCGATGCCCGGCACTTCCAGCATCTGATTCGGATCGGCCAGCTGGCGCAGCGCCACGCCGTGGCGGATTTTCAGCGCTTCGGCGTCCGCCGTCGGCGTGCGCAGCGCCATGGCGATGTCGTTGGTGATCTGGTCGCCAGCGATCGGCACCACCGCGGTGTGGCGGATCGCGCCGTGGGTGAAGACCGCGATGTCGGTCGTGCCGCCGCCGATGTCGAGCAGGCACACCCCGAGGTCCTTCTCGTCCTCGGAGAGCACGGCGCGCGACGAGGCGAGCGGCTGCAGCACCAGGTCCTTCACCTCGATGCCGCAGCGGCGCACGCATTTGATGATGTTCTGCGCCGCCGACACGGCGCCCGTGACGATGTGCACCTTCACTTCGAGCCGCACGCCCGACATGCCGATCGGCTCGCGCACGTCTTCCTGACCGTCGATGATGAATTCCTGCCGCAGCACGTGCAGGATCTGCTGGTCGGTGGGGATGTTGACCGCGCGTGCGGTTTCGATCGCGCGGTCGACGTCCATCACGCCCACTTCGCGGTCCTTCACCGCGACCATTCCGGTGGAGTTGAAGCTGCGGATGTGGCTGCCGGCGATGCCGACGTAGGCCGCGGCGATCTTGCAGTCGGCCATGAGCTCCGCTTCCTCGAGGGCGCGCTGGATCGCGGCCACAGTGGCTTCGATATTGACCACCACGCCTTTCTTCAGTCCCTTTGACGGATGCGAACCCATGCCGAGGATTTCGAGCGCGCCATCGGCGCCCAGCTCGGCGACGAGGCATGCGACCTTCGAGGTGCCGATGTCGAGCGCGACGACCAGGTTCTTGTTTTCTTTCGCCATCAGCCTTTGGCTCGCACGCTGAAGCCGTTCGGATAGCGCAGATCGACCACCGCGCCGAGCGCCCCAAGCTCGTTCGCTTCATACGCGGCGACGAAGCGCGCGAGCCTCGCCTCGGCCGCGTCGGCGTCGCGCCCGAGCTTGAGCTCGAGGCCATTGACGAGCTTCACTTCCCAGGCGAGCCGCGCGCTGAGCGTGAGGCGCTCGATCGGGCTGCCGAGCGGCGCGAGCAGTTGCGAGAGGCGCGCGTAGCGGCGCGCGAGCTCCGCTTCGGTTCCGGCCGGGCCGCTGAAGAGCGGCAGCGAGACTACGGCGTCGGCGGCAAAGCGCTCTCCCTGGTGGTTCACCAGGCCGCCCGCTGCCCAGCGTGCAAGCGCCACGTGCTCCTCGATGCTCACTTCCAGCCCATCGGGCCATACGCGGCGCACCGCGGCACGGCGCACCCAGGGCAGCCGCTCGAGCGCCGAGCGCAACTCATCGATCGGCGCCGCAAAGAAGTTGCCCCGGCCGACCCGCGCCAGCGTTGCTTCGACGCCGCCGCGCGGCGCCTCCTTTAGCACGGTGCGAAGCTCGATCGTGCGCAGCGGCAAGAGCGTCGAATGCAGTAGCCAGTACGTGGCGGCGGCTGCGAAAGCGAGCGCGGCAAGGCCGACGAGGAAGCCGGCGGCAGCGTTCAACAGGCGCGGGTTATCCCACATGCGCGCCCTCGAGAATCTCGATGCACAAGTCTTCGTACGACAGGCCGATGGCGCGTGCCGCCATCGGCACGAGCGAGTGGTCCGTCATGCCAGGGGACGTATTGATCTCCAGCAGGTAAGGCCGCCCCTGCCGATTCAGCATCAGATCCACCCGTCCCCAGCCGATACAGCCAACCGCGCGGAACGCCTTGAGACAGAGGGCCTGCAGCTGCCTTTCCTTCGCCTTCGGCAGGCCGCAGGGAATGAGATAGCGCGTATCGTTCGCGATGTATTTCGCCTCGTAGTCGTAGAACTCGCGCGGCGTCTCTATGCGGATGATCGGCAGCACTTGCTCGCCGAGGATGCCGACGGTGAGCTCCGGGCCGTCGACGAACTTCTCGGCGATGACCACCGGGTCGTAGTTGACGGCGAGCGCAAACGCTTCCTCGAGATCCGCGGCGCGCTTCACTTTGCTCATGCCGACGGAGGAGCCTTCGCTTGCGGGCTTGACGAAGAGCGGCGTGCGGAGCCGGCGCGCCACCGCCTTCAGGTCTGACTCGCGAGTGAGCACAGCGTACGGCGCCGTCGGCAGGCCTTCCGCCTGCCAGATGCGCTTGGTGCGCAGCTTGTCCATGGCGAGGGCCGAAGCGAGCACGCCGCTTCCGGTGTACCGGATGCCGAGCCACTCGAGCACGCCCTGCACCGTGCCGTCCTCGCCGAAGCGGCCGTGCAGCGCGATGAAGGCGCGATCGAAGCGCTCCTTGACGAGCGCCGCCACATCGCGCTCCTTCGGATCGAAGCCATGCGCATCGACGCCGCGCGCGCGAAGCGCGTTCAGCACCATGGTGCCGCTCTTCAGCGAAACCTCGCGCTCGGCCGATTTGCCTCCTAGGAGCACGGCAACCCTGCCGAAGTTCATGCGGGCTCACCCACAATGCGCACCTCGGTGTGCAGCAGGATGCCCTTCATCTGGTAGACCATGCGCTGGACGTGCTCGATCAGCCATTCGATGTCGGCAGCGCGCGCGGCGCCCTGCGGGTTGACGATGAAGTTCGCGTGCTTCTCCGAGACGCGTGCGGCGCCGCGGCCGAAGGCCTTCAGCCCGCACGCTTCGATCAGGCGCGCGGCGTGATCGCCCGGCGGGTTGCGGAACACGCTGCCGGCATTGGGCAGAGACAGCGGCTGCGTAGCGATGCGGCGCGCGAGCAGTTCCTTCATCACGGCGCGCGATGTCTCGCCGACGCCTGGCTCGAGGCGAAACCAGGCAGCGGCGAACCACTCCTCGCGCTCGCCCTTCGGCGCGCAGTGGCGATAGCCGATGTCGAATTCGCTGCGTACGCGCTCGGCGAGCGTTCCCGAGCGATCGATCGTCGCCACGCGCTCGACGATGTCCCAGGTCTCGCCGCCGTAGCAGCCGGCATTCATGGCGAGCGCGCCGCCGACGCAACCGGGCACGCCGGCCAGGAACTCGGCGCCTTCCCGCTCGTGCAGCGCGGCAAAGCGTGCCACCTTCGGGCTCGCGACGCCCGTCTCGGCGTAGATCAGATCGCCTTCCATGCGCGGCCGGCGCGACGCGGCGTGTGTTAGCACCACCGTGCCGCGCCAGCCGCCGTCGCGCACGAGGAGGTTCGACCCCAAGCCGACGAAAAGCAGGGGCTCGGTGGGTGGCAGCTGGCGCAGGAAGTGCGCGAGATCCTCGAGATCCGCCGGGACGAAGAAGCGATCGGCAAGGCCGCCCGCGCGCCAGCTCACGTGGCGGCTCATCGGCTCGTCGCGCCTGAGCTCGCCGCGCAATCCGTGAAGGGGGAGCGCTTCGGCCATGTTCATGCGAGCTGCCCGGCAACGTTGCCGATCGATCCCGCGCCCATGATGAGCACGAGGTCGCCGTCGCGCGCGACGCGCCGGATCGCCGCCGGCAGCTCGGCGATGTCCTCGACGTAGATCGGCTCCACCTGCCCCGCAACGCGCACCGCACGCGCGAGCGAGCGCGCGTCGGCGGCGAGGATCGGCGCTTCGCCCGCCGCATAGACCTCCGCGAGCAGCAGCACATCCGCGCTCGAGAGCACCCTCACGAAGTCCTCGAAGAGGTCGCGCGTGCGCGTGTAGCGATGCGGCTGGAACGCGAGCACCACGCGCCGCCCAGGAAAGGCGCCGCGCGTCGCCTCCAGCGTCGCCGCCATCTCGGCGGGGTGGTGCCCGTAATCATCGATCAGCGTGAAGCTGCCGCCGCCTTCGAGCGCGAGCTCGCCGTGGTTCTGGAAGCGCCGGCCGACGCCGCGAAATTCGGCAAGCGCCTTGAGCAGCGCCGCGTCCGGCACACCGATCTCCTCGGCCACCGCGATGGCGGCGAGCGCATTGAGCACGTTGTGCCGGCCGGGCAGGTTGAGCAGCACGTCGAGCGGGCGCGCCCCGCGCCGCTCGGCGCGAAAGCGCATGCGCGCACCGTCGTGCGCGACCGTCGCGGCGCGGATGCTGCAGTCGGCGCCGCTGCCGTAGGTCACCACCGGCTTCGAGACGAGCGGCAGGATGTCGCGCACGTGGGGGTCGTCCGCGCACAGGATCGCCGCGCCGTAGAAAGGCAGGTTCTGCAGGAACTGCACGAACGCTTGCTTCAGGCGAGAAAAATCCTGCCCATAGGTGTCCATGTGATCGGCGTCGATGTTGGTCACAACGGCGATCACCGGCTGCAGGTGCAGGAACGAGGCGTCCGACTCATCTGCCTCGACGACGATGAAGTCGCCGCTGCCCAGGCGCGCACTGCTGCCGGCGGCGTTGAGGCGTCCCCCGATCACGAACGTCGGATCGAGGCCGCCCTCGGCCAGCACGCTCGCGACGAGGCTCGTGGTGGTGGTCTTGCCATGCGTGCCGGCGATGGCGACCCCGCGCTTGAGCCGCATCAGCTCGGCAAGCATCAGCGCGCGCGGCACGACCGGCACGCGCCGCTCGCGCGCCGCCGCGACCTCAGGATTCTCGGGCTGCACAGCGCTCGACACGACCACGGCATCCGCGCCCTCGATCTGCTCGGCCCGATGCCCGAGGAAGATCTTCACGCCGAGGCCGCCGAGCCTGCGGGTCGCGGCGTTCGCCGCGTGGTCCGAGCCGCTCACCTGGTAGCCGAGATTGGCGAGCACTTCCGCGATCCCCGACATGCCCGCCCCGCCGATGCCGACGAAATGGATGCGCCGCACCTTATGTTTCATCGCGCGAGCTCCATGCAACGCTGGGCGACGACGCGGGCGGCGTCGGGCTTGCCGAGCGCGCGCGCGTTCTGCGCCATCTTCAGTAGCGCCGGCCGGTCGAGCGCACCGATGAGCGTGGCGAGCCGCCCGGCGCTGAGCTCGGGCTGCGGCAGCAGGATGGCCGCGCCGCGCTCGGCGAGAAAGCGCGCGTTCGCTGACTGGTGGTCGTCAACCGCGTGCGGAAAAGGCACGAGGATGCTCGCCATGCCGCCCGCGCAGAGCTCGGCGATGGTCACCGCACCGGCGCGGCAGATGACGAGATCCGCCTCGGCGTAGCGGCGCGCCATGTCGTCGATGAAGGCGACGAGCTCTCCTTGCACGCCGGCAGCGGCATAGGCGGTGCGCAGTGCTTCGAGCTGCTTCTCGCCGGACTGGTGCACCACCCATGGCCGCTCGGCGAGCAGCGCGAGCGCGCGCGGCACGGCTTCGTTCAGGGCTTTCGCGCCGAGGCTGCCGCCGACGATAAGCAAACGCAGCGGCCCTTCGCGCTGGCGGAAGCGCTCATCGGGCGGGGCGATACCCGCGATCTCGCTGCGCACCGGATTTCCGGTCCACTCGGCGCCGCAGAGCGCCTTCGGGAAGCCGACCATCACCTTGTCCGAGACGCTGGCGAGCACGCGGTTGGCAAGGCCGGCGATGGCGTTTTGCTCGTGCAGCGCGAGCGGCCGCCCGAGGAGCGAGGCCATCATGCCGCCCGGAAACGCGACGTAGCCGCCCAGCCCCAGCACCACGTCCGGGCGGATGCGCCTTATATGGCGCGCGCTTTCCCAGAACGAGTAGAGCAGATTCGCCGGCAGCAGGAGCTTCTGCACCAGGCCTTTGCCTCTCGCCGCGCGTGCGCGGATCCAGGCCGCAGCATAGCCGTGGCGCGGCACGAGCCGCTCTTCCATGCCGCCGCGCGCTCCCATCCACACGACCTGCCAGCCTGCGGCACGCGCCTCGTGCGCGACCGCGAGCCCGGGGAAAATATGGCCGCCCGTGCCGCCCGCCATGATGAGCAGCGTGCGGCTCATGCGTGAAGCCCGCGAGCAAGCTGGCGGTTCTCCCAGTCGATGCGCAGGAGGATCGCGATGGCGACGAAGTTGGCCACGAGCCCGGAGCCGCCGTAGCTCATGAGCGGCAGCGTCAGGCCCTTGGTGGGCAGCAATCCCATGTTCACGCCCATGTTGATGAACGCCTGGGCGCCGAGCCAGATGCCGATGCCCTGGGCGGCGAGCGCTGCGAAATGGCGCTCGCGCGAGCGCGCCTCGCGCGCGATGGCGAAGGCGCGCGCCACGATCCACGCGAAGAGCGCGACCACCGCCGCGACGCCCGCGAAGCCGAGCTCCTCGGCGAGCACCGCGAGAAGGAAATCGGTATGCGCCTCGGGCAGGTAATGGAGCTTCTCGACGCTCGCGCCGAGGCCCACGCCGAGCCACTCGCCCCGCCCGAAGGCGATGAGCGCGTGCGAGAGCTGGTAGCCGCTGCCGAAAGCATCGGACCAGGGATCCATGTAGCCGAAGATGCGGTGCATGCGATACGGCGAGGCGAGCACGAGCACGGCGAAGCCGCCAAGCAGCATGGCAAGGAGCGCCGCGAAGTGCCGTCCGTTCATGCCGCCCAGAAAGAGCACCGCGAACGCGCTCGCGGCAATCACGACGAGCGCGCCGAAGTCGGGCTCGCGCAGGAGCAGCCAGGCCACGACCAGCATCACCGCGAGCATGGGCAGCAGGCCCCGCTTGAAGCTCTTCAGCACGCTATGCTTGCGCACGGTGTAATCGGCGGCATAGAGCACGGCGGCGAGCTTCATCAGCTCGGAGGGCTGGGCGCTCACGATCGGCAGCGCGAGCCACCGCCGCGCGCCGTTTACTTCACGACCAATGCCGGGGACCAGCACCGCGACGAGCAGCGCCATGCCGGCGAGGAAAAGCAGCGGCGCCGCCTGCTGCCAGTGTCTTGCCGGCACGAGGAACACCATCAGCGCCCCGGCGAGCGCCACGGCGAAGAACATGCCGTGGCGCATCAGGAACCACGTCGCGCTGTGGCCGGTGTAGCGGTTCTCCTCCGCCGTCGCAATCGACGCGGAGTAGACCATCACCAGCCCGGTCGCCGCGAGGAGCAAAGCGGCCCAGGCCAGCGAACGGTCGTATTCGGCGGCAGGGGCGTTGCGCGCGGGCACGAAGGTCTGGCTCATGGCAGCGCGCGCACCGCGGCGGCAAATGCCTCGCCGCGTTCCTTGTAGTCGCGAAACATGTCGAAGCTCGCGCAGGCGGGCGAGAGCAGCACCGCTTCGCCCCGGCGGGCAAGTCGCGCGGCGCGCTCGACTGCTTGCTCCAGAGTCGCGCATCGCTCCACTGCGAGCTCGGCAAGCGCCGCCTCGATGAGTGGCGCGTCACGACCGATGAGCAACACGCGCGATGCGTATTGCGCCACCGGCTCACGCAGCGGCGCGAAATCCTGGCCCTTGCCTTCGCCCCCGAGAATCAGCACGGCACGCCTGCCCAGTCCGCGCAAGGCAGCGATGGTCGCGCCGACGTTGGTGCCCTTCGAATCGTCGTACCAATCGACGCCGCCCCGCGTCGTCACCAGTTCAACGCGATGCGGCAACCCGCGGAAGGAGCAAAGCGCCGGCGCGAAGCGCTCGCGCGGCACTCCGGCAGCGCGGGCGAGCGCGCAGGCGGCGAGCGCATTGGCGACGTTATGCGCGCCGTGAATGGCAAGCGCGCTCGCCTCGAGCAGCCGGTGCGGTCCTTCCATGAGCGCGCCGCCAGCAATGCCGTAATCGCGCGCCGTCGGTGGCGCGTCGAGCCCGAAGCTGACAACGCGCCTGCCCGGTAGGCCCATGGCGAGCGAAGCGGGATCGTCGCGATTGACCACTTGGATGCCCGCGCCTTGGAAGATGCGCGCCTTAGCGGCGCCGTAGTCGGCAAGGCCGCCATAGCGGTCGAGGTGATCCTCGCTCAGATTGAGCATGGTCGCGGCTGCGGCGTTGAGGGTCCACGTGGTCTCGAGCTGGTAGCTCGAGAGCTCGAGCACCCAAGCCGCCGGCGGCTTGTCTCTCGCCATCAGCGCGTCGAGTACCGGCGGCGATATGTTCCCCGCCACCTCGCAGTCGATGCCCGCGCTTCTCAGGAGGTGGCCGGTGAGCGCAGTGACGGTGCTCTTGCCGTTGGTGCCGGTCACCGCGAGCACCGGCGCCTGGTTCTCCCAGGCGAAGAGCTCGATGTCGCCGAGCACCGGGATGCCGCGCGAGAGCGCCTCGCCAACGAGCGGCTCGGCGAGCGACAGCCCCGGGCTGATGCATACGAGGTCGACCTCGGCGAGCAGCGCTGGCGTGAATCGCCCGAGCCGCACGTCGCCCGAGAGCTCGCCGCGCCGCGGCGGCGCGACCCGCGTATCGGCCACGCGCACAAGAGCGCCGCGGCGCTCGGCGTAGCGCGCTACCGAGAGGCCCGTATCTCCCAGCCCGAGCACCAGCAGCCGGCGCGCGGCTAGGGCCACGCGCGGAGGCTGCGGCAGCAGGTGAATGGCGCTGTCGCGCATCATCTGAGCTTGAGCGTCGAGAGGCCGAACAGCACGAGCATCATGGTGATGATCCAGAAGCGCACCACGACCTGGCTCTCCTTCCAGCCCTCGAGCTCGTAATGGTGATGCAGCGGCGCCATGCGGAAGATGCGCTTGCCGCCGCTCCACTTGAAGTAGAGCACCTGGATCATCACGGAAAGCGTCTCGGCGACGAACACGCCGCCCATGATGAAGAGCACGATCTCCTGGCGCACGATCACCGCCACCGTGCCGAGCGCGGCGCCGAGCGCAAGCGCGCCGACGTCGCCCATGAACACTTCCGCCGGATAGGCGTTGAACCACAGAAAGCCGAGCCCCGCGCCGGCGAGCGCGCCGCAGATCACCGCCAGCTCGCCCGCGCCGGGGATGTAGGGTAGCCCGAGGTACTTCGAGAACACAGCGTGCCCCGCGACATAGGCGAACACGCCGAGCGCGCTGCCGACGAGCACCGTCGGCATGATGGCGAGGCCGTCGAGCCCGTCGGTGAGGTTCACCGCATTGGAAGTGCCCACGATGACGAAGAAGGTGAGCACGATGAAGCCAAGCGTGCCGAGCGGATAGGCGACGAACTTGAAGAACGGCACGATCAGTTGGTTGAGCGGCGGCATGCTCTGCGCGAGCCAGGCAAGGTAGGCTGCCGCGGCGAGGCCGATCAGCGATTGCCAGAAGAATTTCGCCCTGGGCGAGAGTCCCTTCGGGTTGCGGTGCACGACCTTGCGGTAGTCGTCGATCCAGCCGATGGAGCCGAAAGCGAGCGTCACCAGCAGCACCACCCAGAGGAACTTGTTCGAAAGGTCGCCCCACAGCAGCGTGGTGACGCAGATCGACACGAGGATCAGCGCCCCGCCCATGGTGGGCGTGCCCGCCTTGGTGAGATGCGAGCGCGGCCCGTCGTCGCGTACCGCCTGGCCAATCTTGTAGGCGGTGAGCTTGCGGATCATGTAGGGCCCGAGCACCAGCGACACGGCGAGCGCGGTGAGGCAGGCGAGCACCGCGCGCAGCGTGATGTAGTTGAACACGTTGAACACGCGCACGTCCCTGGCGAGCCACTGGGCGATCTCGAGCAGCATTAGTGCGCCCCCTCGAACGGCGTGCCGAGGAGCGCCGCCACGACACGCTCCATCTTCATGAAGCGCGAACCCTTGACGAGCACCGTGCGGCCCTCGATGGCGGCGATGAGCGCATTCACGTCGCCGAAGTGCGCGCCGCTCGCGCCGAACGCCTCGGCCGCATGAGCAGCCGCCTCGCCAAGCGTCAATAGCCGCGTCACGCCGCGCGCGCGGGCATAGGCGCCGATCTCGCGATGAAACGCCGGCCCCTGCGGCCCCACTTCGCCCATGTCGCCGAGCACGAGCACCGTGGGCGCCGGACAGGAGGCGAGGACGTCGATCGCGGCGCGCACGGAATCGGGGTTGGCGTTGTAGCTATCGTCGATCACCGTAAGTCCACCGCGGGCCTGCTTGACCTGCAGCCGGCCCGTGTAAGGCCGAAACGTGCTCAGCCCGGCCGCGATCGTCGCGGCCGGGATGCCCGCCGCGTGCGCGCAGGCGGCGGCGGCGAGCGCGTTGCGCACGTTGTGCAGGCCGGGGATGGCGAGGGTTGCTTGAGCGTCGCCCTGCGGCGTATGCAGGCGCAGCTCGCTCTGCAAGCCGCCCAGCGCATAGCGGCCGCTCACCGTCGCGGCTTTGAGCCCGAACTCCACCACGCGCCGGGCGCCGGCGCGCTGTCGAAAGAGCGCGGCATGCTCATCGTCGGCGTTGATCACTGCGGTGCCGGCGGCGGGCAGCGCGTCGTAGACGCTCGCGTTCTCCGCCGCGACCTCGTCGACACTGCCCATGAACTCGAGGTGCTCGCGCTGGGCGTTGTTGACCAGCGCGATGGTCGGCGCGGCGATGCCCGCGAGGCAGGCGATCTCGCCGCGATGATTCATGCCGAGCTCGATGGCGCACCAGCGGTGCGCAGGCCTCATCTTGAGCAGCGTGAGCGGCACGCCGATGTCGTTATTCAGGTTGCCGGTGGTGGCGAGCACCGCCTGATCGCCGGCGTGGCGCCGCAGGATTGCGGCGAGCATTTCCTTCACCGTGGTCTTGCCGTTGGAGCCGGTGACGGCGATGAGCACCGGTGCGAAGCGCGAGCGCCAGTCGCGCGCGAGCTCGCCAAGCGCGCGCTTGCTGTCCTGCACGATGATGACCGGAAGCGGATACGGCCCCTGATAGTCGTGATCGACCATGGCGGCGGCCGCGCCGCGCCGGACGGCGGCATCGAGGAAGTCGTGCCCATCGAAGCGCTCGCCGCGCAAGGCGACGAAGAGTTCATTGCGCCCGACCGAGCGGCTGTCGGTCGACACGCCGGAAAAGCGCGTGTCGGCGCCGCTGGTGCGGCCGCCGGTCACGCTCGCTGCTTCGGACGCGCTCATCATCGCGTACTCCGCAGGGCAAGCGCGGCACGCGCCGCCGCCTGGTCGGAAAACGCCAGCCGCTCGCCGGCGATTTCCTGGTAGCTCTCGTGCCCCTTGCCCGCAATCAGCACCACATCGTCGGGCGCGGCCTCGAGCAGCGCCATCTCGATGGCGCGACGGCGATCGGGCTCGCGGCGCGCGCGGTCGCGCATGCCACTCGCGACCGCCTCGATGATGCGAAGCGGATCTTCGCCGCGCGGATTGTCCGAAGTGATGATGACGCGATCGGCGCCGCGCTCGGCGGCGGCGCCCATCAGCGGCCGCTTCGCCGGATCGCGGTCGCCGCCGGCGCCGAACACCACGGCGAGCCGACCGCCGCGCTCGGCGGCGAGCGGCCTTAGCGCGGCGAGCGCTTTTTCGAGCGCGTCGGGCGTGTGCGCATAGTCGACGATGACGAGGGGGCGCTCGCCCACCGCCTCCATTCGCCCCGGCACCGCCGGCAGGTCGGCGAGCAGGCGCACGGCGTCGGCGAACGCTATGGTCCCCAGCTCGAGACGAGCTGCATCGAGGGCTGCAAGCCGATGAACTCGTCGGTCGCACCGGCCAGCGGTGCGTCCATGGCGTAGCCGATGCAGCGCACGCGCCGCGCGAGGCGGCGCGCGAGCTCCCGACCGAACGCATCGTCGAGGTTGAGCACCGCCGCCTCGAGGCCCGGCATGGCGAAAAGCGCGGCCTTCGCTTCGGCATAGGCCTGCATCGAGCCGTGGTAATCGAGATGATCGTGCGAAAGATTGGTGAACAGCGCGCAAGCGAACCGTACGGCATTCACCCGGCCTTGCGCGAGACCGTGCGACGAGACTTCCATCGCCACGGCGCGCGCGCCGGCGGCGCGCAGCTCGGCGAGCGTCGCTTGCAGTTCCAGCGCATCCGGGGTGGTATTGCCGGCCTCGCGCAAGGCGCCGGGGAAGCCGCAGCCGAGCGTGCCAATGATGCCGCTCGGCGTACCGCTCGCTTGCAACGCCGCGGCGATCCAGTGGCTGCAAGAGGTCTTGCCGTTGGTGCCGGTCACGCCGCACATCCACAAAACGTGCGAAGGTTGCCCGTAGAACTCGGCGGCGAGCTCGCTTGCGCGCTGCTTCAGCCCATGGACCGCGCTGTTGGGCACGCGCCAGGACGGCGCCCAGACGAAGTTGTCCGCCTCCCAAAGCACGGCGGAGGCACCGCGCGCCACGGCATCGCCGATGTAGGCACGGCCATCGGCGCGCTCGCCAGGGTAGGCGAGAAACGCCGTCCCGGGGCGGCAGCGCCGGCTATCGGCGGTGAGCCGCTCGATCATGGCGCCCTGCGCAGCGAGTCGTTGGAAGAGCTCCATGGTCGCTCACGTACTCTCCCGCGGTTCGTCGAGCGCACCGGGCCGCTCGAGCGGCTCGAGCGGCGCATCGTGCGGCACGCCGAGCAGGCGCAGCGTCGCCTGCATGACCTCGGCGAACACCGGCGCGGCGACCGAGCCTCCGTAGTAGCCGCCGGCTGGCTCGTCGATCATGACGCCGATGATGACGCGCGGCGCCGACACGGGTGCAAGACCAACGAACGAGGCAATATATTTGTCCGCGGCGTAGCCGCCGTTTTCCTGCTTGTGCGCCGTACCGGTTTTGCCGGCGACGCGCCAGCCGACGATGCGCGCCCGCGGGCCAGTGCCACCGGGCTGTACCGCCGCCTCGAGCATCGCGCGCACCGCGCGCGCCGTCTCGGCGGAGACGAGTTTCTCGCCGCGCGCCGCCAGTTCGCTTTTGACCAGCGTGAGCGGCGCCAATTCCCCGTCGAGCGCAAAGATCGTGTAGGCGCGCGCGAGCTGGATCAGGCTCAGCGAGATGCCATGGCCGTACGCCATGGTCGCCTGCTCGATCGGTCGCCAGCTCCGGTAGGCACGCAGTCGCCCCGCCGCCGCCCCCGGAAAGCCGAGTTGCGGCGCCGTGCCGAATCCGAGCCGATGGTAGAAATCCCATAGCGCTTCGCGCGGCATGGCAAGGGCAAGCTTCGCAGCGCCGACGTTGGAGGATTTCTGCAGCACCTGCGTCACGGTAAGCGCGGCCGCCGGATGCACATCGCGGATGGTGTAATGAGCAAGCGTCATGCGCCCCGGCGCGGTAGCGATGGTGGTCTGCGGGGTCACCTTTCCCGATTCGAGCGCAAGCGCGATGGTAAACGGCTTGAGCGTCGAGCCGGGCTCGAAGAGATCCGTGATCACGCGATTGCGCAGCTCCGCGCCGGTCAGGTTCGCCCGGTTGTTGGGGTTGAACGAGGGCACGTTGGCGAGCGCGAGCACCTCGCCGGTCTGCACGTTGAGCGCGACGAGCGCGCCCGCCTTCGCCCGGTGGCGCTCGACTGCAGCCTTGAGCGCGGCGAAGGCGACGCTCTGGATCTTGCTGTCGATCGACAGCGTGAGATCGACCCCGTCCTGCGCGGCGCGGATCGATTGCACGTCCTCCACGATGTGTCCGAGGCGATCCTTGATGACGCGGCGGCTGCCGCGTCTGCCGCCGAGCGACTGCTCGTAAGCGAGCTCGAGACCCTCCTGCCCCACGTCTTCGACATCGGTAAAACCAAGAAGGTGCGCCGTCACTTCGCCCGCCGGGTAGTAACGCCGGTACTCGCGCTGCTCGTAGATGCCCGCCAGCGCAAGCTTGGCAATCGCTTCGGCCGTCTCGGGCGCGAGCTGCCGCTTGAGGTAGACGAAATCGTGCTCCGGCTCGGCGAGCTTTCTTTCGAGCTCGCGTGTGCCCATGCCGAGCAGCCGGGCAAGGCTTTTCCTTTGCGTGGGCTTCAATTGCACGTCGGACGGGATCGCCCAGATCGATTTCACCGGCGTGGAGACGGCGAGCGCTTCACCATGGCGGTCGGTGATGCGACCGCGAGTCGCCGGCATTTCAAGCACGCGCGAATAGCGGGCATCGCCCTTTTCCTGCAGGAAATCGGTCTTCACGGCCTGCAGGTACACGGCGCGGACCAGCAGCGCGGCGAAAGCGGCGACCAAGGCAGCTAGTACGATGCGCGCGCGCCATACCGGCAAGCGCACGAGACCCTGCGCCGCGACGCTGCCCGCGGTCACTGCGCGTTGTCTCGGGCGAGCAGTCGCACGCGCCGCGCATCCGGGATGCGCAGCCCGAGCGTGCCGGCGGCGATTCTTGCCACGCGCGAGTGCTGGCCCCAAGTGCTCGCCTCGAGCTGCAAGCGGCCGTATTCCACGTCGAGCTCGCGCGCGTGTTCATGCTCGCGCTCGAGCGCCGAAAAGAGCTTGCGTGCCTTGTGCTGCGACGTGACGAGCCCGAGCGCGCAGGCGACGAGAACCGCGAGGAGGAGGAGGTTCAGTTTCGCCACCGCGCGCCGGGCTCGATTCGGTTGTCGGGTTGATGGGGCCCCGCGGTGCGCTCGGCCACCCGGAGGATGGCACTGCGCGCCCGCGGGTTTCTTCTTGTCTCTTGCTCGCTCGGGCGGATCGGGCGGCCGACGATGCGCAGCACCGGCTGCGGCATCTCCGCCTCGCGCAACGGCAGTCCGCGCGGCACCGGGGGGCGCGCCGCCGCCTGCATGAAGCGCTTGACAATGCGGTCTTCGAGCGAGTGAAAGCTGATCACGGCAAGCCGGCCGCCCGGCTCGAGATGCCGGGCAGCCTGCGGCAGCATCAGCGACACTTCCTCAAGCTCCCGATTGACGTGAATCCGTAGAGCCTGAAAGGTGCGCGTCGCCGGATCCTGGGCCGGCTCGCGTGTGCGGACCGCCTTTGCCACGAGATCGGCCAGTTGCCGGGTGCGAAGGAGGGGCTCGCGGCGGCGAGCAGCAACAATCGCCGCTGCAATCTGTTTAGCAAACCGTTCTTCGCCATAGTTGCGGATGACCTCCCTGATTTGTTGTTCTTCTGCGCGCGCGAGCCAGGCGGCGGCAGGCTCACCCGCTTGCGGATCCATGCGCATGTCGAGCGGGCCGTCGTGGCGGAAGGAAAATCCGCGACCGGGATCTTCGAGCTGCGGCGAAGAGACCCCGAGGTCGAAAAGCATGCCGTGCGCCCTGCGGCCGGCGAGCACTTCGCCGAGCGCCGAGAAGCGCGCACGCACGAAGGTGAAGCGCGGATCGCGGATCGAGAGCGCCTCGCGCTCGGCGGCCGGGTCGCGGTCGAGCGCAATCAGCCGCCCGGCCGCGCCGAGGCGTTCGAGGATCGCGCGGCTGTGGCCCCCGCGCCCGAACGTGCCATCCAAATAGAGCCCGTCGGCGCGTATAGGGAGCGCTGCGATCGCTTCGCTGAGGAGCACCGGCTCGTGCATCCGCGGCGTTCACAGGGAGAAATCTTCCATGCCCGCAGGCGGCGTGCCCGTCGCCGCAAGCGCGCGGTCGAGCTTCGCCGCCCAGACGCCGGCATCCCACAGCTCGAAGTAATGGCCTTGGCCAACCATCATCGCGTCGCGCTCGAGCTTTGCGTGCATGCGCAGTGCCGGCGGCAGAAGGATGCGACCCGAGTTGTCCGGCGACACGTGCTCCTCAAAGCCGAGGAGCAAGCGCTTCCACCAGCTCGCGGTCGGATCGAAGCTCGGAAACGTGGCGACTTTCGCTCGCACCGGCTCCCAGTCGGTTTCCGGGTAAATAAGCACGCAGCCATCCGGGTGCGCCGTGAGGACCAACGACTTGCCGGACTGCAGCAGCGCTGCACGGTGGCGCGTCGGGATAGCGACGCGTCCCTTGGCGTCGAGGGTGATGACCGCCGCTCCGTGAAACTCTGCTTCCATTGGGCTCTTTGTCCCACTTTTTTCTACCTTTTGCCACCTTATAGACAAAAGACGGGTCCGTCAAGGATGATTCCCCAAGCGGGACAAGCACTTACTGTGATTTTTTACACTGCTTTCATGACAAAGACTCTCGCGCACAATCAGTGTCTTATGGATATCTCTGAATGTGCTTCCTCAAGTGGGGCGGGTGCCATAATGGCGCCCTTCCGATGATCGATAAGTCCTTCGCCAGCGCAGAGGCGGCGCTCGCCGACATCCCCGACGGCGCCACGATCATGATCGGTGGCTTCGGTAACGCGGGGATGCCGGCCGCACTGATCGACGCGCTGATCGCACAGGGGGCGCGCAGCCTCACCATCGTCAACAATAACGCGGGCAACGGCGATACGGGCCTCGCGGCGCTCATTGCCGCAAAGCGCGTGCGCAAGATTTTCTGCTCGTTTCCGCGTCAGGCCGATTCCTGGCATTTCGACCGCGCATACCGCGCGGGCGAAATCGAGCTCGAGCTGGTTCCCCAGGGCACGCTCGCCGAGCGCATTCGCGCCGCCGGCGCGGGCATCGGCGCGTTCTACACGCCCACTGCGTACGGTACGCTGCTTGCCGAGGGCAAGGAGACCCGGCGCATCGGCGAACGCGACTACGTGCTCGAATATCCGATCCACGCCGACTACGCGCTCATCAAGGCCGATCGCGCCGATCGCTGGGGGAACCTCGCTTATCGGAAGACCGCGCGCAACTTCGCGCCCATCATGGCGAGCGCCGCGCGCTGCACAGTGGTGCAGGTGCGCGAGATCGCGCAGCTCGGCGCGCTCGATCCCGAGACGATCGTGACGCCGGGAATCTTCGTGAAGCGCGTGGTAAGGATCGGTTCGTCGCTGAGGAAGGCCGCGTGATGAAAAAGCTCGATCGCAATCAGATGGCGGCGCGCGTAGCGCGCGATATTCCGGAAGGCTCGTACGTCAATCTCGGCATCGGCTTGCCGACCCTGGTCGCGGATCACCTGCCCAAGGGCCGCGAGATCATCCTGCACAGCGAGAACGGCGTTCTCGGCGTCGGCCCCAAACCCGCAGCAGGGGAAGAAGACGAGGACCTGATCAACGCCGGCAAGGAGCCGGTGACGCTGCTTGCGGGCGGCGCCTATTTCCACCACGCCGATTCGTTCGCCATGATCCGCGGCCGGCATCTCGACTTTGCGGTGCTCGGCGCATTTCAGGTCTCGGTCGCGGGCGATCTCGCCAACTGGCACACCGGCGGCGCAGACGCGATTCCCGCGGTCGGTGGCGCGATGGACCTCGCCATGGGAGCGAAAAAGGTGCTCGTGATGATGGAGCACCTCACGAAGAAGGGCGAAAGCAAGATCGTGGAGCGCTGCAGCTATCCGCTCACCGGCGCGCGCTGCGTGAACCGCATCTACACCGACCTCGCGATCATTGACGTAAAGCCGGACGGGCTTCACGTGGTCGAGGTGGTCGAGGGCCTTTCGTTCGAAGAGCTGCAGCGCCTGACGGGCGTGCCCCTGAAAAGACTGCTTACTGCGGCTTGATTCCGGCGGCTTTCAGCACGCGCGCGTAGTCGTCCATCTCGGAGCGCACGAGCTTCGCGAACTCCTGCGGCGACATGTCCATGGTGTCATTGCCGAGGCTTTGCAGCTTTGCCTTCACGCCGGGGTCGACGAGCGCCTTGCGCGCATCGGCATTGATTTTGTTGACGAGCTCGGGGCTCATGCCCGCCGGTCCCCACATGGCGACCCACAGCGCCGATTCGGCGCCTTTTACGCCCGCTTCGACGATGGTCGGCACGTCCGGCAATGTCGGGTTCCTCTTGCCAGTCGTGACGGCCAGTGCCCGCAGCTTGCCGCTCTTGATGTTCGAGAGTGCCGCCGAGATCGGCGCCCAGTAGCCGTCGACGTTGTGGCCGAGGATCGCGGCGATGACTTCCGGCGTTCCCTTGAAAGGCACTTCCACGATCTTGATGTTGGCGGCGGCGATGAACTTCTCGGTGCTGAGATGCGTGCCGCTGCCGATGCCGGCATGCCCGAGGTTGATCGCGCCGGGCTTCGCCTTTGCCGCGGCGACCAGATCGCCGAGAGTTTTATAGGTCGAGTCGGCCCCTACTACCATCACGTTCGGCTGCTCGGCGAAGGGCACGATGTCGGTGAAATCCTTCAACGTGTCGTACGGCAGCTGGGCGAAGATCGCCGGGTTCACGGTGTGCGCATTGGAGGTGATGAGCAGCGTGTAGCCGTCGGGTGCCGCGCGCGCCACCGCTGCGGAGCCGATGGAGCCGCCGGCGCCGGCGCGGTTGTCGTTCACGACCGGCTGGCCCCACATCTCGGACAGCTTCGCCGTAACGATGCGTCCGACGATGTCCACCGCGCTGCCGGGCGTAAAGGCCAGGATCACCTGCACCGGCTTGGTCGGATAGTTCTGCGCCGCGACCGGCGCGGCAAGCGCGGCCAGTGCGGCGAGCAGAACGAACTTGCAGCGTTTCATCTTCATCCTCCTAGTTTGGTTTTAATTACAACGCGCGTGCGCGCGCGGCCGTTGACCTCACGCACGCTTGTTCGCCCAGTAATCGGCCGCCGATTTCGATTGGCGCAGCGCCTCGGGCGTTTCGTACCCGGGCGCCATCGAGGCGTCGGTGCCGGCAAGTACCTGGTGGTGCTCGATGTTGACCAGGCGCAGCCAGCTCTGCTGGCCCATGGTGAGCGCGATGAAGCAGCCGAGCTCCACGAGCTCGGGCTCGCTGAAATGCTGGTACAACCGCTCCCAGAACGCGTCGTTGGTGTCGAGATGCCAGGTGATCGCTTCGGCATAGGCGAGCGCCGCCTTGTCCCGTTCGTTATAGCGCGTCGACTTCTCGAAATCCAGCAGGTCACGGACGTGATCCTCGATGACGCCAGCGCTTGCCGCCTTGATCGAGCGCTGGTTGCCGCAGTAATCGCACTGCACCGAGCGTGACACGTACAGCCGGCAAAGCTCCTTGATCGCGTGGTCGCACACGCCGCGGTGGAAGAGATCGCGCCACGAATTGGCGAACGACCAGAACGCGGCCGGGGTGTCGAGATGCCAGGTGATCGCTTCGGCATAGGCGAGCGCCGCCTTGTCCCGTTCGTTATAGCGCGTCGACTTCTCGAAATCCAGCAGGTCACGGACGTGATCCTCGATGACGCCAGCGCTTGCCGCCTTGATCGAGCGCTGGTTGCCGCAGTAATCGCACTGCACCGAGCGTGACACGTACAGCCGGCAAAGCTCCTTGATCGCGTGGTCGCACACGCCGCGGTGGAAGAGATCGCGCCACGAATTGGCGAACGACCAGAACGCGGCCGGGACGTGCGCGCGCACCGCCGAGCTCTCCGGGCGCGGCGTACCCTCGCGCCGGCAGCGCTCCATCTCGGCGCGCATCTCGGCGTCCATCTTCTCCAGCGGGAAATAACTGATGCGCTGCTTGGCGCTCATGGCGAATCTCCTAGGCTTTCATCGGCGGCCAGTCGCGCGAGTAGACCGGCTGCTTCAAGAATTCTTTCGGGTCGTAGGTCCAGAACTGGCTCACGTTCGAATAGGTATAGATATTCGTATTGACGAGCCGACCGTCCTTCTTCTCCACTTTGCGGATGTAGATGTTGCCAACGACGTTGCCGTACTCGTCGAACGCGATCGGCCCGCGCAGCGTCTCCACCCGTACGCCGCGCAGCGCCTTGATGAAGGCCTGCTTTTCCTCCACCTTGCCCTTGAGCGCCTCGAGCGCCGCGTAGAGTACTTCCCCGTAGAGGTAGGTGCCCGCCGCGTACTGGCCCGGATCGTAGCCGTTCTCCGCGCGATAGGCAGCGACGAAGCGCTTGTTGATCGGGTTGTCGAGCTGCGCGCTGTACCAGCAGCTCGAGATCGAGCCGAGGGCATAGTCGCCCATGTTGCGTAGCGCCACTTCGTCGAACGCCGTCATGCCGCCGATGATCGGCGTCTTCATGCCGTACTCGTTGTACTGCTTGAAGAAGCGAAAGCCGTTCGAGCCTGCAAAGCCGAGGAACACGCCGTCGATGTCCGGCTTGAGCTGCGCAATGTAGCTGCCGTAATCCGGGGCGTTGAGCGGCGAGAAGAGCTTCTGCACAAGTG
Organism: Betaproteobacteria bacterium; assembly: GCA_005883675.1. Taxonomy (GTDB): domain Bacteria; phylum Pseudomonadota; class Gammaproteobacteria; order Burkholderiales; family SG8-39; genus SCGC-AG-212-J23. The sequence goes on from VBCM01000191.1 coordinate 46,542, forward strand.
TGCCGCCCGCGTCCTCAAAGACTTTCTGGAAGCCGCCCAGCATCTCGTGCCCATAGGCAAAGTCATCGGCGATCGCCGCCATGCGCTTGTACTTCAGGTGCTTCCCGCAGTAGTCCGCGGCCGGGTGCCCGCATTGCGCGGAACTCGACGTGGCGCGCACGAACCAGGGGTTCGCCTTGCGCTGCGTCATGTCCTCGGCGCCAGCGATCGGCAGGGTTGGGATCTGCGCCGCGCGAATGTAGTCGTCCATGGCGAGCGCCTCGAAGGCGGCGAGCGGCCCGACCACCGCCTGCACGCGCTCGCGCTCGACCAGCTCCTGCATCTTGGTGCGGGCCTGCGCCGGCACGCCGCCGCTGTCGGCGACGGTGAGCGTCACCTTGCGCCCGCCCATGGTGTAGCTCTTCTCCTTGAGAAAGAGGGTGAGGCCGCGCTCCATGTCGATGCCGCCGGAAGCGAGCGCGCCCGTCTTGATGGTCAGCAAGCCGATCCGGATCGGCTCGGCCTGCGCGCGCAAAATGGTGGGAAATGCGAGCTGGGCCGCACCGGCCGCGGCGCCGGCCGCCTTGATGAACTTCCTGCGGTTGAACGTCATGCTGCGTCCTCCAAGCTGGCGCTATTCGGTTTCTATCATCGAATACCGGGACTCTGCCGCCAAGCACTGCGCCGGCGGCAGGCCGAGCTCTCGCCGCACGAGATTCGCGCCGAGCACGATCGCCACCATCTTGTAGAACGCGTGCCGGCGGCTCATCCCTTCGCGGCCCATACCGCAGTCCGAAGCGAGCACCAGCCGCTCGGCGGGAATGTGCTCGAGCGCCTTGCGGATAAGTGTCGCCACCTGTTCGGGCGTCTCGACCTGCAGCGTGTGGTGATCGACGACGCCAATGCAGATCTTCGGCTCACGGATGCGCTTGCCGATCGCCTCCAGGTCCATGCCGCCCGAGCTGCAAGTCTCGAAGGTGATCACGTCCGCATCCACCTCGCTTAACGCATCGAGCGCCGGCGCATAGCTCGGTGTCTTGGCGAAAAGCCGCTGCGCCGCGGGATTGCCCCAGCAGGTGTGACACCACACCTCGGTCTTCTTGCGCAGGCCACGCACCGTGTTGTTGAAGACTTCGATCATGAATTTCGCGTTGAGCACCCCCTCGCTGAGGCCCTTCGCAGCGAGCAGATGGATCTGCGGCTCGTCCATCTGGATTACCTTGCAACCGGCATCGGCGAGCTCATGCAGCTCCTCGTTGAGCGCGTCGCTGATCGCGAGGATGCTCCTGCGCAGATCCCGGTAATGCGAATCGCGCACCGACATGGCAATGAGCTCCGGCGTGATGGTGCCGAACTTGACCGGTTTGGTGGTCTGGCGCTGCGCCGCCTTCCAGATCGCCGTATAGCGGAGCTTGCCGCGGCCGACCGGCCCAACCAGATCCGGCATGACGCGGGTTTCGAGCACATCGTGCAGGATGTGGCCGGGCTTCTGCGGGATGCCGGCGAGCCCGCCCTTTACCGCATAAGGGCGTACACCGGCGAAACCGTCCATATGCAACGGCGCGTACGAGAACCAGTTGTGTCCCGCGACGTCGGCATCGAAGCGGCAATCGCCGTCGGTGACGATGTCCAGGCCGGCCACCTCCTGGTCTCGCAGGTAGACGGCCAGGGCGTCCAGATATTGCTCGCGGTAACCGCGATCGACCATCGCCTCGCGGAAATCACGGGCGCCGAGGTTCTGCGTGTACCAGCTCGGCCGCGGCAGCGAGCCGATGATGCTGGTCGGCAGAACGAGGCCGGCGGTCGCGGTGTACATCAGCTGGAAAGACCATCGCTCACTTGAACGTTCTCGGGCTGGATGTCGAGGCCCGAGTTCTTCGCCTGCATGAGGAGCAGCGTGGAGAAGTCCTGCTCGGTCATGCCTTGCCCGATCATCTGCTGCAAAAGGTCGCGCGTAATCGAGGTGAGCGGCATGGGCACGCCGAACTGGCGGCCCGCATCGAGCCCGAGGTCGAGGTCCTTACGCAGCAGCTTCGGCGTGAAGGTGACATGGAAGTCAAGATTCACGAGCGCGGGCGTCTTGTAGCGCGTGAACATCGAGCCCATCACGCTCTTATTCAGGAAGTCGAGGAAAGCGTGACGCGGCATGCCCGCCTTCTCGGCAAGCACCGTGATCTCGCACAGGTTTTGCATCACCACGCCCAGCCGAGAAACGGCCGGGCGTCTTCGTAGGCCCTTTTCGGCCCGGAGGCGACAATGGTGAGCTTGCCGGCCTTGATCACCTTGGCGTTGCCGCTGACCGGCGCAGCAAGGTATTCGATGCCTTTCTGCTTCAGCATCGCGCGCAGCTCAGCCGAGCCGTCGAGCGAGATGGACGAGCATTCGATCACCATGCGGGGTTTCGCCTGCCCGGCAAGGAGCTTCGCCATCACCTCCTTGACGTCGTCCCAGGTGGAGACCATGCAGAAGACGATGTCGCGGCGCGCGAGGTCGGCAAGCGAATCGACGATCTTCGCGCCGTATTTCCCCAGCGGCTCGGCCTTGGCGCGCGTGCGGTTCCAGACGGCGATGTCGCAGTCGCCTTTTGCGAGGCGGGCGGCCATTTCGAATCCCATGCGGCCGGTGCCGATCCAGCCGAGCTTCAATTCAGTAAGGGTTGGCAATCGGGAGTTCCTCTGCAGGGTAAAGCGAGATGATGCGCGCGCCCTTCGGGGTGAGGATCACTTCTTCCTCGATGCGCGCGGCCGAGATGCCGTCGGTCGCCGGGCAATAGGTCTCCACCGCGAACACCATGCCGGCCTTGAGCTCGATCGGTTCGCGCAGGGACGTGAGGCGCGAGATGAGCGGGCGCTCGTGCAGCCCGAGGCCCAGGCCATGGCAGAAGTTGAGGCCGAAGGCGTCCATCTCGCTGGCGAAGCCGATCTCCTTTGCCTCCGGCATGGCGAGCGCAATCTTATCGGTCGACATGCCGGGCTTCAGCAGCTCGATCGCCCGATCCATCCATTCGCGCGCCTTGCGATAGGCGGTGCGCTGCGGCGGGGTGGCGCGGCCGACGTTGAACGTGCGGTAGTAGCACGTGCGGTAGCCCATGAATGACTGGATGATGTCGAAGAACGCCTGATCTCCCGGGCGGATCAGCCGATCGGTGAAGTTGTGCGGATGCGGCGAGCAGCGCTCGCCCGAAATCGAGTTGATCGCCTCGACGCAGTCCGAGCCCATCTCGTAGAGGCGCTTGGTGGCAAGCCCGACGATCTGCGACTCCTGCACGCCGGGCTTGAGCGCCTCGGCGATGTCCTGGTACACGCCATCGACCATGGCGGAAGCCATATTGAGGAGCGTGAGCTCATCGATGTTCTTCACTTCGCGCGCTTCCAGCATCACCTGCTGGCAGTCGCGCACCTCGAGCCCCGCTTTTTGCAACTCGAACAGCATGGGCGGCTCGACGACATCCACGCCGAGCGGCATGTCGGCGACGCCCTCCTCCTGCAGAATGGCTTTGATCTCCTTCGCCGCGTCGCGAAACAGAGTGATGTCACCGCCGGTCGCACCGCGCAGTCCAAGCAGTCCGGCCCGGCAGTGGTCCTCGTGCAGCCACGGCGCATAAAGCTTGTGATGGCGCGCCGCGCTGCCGAAGTCCCAAATGTACGGATCACCCGTGCTGCTGATGAGCGAATAGCGCGTGAGCTTGTCGCGCGCCCACTCGCCGATCACCGTGCTGGTGGTGTAGCGGATGTTGTGCTGATCGAAGCAAAGGAGCGCCCCGAGGCCCGAATGCGCGAGCGCTGCGCGCACGCGCGCGAGACGGTAGTTGTGCAGGCGGCGGAAATCGACACGCTCCTCGAAATCGACCTGCGTGCGCCCGGGCGCCTGCAGCGGTCGGTCCCAGCGATGGTGCGGATCAATGTCGTCCGGACGGACCTGCTTGGGCTCCGGCGGGCGCGACTTCTTCGCCATGGGGTCTCCTCGAGGGAGGCAAATTCTACTGGCTTGCCATGCGGGCGCGTAGCTTGCATCTCGGGGCGGCATGCGGCTCTCGGCAAAGGCGGCGCTCGACCTGCTCAAGCAGACGGCGAGCGCGTGGAGCGAGGACTACGCGCCCAGCATCGGGGCGGCCCTTTCCTATTACACGCTGTTCTCGATTGCGCCGCTGCTGCTCATCGTCATCGCGGTGGCGGGCCTGGTTTTCGGTGCCGAGGCGGCGCGCGGCGAGATCTTCGGCCAGCTCGCCGGGCTCGCAAGGCATGGTCGCCACCATCGTCGGCGTGCTGACTCTGCTTCTCGGTGCGACGACCGTTTTCGGCGAGCTGCAGAACGTGCTCGACCGCATCTGGCGAGCGCCGGCGCGCGAGAAAAGCAAAGGCTGGTGGAACCTCCTGCGCACGCGTCTGTTGTCCTTCGGCATGGTGCTCGGCATCGCGTTCCTGCTCACCGTGTCGCTCATTCTCAGCGCAGCGATCGCCGCGCTCGGCAAGTGGTGGGGCGCGGCGGAGATCGTCGCCCACCTGCTCGAAATCGTCCTCAGCTTTGGCCTCACGACGGTGCTCTTCGCGCTCATCTACAAGTACATCCCGCGGGTGCACGTCGGCTGGCACGACGTCTGGATCGGTGCCGCGGTGACCGCGGCGCTCTTCGCCGTCGGCAAGTTCCTCATCGGACTGTATCTCGGCAAGAGCTCGGTCGGCTCCGCCTTCGGTGCGGCCGGCTCGCTCGTGGTGCTCATGCTTTGGGTCTACTACTCGGCGCAGATCTTTCTCTTCGGCGCCGAATTCACATGGGTTTATGCGCACGAGTTCGGCTCCCGGCGAAGTGAGATGCGCCCGCGGGCAGGCGCGAGCGCCGAAAGGCCGGCGGCGGCAGCGCGGCCAGCAGCCCCGACCGCCCCGGCGCCAGTGCCAATGCCGCTCATCAGCGCGGAACCAAGCCTGCGACGCCGACACCCGTTCGGCAGTGTCGGCACAGCGTTCGTTGCGGGCCTCGCGCTCGGCGCGGCAAAATGGCTGGCGACAGAGCACTTGCGCGATCTGAAACGGCGGCTGACATGAACAGAGTATGGCTCGGACTATTGCTGCTATCCGGCTGCTCGAGCGTGCAGTGGGACAAGCCTGGTGCTACGCCAGCGAGCGTGGATGCCGACCTGCGCGCGTGCACCACCGCGGCCCAGGCGACGTCGACGTTGCCGCAATTGAAGACCACTTCCACCGGAATGGAGATTCAGCCGCACCCGACCGATCGCGATGCCGACCGGCAGCTCCAGCAAGCGCAGCGCGTGCAGGCTTGCATGCGCGAGAAGGGCTACACGTTGCGGCCCGGCTAAGCCGCTCGCGCTATTCGCCTCGCGCGAGCGCCTCGACGCGCGAGCGAGCGAGCTCAAGCTTATCGGCCGCAGTCACGATCTCGTTCCAGGTCGCTTCGTCAACAGGGATGCCGTCGCGGCTACGCCGCTCGCGCATTTCGCGCTCGGGCTCGCCCGCGATGCGCACTCGATCGAAGCCCGGAGCGGGCCGGCTCTTTCGTAGCCAGTCGAGGAACAGGCGAGCCTCGCGCTCGAACGCCGCCGCCGTACCGAGTTGCCTGGGGTCAAGCACGATGGTGAACATGCCGTTCAGTACGCGCTGCTTGCTCGACTCCTCGTAATGCCACGTTCCGCCACCGGTAAGCGCGCCACCGAGCAGCTCGGACGCGATCGCCATGCCGTAGCCCTTGTGCTCACCGAACGCGAGCATCGCGCCGAACGGCGGCACCACCGCATAGCGGGGATCGGTGGTCGGATTGCCTTCCGGGTCGATCAGGCGTCCCGGCGGCACTTTCTCGCCCTTGTTGTGCGCCACGCGGAGCTTGCCTTGCGCGACCGCGCTCGTCGCGTAGTCGAGCAGGAACGGCGGCTCGCCGGGCAGCGGCACGCCGATGCAGCAAGGGTTGGTGCCGAAGCGGGCATCGCGCCCGCCGTGCGGCGCGACTCGCGCATGCGAGATCACGTTCACGAAGTGGATCGACACCAATCCCTCGGCGACGGCCATTTCGGCCCAGTGACCGATGCGCCCGAGATGATGCGAATTGCCAAGCGTCATGATGCAGCAGCCCGAGTGCTTGGCGCGCTCGATCGCCATCTGCATCGCCTCGCGTCCGATGCTCTGCCCGTATCCCTTGCAGCCATCGAGCGCGAGCAGCGTGCCCGTGTCGAGCGTCGCCTTCGGATGCTGGTTGGGCAGCAGCCCGCCCTCCAGCACGGCATCGATGTACCGCGGGATCATGCCGACGCCGTGAGAATCGTGACCCAGCAGGTTCGCCGTGACGAGATTGTCCGCCACGAGCCGGGCTTCGGCCGGCTCGCTGCCACCTGCGGCGACGATCGCCTCGATCGCGCGCGTGAGCGCTTGCGCTGTGAAGAACGTTTCCATCACCGGGCGAGGCCGGCAGTTTAGACTAAGAACTATGCGAACCCTGACGGCGGTGCTCGTCTGGCTCGTTTTTTCTGCCGGCCAGGCGCAAACCTATCCTGCGAAGCCGGTGCGCATCATCGTTCCGTATGCCGCGGGAGGCACTTCCGACATCCTCGCGCGCCAGCTCGGGCCGAAACTCGCGGACACCTGGGGACAGCCGGTCATCGTCGAGAACAAGCCGGGCGCAAACGGCAACGTCGGCGCCGAGTTCGTCGCCAAGAGTGCGGCCGATGGCTACACGTTACTCCTCACCGATCTCGGCGGCCTCGTCATCAGCGCGAGCGTCTATGCGCAACTGCCGTTCAATCCAGCGCAGGACTTCACGCCGGTCATCATGGTGTCTTACTCACCGCATGTACTGGCGGTACATCCTTCCGTGCCGGCCAAAGACATCAAAGAGCTCGTCGCGCTTGCCAAGGCTCAGCCCGGGAAGCTGAACTTCGCCATCTCCGGCATCGGCGGCGCGCCGCATCTCGCGGGCATCGAATTCGCGCAGCGCATGGCGCTACAGTGGACCTACATCCCATACAAGGGTGGCTCCGACGCGGTGGCTGCGGTCGCCGCCGGCCAGGCGGACGTGCTCTTCAACGGCATGCTCGCCACCTGGCCCACGGTACAGGGCGGCCGCCTGAGGGCGCTCGCCATTTCGAGCGCGCAGCGCGTGTCCTCCGCCCCCGATACACCGACGGTGGCCGAGCAAGGGCTGCCTGGCTTTGAAACCGGCTCGTTCCAAGGCGTGGTCGGCCCGCTCGGCATGGCGCGCGAAACGGTGGCGAAGCTAAACGCCGAGCTCGCGCGCATTCTCGGCGCGGCCGAAATGCGCGAGCGCTTCGCAAAGCAAGGCACGCAGGTGCGATCCGGCACGCCCGAGACGCTCGGTACATGGTTGCGCGAGGAGCAGGCGCGCTGGGCGCGCGTCGTCAAGGAATCAGGCGCCAAGTTCGAGTGATGCGCAAGAAGCCCGAAGAGCTGCGCAGCTACCGCTGGTATGGCGCTCACGACCTGCGGGCGTTCGGACACCGCTCGCGCACGGCGCAGATGGGCTACGACCGCAGCGACTATGCGGGCAAGCCCGTGATCGCGATCATCAACACCTGGTCGGACGCCAATACCTGCCATACGCACTTCAGGCAGCGCGCCGAGGAGATCAAGCGTGGCGTGTGGCAGGCGGGCGGCTTCCCGATGGAGATGCCTGCCATCTCGCTCGGCGAACAGCTGCAAAAGCCGACCACCATGATGTATCGCAACCTCCTCGCCATGGAAACGGAAGAGCTGCTGCGCTCGTATCCAGCCGATGGCGCGGTGCTGATGGGCGGCTGCGACAAGACCACGCCGGCGCTCATCATGGGCGCGACCAGCATGAACCTGCCGGCGATCTACATGCCTGCGGGCCCGATGCTCACCGGACACTGGCGCAGCCAGACGCTCGGTTCGGGCTCCGACACCTGGAAGTACTGGGCGGAGCTGCGCGCCGGCAACATCAGCGAGATGGACTGGCAGGAGATCGAGGACGGCATCGCGCGTTCGCCCGGCACCTGCATGACCATGGGGACGGCGGCGACGATGATGTCCATCGCCGAGGCGCTCGGGTTCACGCTGCCGGGCGCCTCTTCCATCCCGGCGCCCGACTCCAACCACTCGAAGATGGCCGCGCTCACCGGCAAGCGCATCGTCGAGATGGTGTGGCAGGACCTCAAGCCGCGCGACATCCTCGACGCCAGGTCGTTCGATAACGCGATCGTAACGCTGATGGCGATGGGCGGTTCGACCAACGCCATCATCCACCTCGTCGCCATGGCCGGCCGCGCCGGCTTGAAGCTGCCGCTCGAGCGCTTCAACGACTTCTCCTGCAGGGTGCCGCTGCTCGCGAATGTGCGTCCATCGGGCGAGCGCTACCTGATGGAGGACTTCTACTATGCCGGCGGCTTGCGGGCGCTGCTTGCCGAGCTGAAGGACCTGCTGCAGCTCGAGTGCCGCACCGTAAACGGCAAGACGCTCGGCGAGAACCTCGAAGGTGCGCACGTCTATAACGACGACGTGATCCGCCCGCGCTCGCGGCCGCTGAAGAGCTCCGGCGGACTGGTCATCTTGCACGGCAGCCTGGCGCCGCAGGGCGCCGTAATCAAGGCAGCGGCGGCGACCCCGCGGCTGCTCAGGCACAGCGGCCAAGCGGTGGTCTTCGACGACTATAACGACATGGCGGCGCGCATCGACCGCGACGATCTGAATGTCGACGCCGACTCGGTGCTGGTACTGCGCAACGCCGGGCCGCTCGGCGGCCCCGGCATGCCGGAATGGGGCATGCTACCGGTGCCGAAGAAGCTGCTCAAGCAGGGCGTGCGTGACATGGTGCGCATCTCGGATGCGCGCATGAGCGGCACGAGCTACGGCACCTGCGTGCTGCACGTCGCGCCGGAATCCTATGTCGGCGGGCCGCTCGCGCTGGTGAAGGACGGCGATCTCATCGAGCTCGACGTCGAAAAGCGCGAGCTCAACCTGAAGATCGACGCCACCGAGCTGGCACGACGCAAGAGCGCCTGGCGGGCGCCGGAGCCTAAGTTTGCCCGCGGCTACGGCGCGCTCTTCTCGCGCCACATCAAGCAGGCGCACGAGGGCTGCGACTTCGATTTCCTCGAGGGCACGGCGGCGATCGCCGAGCCCGAAATCCATTAGCCGGATGGAGCTGCCGCGCAATGGCTTCAAGCGCGCGCTCGCCGCAGGCCGCACGCAGATCGGATTGTGGTCGAGCCTCTCCTCCAACTACAGCGTGGAAGTGATCGCCGCGAGAGCCTGCTCGCCCAGCTGCAAGCCGCCGCGCCTTACGGCACGCATCCTGTGGTGCGCGTGCCGTGGAACGACATGGTGAGTATCAAGCGCGTGCTCGATGTCGGCGCGCAGTCGCTGCTCGTGCCTTACGTCTCGAGCGCCGCGGAAGCGCGCGCGGCAGTCTCGTTCACGCGCTATCCGCCGCAGGGCATGCGCGGCGTTGCCGGTACCACCCGCGCGACGCGTTTCGGCCGCATCAAGGACTACGCGCGCCACGCGCACGAGGAGATCTGCGTGCTCGTACAGGTGGAAACCCAGCTGGCGCTCGACAACATCGAAGCAATCTGCGCGACCGACGGCGTCGACGGCGTGTTTATCGGTCCTGCCGATCTGCACGCCTCGCTCGGCCACCCGGGCGAGATCGCCAACCCGAAGGTCAAGCCGGTGATCGACGAGGCCGTGCGGCGCATCCGCAAGGCGGGCAAGGCGCCCGGGATACTTACGCCGAGCGAAGACGACGCGCGCCACTGGCTCGAGTGTGGCGCGCTATTCGTCGCCGTGGGCGCGGACGTGGGCCTCCTCGCCCGCGGTGCCGAGGCGCTCGCGCAGAAATTCAAGCGCTCATGAAGCCCGAAATCGTCATCACGGCGCGCGGCCACGCCGGCACGATGGCGACGCTGCAAGCCGAGTTCAGCGCCCATCTGCTGCACGAGGCGCCCGAGCGCAACGCGTTCTTCAAGCAGCATGCGCCGCGCGTGCGCGGCTTGGCCACCTTCGGTCCCATGCCGGTGGACGGCAAGCTGATGGACGCGCTGCCCAAGCTGGAGATCATCGCGAACTTCGGGGTCGGCGTCGATGCGATCAACCTCGATGACGCGAAGAAGCGCGGCATCATCGTCACCAATACGCCGGACGTGCTGAACGAAACGGTGGCGGATACAGCGCTTGCGCTCATCATGAACACGGTGCGCAAATTTCCCCAGGCCGAGCAGTACCTGCGCGCCGGGCACTGGGCCTCGCGCGGGCCTTATCCGCTCAGCATCGAAATCGGCGGCAAGACGCTCGGCGTGCTCGGTCTCGGAAGAATCGGCGAGGCGATCGCCAAGCGGGCGATCGCCTGCGGCATGAAGATCCGCTACCACAACCGCCGCCGCAAGGATGCACCGTACCCCTACGATGCCGATCCGGTGGCGCTCGCCAAAAACAGCGACGTGCTGCTCGTCGTGACGCCCGGTGGCCCGGAGACGACGAAGCTCGTCAATGCGAAAGTGCTCGACGCGCTCGGTCCCAAGGGTTACCTCGTCAATATCGCGCGCGGCTCGGTCATCGACGAACCGCTGTTGCTGCGCTATCTGCAGGAAAAGCGCATCGCCGGCGCAGGCCTCGACGTATTCGTCGACGAGCCGCGCGTGCCGCCGGAATTCTTCGCCTTGGACAACGCGGTGCTATTTCCGCACGTCGGCAGCGCCACCGTCGAGACACGCAAGGCGATGGGCGATCTGCAGATCGAGAATCTGCGGCTGCACTTCGCGGGCCAGCCGGTCAAAACGCGCGTCGTCTAAGACGGGCTCCCGGCCGCCGACTGCAGCCAGTTTTGCAGCCCGAGGCGATCGGCGAGCTCGATCTGGGTCTCGAGCCAGTCGATGTGGTCTTCCTCACCCGCGAGGATGTCCTTGAGCATGTCGCGCGAGACGTAATCCTTCACCGCCTCGCAGTGCGCAATGCCTTCCTGCAGCACCGGCCGCGCAAGGCGTTCCTGCTCGAGGTCGCATTGCAGCGCCTCGAGCGCGTTCTCGCCGATGAGCAGCTTGCCGAGGTCCTGCAGATTCGGCAGGCCTTCGAGAAAGACGATCCGCTCGATCAGCCGATCGGCGTGCTTCATCTCGTCGATCGATTCCTTGCGCTCGTATTCCTCGAGCTTCTTCAGCCCCCAATTGCCGAACATGCGCGCGTGAAGGAAGTACTGGTTGATGGCGGTAAGCTCGTTGAACAGCACCTTGTTCAGGTGCTGCACGACCTTGGCGTCGCCTTTCATCGGCCGTCTCCGGGAGAAGCTCCGATTCGACGCCGAAGCCCCCCGGCGCGTCAAGAAACGCGGGGAGCGCGGGATCAGGACGCGGCGGTCAGGGGCTCGATTGCGCGCACGTCGCGCAGCAGTTCGCTTGCGTAGTCGCGGCAACGCCCGCAACCTGAACCGACACCGAGCTCGAAGGAAAGCTGCTCAAGCGAGCACGCGCCGTTGCGCGCGCATTCGCGGACTGCCCTTTCGGTGACGGCGTTGCAGATGCAGATATACAAGGTCTGGTACCTCCTCGTTGAGAAGGATTATCACTTAAGACCTTGAAAGCATGCAACCAGTGGGCATTCACTAACAAATAACTCCATGTTCCTTGATATGAAACGGTCCTTGAGAACGATTGACGGACATAGTGAGAAGCATTATCGTCTGGTCATGCTCAAGCCCCCGGCCCCGGCGCAGGCACCGGCAGCGCCCGCGAAAGTGCCCAGCCAAGCGCTGCTTGGCACGCGCAAGGAATTGGTCATCACGCATAACGGGCGCGAATACCGGCTGCGCATCACACAGACCGGCAAGCTGATCCTCACCGCCTAGAACCATGGGCCAGGTCCTCCTCGTCACGCTGCGCGAAGGAATCGAAATGTTCCTGATCGTCGCGATCGCGGCCGCGTATCTGCGCAAGACCGGTCGCGCCGCGCTGCTTTCCGCGGTCACCTGGGGGACGTTCGCCGCCGTGCTCGCCTCCGTGCTGCTCGGCGTCTGGCTCGCCGAAGTGGCGGTGCTGCCGAAATGGGAAAGCCTGCTTGACATGCTGCACGCCGCGAAGCAGATGCGCCGCCATATCGGCGATCGCCTCGAAGCGGCCGCCCAACGTCCAGGCAGCGCGGCGTGGTTGGGAGTGTTCGCGTTCGTGGTGCTCATGATCACCCGCGAGGGCATGGAAACCGCGTTCATTACCGCGTCGCTATTCCGGCAGACCGAGACGCCGCTTTTCGTCTGGGGCGCGTTCGCCGGCCTGGCGCTCGCCGCGGCGCTCGCGTGGGCCTGGTCCCGCTACGGCCACCGCGTCGACCTCGGGCTTTTCTTTCGCGTGACCTCAATATTCCTGTTGCTCTTCGCGCTACAGCTCGTCATCTACGCCTTCCATGAGGCGACGGAGGCGAACCTGCTGCCGCTCGACAACGCGTACTGGCATCTGAAGACCGAACCGTACGGACCGGAGGGTGAATACGGCGCGCTGCTGACGTATGCGCTGGTGCTCATCCCCGCCGCCTGGCTCGGCCTCTCGGCGTTGAAGCCGCGGTCGGCGAAGATGCGCTCCGCTCGCGCCTAGTGACCTAATGCCAGCCCGCGGCCTGCGCCGCTAGCCAGCCTTCCTCGACCCTTTGCAAGGAGACTGGCTTTGTCGCTTTCGAAGTTAGCATTCGTTGCCGCCGCAATCCCATCCATGGCGGTGCCGGCGCTCGCCGGTGAGTCGCCATTCGGCTACGTCTACACCACCGACACTCACCCGCGCGGCGCGCACGAAATCGAGCAGTGGCTCACCCGCCGACATGGCCAATCGCGCGGCGACTACGATCTCTGGCAGGGGCGCACCGAGATCGAGTATGGCGTCACGGACCGACTGCAAACGGCGCTCTACCTCAATTACGACCACGTCAGTGCGTTCCACAACCGGCCCGACGGTACGACCGGCCCAGGCGCTTTCGTGCCCGACGCGGCCGATCCGGACGCACGCTACAGCCGCACATTCTTCCAGTCCTTCTCGAGCGAATGGATCTACCGGGTGCTAAGCCCCTATAAGGACCCGATCGGCCTCGCGCTTTATATCGAGCCCACGTGGGGTGCCGATGAGCGCGAGCTCGAGACGAAGCTCATCCTGCAGAAAAATTTTCTCGACGATCGCCTGGTGTGGGCAGCGAATCTGACCGCCGGCGCCGAAAAGGAGCGCTTCCACGGCGACTGGGAACGCGAAGGCGAACTCGAACTGACCACCGGGCTCGCGTACCAATTCGCGCCCGGCTGGCACGGCGGCCTCGAATACCGCCACCACCGGGGCTACGAAGGCCGCGGCTTCTCCGCTGGCAAGCGCGCCTACGCGGTAAGCTTCGTTGGCCCGTCGGTGCACTATGCGGCGCGCAAGTGGTGGGTCACAGCGAGCTTTCTCACGCAGCTCGCCAACGCCAAAGCCTACAACGATGAGGCGCGCGAAGAGATCGTCGCCGGCCGTTTCTACGGCGAGCACCACGAGCGCAACGAGCTGCGCGTGAAGGTCGGCTTCGAGTTTTGAGCGCGCGCTGGCCCGCGTTCATCGCCGCGCCGCTCGCCCTGTCGCTGCCGGCGGCCCATGCGACCGTTTATCTGAGCGTCGAGCAGGCGCAGCAGTCGCTCTTCGCCGGTGCAAGCTTCACGCCGGCGGACCTCGGGCGGCGCGAGCGAGTGTGGCGCGTGTCGCAGGGCGGCTGGTTCATCGTCGATCAGGTGCTCGGCAAGCATGAGCTCATCACTTACGCGCTCGGCATCGACCCGCAGGGACGCGCGCGCGGCATCGAGATCCTCGAATACCGCGAATCGCATGGCGGCGAAGTACGCGATGCAAGCTGGCGTGCGCAGTTCTCCGGCAAAGGCGCCGCCGACCCGCTGCAGCTCGACCACGACATCCGCAACATCAGCGGCGCGACGCTCTCCTGCCGACACATCACCGACGGCGTGAAGCGCCTGCTCAAGCTCTATGAAAGCGAACTGCGGCAGCGTTAGGCGCGCGCGACTGCTTCTCGGCACGCTGGTCGAGATCCGCGCGTCGGCAAGCGCTGAGGCGGAACGCGCCATCGGGCACGCGTTCGCGGCAATCGAGCGCGTGCACCACGCGATGAGCGCACAGGAGAGCACGAGCGACATCGCGCGGCTGCGCGCCGGGCGCAGATTCTCCCTCGACCCGTGGACGCGACGGGTGCTCGACCGGGCTGAAGAGATATGCCTCGCCAGCGCTGGCCTGTTCGATTGCGCAGCCTGCGATTACGCGCTGGACGGCATCGCCAAGGGCTTTGCTGTCGATCGTGCGGTAGAAACGTTGCAGTCAGCGGGCATACGATCCGGCGTCGTGAACGCGGGCGGTGACCTGCGCGTGTTTGGCGAGGCTTTCGAAGACGTGCACGTGCGTGCGCCTCAACGGCCCGACAGGCTGATCTACATCGGCAAAGTAAGAGATGCGGCAGTCGCGACTTCGGCGGCCGAGCTGCTCGTCGACCCTCGGCGCAGACGAAGCGCAGCGCGTGCGGCCGGCGCGACAGTGATCGCGGCGGACTGCATGACCGCCGATGCACTGACCAAGCCGTGCCTGCTTGAACCGGAGTCTGCACCGCAGCTGGCCGGCCGTTTTCGCGCGCATGCGCTCCTGTTGGGTGCCAATGGCTGAGCGCAACCGGCAGCACCCGGTCGTTCGTGCGCTCATTTTCAGCGTGATGCTCGCGCTCGTCGCGAGCGGCGTCCTTTGGAAGCTGGATCTGGAACGTGCGCTGCTCATGCAAATCCACGGCGCCGCGGCCATGGCGGGCATGGCGCTCCTTGGCGGGCTGCTCGCACGACACGTTCCCTGCGGCTGGAAGGCGCGCGCCAATCGAAGCTCCGGCACTGCGGTGCTCGCGGCCTCGCTATGGCTCGTGGTTAGCGGCTACGCCCTCTACTATTCGGGGAGCGAGGCGCTGCGGGCCTTCGCTTCGGCGACGCACTTCTGGATCGGCGTGGCGTTCGCCGTGGTGTTCGGCGTGCACCTGCGCTCGACGGGCTAGCCGCGCGCTGCGGCTGGCGCTGGGCGCACGCGCTCGAGCACGCTCATCGCGGTGGCCACGAAGCGTGCCAGCTTTCAAAGCTCGCCGGCATCCCGGCGTCGATCGGCGGCATGCGCGTCCCCGCGGAGCCCGCACGATAGACATGCACGCCGTAGCAACCGATCGCGCCGAGCAATGCGGCGACGATGCATTGCGTGGGAAATGGTTGCTCGAGATACGCGGCGCCGGCGGCGCCGAAGGCAGCAACGGCGAGCATCAGGAGATAGAAGGTGCCGCTCAGCAGCTCGGCGATGACCAGCACCAGCGCGGCGATGGCCCAGGCAAGCGCGGCATCAATTTGGCATGCGGCCGGGCGTTGCGCAACCAGCCGCTACAATCGCCTGGATGCTGGCCCACGAGCTCATCTCGCTGCATGAACGGCCGCGCGAGGTGCCGCCGTTCAGCGAGCGCTATGCGGGACTCACGGCCGAGGTCGGTTATCAAGCCGCGCGCGCCTTGCACGAGCATCGCCTGGCGTGCGGCTGGCGGCCGGTGGGCCGCAAGATCGGCTTCACCAACCGTACCCTCTGGCCTCGTTACGGCGTGCATGAACCCATGTGGGGCACGGTGTACGACCGCACGCTCATTCGCGCAAACGATAACCGGGCGCGTGTTTCGCTCCAAGACCTCGTCAACCCGCGCATCGAGCCCGAGATCTGCTTCGGCCTGCGCGCCGCGCCTTCAAAGGAGCGCCTCGTCGATTGCATCGAGTGGATGGCACACTCGATCGAGATCGTGCAATGCCCTCACCCGAACTGGAAGGTCGCGCTCGCCGACTGCACGGCGAATAATGGCCTGCATGGACGCCTCATCATTGGAGCACCGATGCCCATCCCGTCGGTCCTGGCGCGCGCTGGAGCACCCGGCTCACCGGGATCGCCCTTCCAGGCCTTAGCGTCGAGTTCGCATGAGGCCGCTCGAAGGCGTCACGGTTGTCGCGCTCGAGCAGGTCATTGCCGGCCCGTTCGCGACGCGCCAGCTCGCCGAGCTCGGCGCGCGCGTCATCAAGATAGAGCGCCCCGGAACAGGCGATGCCGCGCGAGCCTACGATCGCACGGTGAAGGGCCAATCGTCTCATTTCGTCTGGACCAACCGCTCGAAGGAGAGCCTCACCCTTGATGTGAAGCATCCGGCAGCGGAGCGGGTGCTGCAGAAGCTCCTCGACGCGGCGGATGTATTCGTCCACAACCTCGCTCCCGGTGCCGTAGAGCGCCTCGGCATGGGCGCGGCGGCGCTGCGCGAGCGCAAACCGTCGCTCGTCTGGTGCAGCATCTCCGGCTATGGGCCGAGTGGACCGTACGCCGCAAAGAAGGCCTACGACCTGCTCGTGCAGTGCGAGGCTGGCCTGTTGTCTATCACCGGCACCGAAGAGACACCGTGCAAGGCGGGCATTCCGGTCGCAGATATCGCCGCCGGCATGTACGCTTTCTCCGCCATCCTGGCGGCGCTTCTGCGCCGCGGGCGCACCGGCGAAGGCGCCACGATCGAGATCACGATGCTGGAGGCGCTCGGCGAGTGGATGGGGTTCCCCGCGTATTTCACCGCATATGGGGGTACGGCGCCGCCGCGTTCGGGCGCGCACCACGCGACCATCGCGCCCTATGGTCCGTTTGAGGCCGGCGATGGCGGCAGCGTCTTTATCAGCGTGCAAAACGAGCGCGAATTCGCGCGCTTTTGCGAGCAGGTGCTGGGGGACAAGGCTCTTGCCCGCGATGCGCGTTTCGCGAGCGCGCCAGCGCGGCTCGCAAACCGACGAGCGCTGCAGGCCGCAATCGATGGTGTGTTCCGCGCGCTCACCACGAGCCAGGTGATCGACAAGCTCGATGCCGCCGGCATCGCCAATGCGAGGTTGAACGGCATGGCGGATTTCTGGCGCCATCCGCAGCTCGCGGCCCGCGACCGCTGGGCGAGCGTCGGCTCTTCCGCGGGGTCGATCAAGGCGCTTAAGCCGGCGTTCAACCTCTCGGGGTTCGAGCCGAAGATGGGCGCGGTCCCGGCGCTCGGCGAGCATACGCGCGCATTGCTGGCCGAGCTTGGCTACGCACAGGACGAGATCGAGCGACTCAGCGCCACGGGCGTGATCTAGCGCGCTTGGCCGCTATTGGCGCGGCCGTGGCGTCTCGATGCCGGCCGCCTTCGCGAGGTCACGATGAATGCGCGCGACGCGCTCGACCTCGCCCTTGGCGGGGAAGCGCTCGTAGAAGCCTTCCTCGCGGAACTGCTTCGCCATCTCCGACCAGGGCGCAAGGCGGCTTTCCCAGCGCGCGACGCGGCCGGCTTCCGGCTCGGCGTCGTCGCGCCCCAGGTCCGCGCATACCCGAACCATGGCCTTTATGGTCACGGGCTTGGTGACCATGTAGTTTTCCTTGCCCCATACGGCATCGCCGAACACGGCGCGCGCCGCCTTGAAGAAGTCGCGGATCATGCCGTAGTAGCGCGGCACTTCCTTGGAGCTGCCGCCGGCGAGCTGAATCGAGCGCCAGCGCCCGCGTACCCAGCGGTGCAGCTCGTTGAAGAGCTCCGCCTGCAGCACCCACTTGTCGCGTTGGCTGCGCCCGCCCAGCCGGTTGATGCGGTAGCGCAGCGGACTGTCGCCCTCGCCGTAGAGCTTCTCCACCAGCCGCGCGGCGAACTTGCGGTCCGGCGCGGCGAACGAGACACGGTCGTAAAGGTCGACGAGATGGCTTTTGTTGATGCGCGTCGGCG
>VBCM01000279.1 GCA_005883675.1 Betaproteobacteria bacterium
CTTACATTGCGAAACAGGCAATGCCTGTGTATTCCGCATTGCCGTCATGGCGGAATGCGGCGCTAAAACGAAGTGGATTCCTTGCAGGCGGCTGTCAGCCGTAGCACTTTTGTACCAATGAAACCGCCGACGGTCGGCTAAGCGCGCTTAAGGTGCTCGGCGACGATCGAGAGCAGCCGGTCGGCGCGCACCGGCTTCGTGACGTAGCCATTGACGCCGATCTTGCTGCCGCGCTCCTGCCAGTCCGCCTCGGAGGTGAGCATGATCACCGGAATGGAGGCGACGCTCGCATCGCTGCGCAGCGCTTCGACGAGCTCGAAGCCATCCATGTGCGGCATCTGGGCGTCGGTGATGACGAGATCGGGGTGGCTCTTCAGGATGGCGTGCCCGCCCTCAATGCCGTCCTTGGCGGTCTGCACCTGGTAGCCGGCATTGCGCAGGTGGATGACGAGCGCTTCCCGGATGTTCGGATCGTCGTCGACCACGAGGATGGTTGCGGACACGCTCGGCACCTTACCCGTGATTGTTCCGAACGCAAAGCGACTTGGGTCACGGCTGGGGCTTTTTTGACGCCTGTACGAGCAATGTTGCGGGAAAGTCGGCGAGCAGCTCGCGCACGTGCCGCGCGCCGCCGCGCTGCGCGCGTCCGGTGATTGCATCCTGGTATTCGCCCTCGGGGAGCGCGAGGCGCGCCTCGCCCCAGTAAGCGCCGACCGGCGCCACCGCGTCGCCCAGCCGCCGCGCGAAGAGCCGCGGCGCCAGCGCGACGACGCTCGCGCCGTCAGCGGCGAGCGAGAACGCGATGAGCTGCTCCTCGTAGCCGCCATCGGCATAGAGCGCGCGGTATTCACCGCCGTGGAAAAGCGCGGCATGCGCCTTGCGCACAGCAAGGCCTTGGCGAATGACGTGCAGCTTCGCGCGGCCGTCGGCGAGATCGGCGAGCAGCGCCGCCGGCTGGCGCGCGCCCTTCCCGAGCTCGGCGAGCAATCGGTGCCTCGCACCGAAATCGATCGGGCGCCGGTTGTCGGGGTCGACGAGGCTGAGATCGATGAGCTCGGTGCCCTGGTAGTAGTCGGGCACGCCGGGCGACGCCACTTTTAGGAGCGCCTGCGAGAGGGAAACCAGAAACCCGAGATGCGCGATCCGCGGCATAGCCTCGGCGAGCTCCTTCTGGAAGAGCGGATTGGCGAGCGACTCGGTGACGAAGCGCTCGAGCGCCGCTTCGTAGTCGCCGTCGGGGTTGATCCAGCTCGTGCGGAGCTTCGCTTCGCGCGCGGCCTTCAGCATGTACGTCTTCAGCCGCTCCGCCTCCGCCGGCCAGATGGCGATCAGCGCCTGGTAAAAGTGGTACTCATCGACCCGGGAGGGCGCACTCTCGCCATGCACCTCGGTGCGATGACTGCGGTTGATGACGCTCCAGCGCCGCAGCCACAGCCGCCAGCTCGACGAGAGCTCGGAGAGCACCGCCAGCCGCGCGCGCGCATCCTCCGAGCGCTTGGTGTCGTGGGTGGAGCTCGCGAGCATCGTGTAAGGCCGCTCGCGCGCGCGGCGCTCCGCGGCCGCATGGAACGCCTTCAGCGAGAGCCCGTAGTGCGCCGGATGCCCGCCGACCTCATTGAGCGCGATCAGGCGGTTGTAGCGGTAGAACGCCGTGTCCTCGTCGCCCTTGGCGACCACCGGCGCGGTGAACTGCTGGTAGCGCATCGCGAAGCGCAGCATCTCCTGGCGGCGCAGGCCTGCGGGCGGCGCCGCATCCAACGTGAGAACGCCGTGCACGAAATCGAATACGCTCGGATCGGCGATGCGGCTCGCGCGCTTCGCCGCCTTCACCGCCCAGTCGATCCACTTGCGGTCGGTGGCGGAGACGCCGCGCGCGCCGACGTAGGTGCGGTACACCGGGAAGCGCGCCGCGATCTCGGCGAGCGCCTTGCGCAGCCCGCTCGCGGTGTGGTCGCGCGTGAAGCGGTTGCCCTGCGCGATGCGTGCGAGCCAGTTGGAGAGCATGTGCAGCTCGGCGGCGAGCGTCGTGTTCATGATCAGATAACGGCTCGCGATCGATGCCTCGGCGAAGCTCGCGCGCTCGCCGGTGAAGCGCTGGTAGATGCGGTCGAAGTGGCTTTCCGCCGTCTGGTCGATGTAGACGCCGGTGAGGAGATTGGCGTAGCGGTAGCCGGTCGTGCCGTGCACCGGCCAGTCCGCGGGCAGGTGCTCGTACTCCGCCAGGATCTTCTCCACCACGATCCACGGGCGCACGAACGCCTCGTTCAGGCGCTCGAGGTATTCGCGCGGATCGGCGAGGCCGTCCGGGTGGTCGATGCGCAGCCCATCGATGCCGCCGCGCTTTGCCAGGCGGCAGATCAGCGCATGCGTCGCCTCGAACACCGTGCGGTCCTCGACGCGCACGCCGGCGAGGTCCGTGATCTCGAAGAAGCGCCGGTAGTTGATCTCGTCGGAGGCCACGCGCCAGTAGGCGAGCCGATAGTGCTGCTGCTCGAGCAGGCGGTGCAGGGCATTGAGCGGGAAGCGGTGGTCGAAATAGCGCACGCTCCAGCGCCCGCCCCGGTGCTCCAGCTTCAGCTCCCCGGCTTCGAGCGCTTCGCCATAGTGCTTGCCCAGCACCGGCAGCAGCAGCTTGCCGCGCGACCAGTCGATGTCGAAGTAGCGCGCGTAGGACGATGCCCTGCCCTTTTCCAGCACGTCGAGCCACCATGCGTTGTCCGCGTGCAGCACGCCCATGTGGTTCGGCACGAGGTCGGGCACGAGACCCATGCCGTGCTCGCGCAGCGCTTCGATCAGCTTGCGCAGCTCCGCTTCGGTGCCGATCTCAGGATTGACCGCGTTGTGGTCGATGACGTCATAGCCGTGCATGCTGCCCGGCCGCGCTTTCAGGAACGGTGATGCGTACAGGTGGCTGATGCCCAAGCGCGCGAGGTAGGGAATCAGCCGAATGGCATCCGCGAAGCGGAAGCCCTTGTGGAACTGCAGCCGGTAGGTGGCATCCGGCGCGCGCTGGGGCACGCCGCGGGCGATGCTGCGCTCGGCCATCACCTCCGCCGTCGCTGCCACGCGCGCATCGCCCGCCCAGCCTTCGAGCGCGAGCGGCAGCTTCCGGCGCCAGTTCGGATGTTCGGCCACCGTTGCCGGCAGGTTGGCCTGCTCCAATACTTCGAGCATGTCCTCGGGTTGCACCGTGGCGATCTTGCATGGCGTGCGCGCGATGTAGAGATGCGCCGAGCGCGCCGAGCGGTCGAAGCCTTCGCGCGCCAGCGCGCGTTGCAGCTTGGCGAGCTCGCTGCGCCTTAGCGAGCGTTCCTTCTGCGCATCGACGGTGAGGCCGACCTTGTCGCGCCAATCGAGGTCGTGCTCGGCCCAGTAGCCGCGCCAGGTCGGCAGATCGTGCGTGCTCACGCAGACGAGCGCGTCGCGCGGATAGGCGCGGGGCGGCGCGAGCTCGCCGTCGGGCGTCTTCTCGAAGTAGAGCGGACGGTAGGAAAGCACGCCCGCCTGGTTGAGCTTGGCGCGCAGCTCCGCCGAGACGGTGCCGAGATCCTCGCCCACCACAAGGCAGCGGCGCGCGCGGCTTTCCTCGGCCAGCACTGCGAGAAGATCGTCGAGCGGGTAGTTGAGGTAGCCGCCGCGGTCGGCCTTCGCGCCCCGCGGGATCCAGTAGAGGCGCGAGAGCGCCATCACGTGGTCCATGCGCAGCGCGCCGCCCAGCGGCATGTTCGCCCGCAGGAGCTCGCGGAACGGCCGGTAGCCGCTCGCGCGTAGCGCGCGCGGCGAATATGGCGGCAGGCCCCAGTCCTGGCCCTTGGGATTGAACTCGTCGGGCGGCGCGCCGCAAGTCGCCTCTAGCGCATAGGACTCCTGGTCGGCCCAGACTTCGGCGCCGCCACGATCGGCGCCGAGCGCGAGATCGACGTAGAGCCCGACCGGCATGCCGAGCTCCTGCGCGCGGCGCTGCACCGCCGCGAGCTGCGCCCGGGTGATGATCTGCAGCCAGTCGTGGTACGCGACGCGACGCGCATGGCGCCTGGCGAACTTGCGCACGGCGCGCGAATCGGGGTCGCGATAGTCGCGCGGCCAGCGATCCCATCCTCCGCCGTGCTCCTCGCGCAGCGCCTCGTAGATCGCGTAGGTGCTCGCCTTAGCTGTGCTCGGTCTTGCGTCGCGGAAGATGAGGCCGAGCACATGCGTCTTCAGCACCGCAACGCCGGCGTAGTTGACGAGCGGCGCGCGGCGCAATTGCTCGAGCTTGCGCTGGAAAGCTTTCGTCGCCACCAGCCGCTGTGCGGCGGCGCTGCGCGCATATTCCGGGATGGCGGTGACGTCCAGGTACAGGTAATTCAGGGCGAGGCGGCTCGACGGGCTGTAGGGACTGGCCTGCGTCGCATGCAGCGGATTCACTCCCACCACGCCCGCACCGCACGCGGCGCCGAGCTCGATGAGCGTGCGCAGGTCGCCGAAATCGCCGATGCCCCAGTTTCTCTCCGAGCGCAGGCCGTAGAGCTGCACGGCGAAGCCCCAGATGCGGCCGCCCTGCGCGAGGAGCTCCGGCTCGTAGCAGCGCCCCGGCTCGAGCTTTACCTTGGCCGGCCTGCGCTCGGGGCCGAGCGAGCGCGCCAGCGCCTCGCGCGTCTCGGGGTCAATGC
>VBCM01000192.1 GCA_005883675.1 Betaproteobacteria bacterium
CCTCGAAAATTACAGGCGCGGGAACGACGATTGGCAGCCCATTCTGAGATTCGTTAGTGCCTGACATCCTCCAGCTCCGGGGACCGTGCGCGGTCTCCGAGTTCCGGCTCGCCAAGCTCGTCGCGCAACTCAGCAAAGTCGATCCCGGCATCCGGGCCGTCGCGGCCGAGTTCCGCCATTTCATCGAGCTCGAGCGCGACCTCACGCCGCCGGAGCGCAGCATCCTCGAACGGCTGCTCGCCTACGGCGAGCCGCCGGCTGAATCGCACGGGCGCCTGTACCTTGTAGTTCCTCGGCTTGGCACCCTCTCGCCCTGGTCATCGAAGGCTACCGACATCGCGCACAACTGCGGCCTTTCGGCCGTGAAGCGCGTCGAGCGTGGTACCGCTTATTACGTGCAGTCGGAACACGCGGGCGTCGCGCCCCTGCTGCATGACCGCATGACGCAGACGGTGCTCTCGTCATTCGATGAGGCGACGCGGCTCTTCGCGCACGTGCCGCCGCGCCCACTCCAGTCCATCCCCATCGCCGGACTGCGCCAGGCGAACACGCGGCTCGGCCTCGCGCTGAGCGACGACGAGATCGAGTACCTCGAGCGCGGCTACCGCGCGATCGGCCGCGATCCGACGGATGCCGAGCTCACCATGTTCGCGCAGGCGAACTCCGAGCACTGCCGCCACAAGATCTTCAACGGCGACTGGATCATCGACGGCGAGAAGCAGGACCAATCGCTCTTCGCCATGATCCGCCACACGCACGCGGTGAATCCGAAGGGCACCGTGGTCGCTTACGCCGATAACGCCGCCATCATGGAAGGGCGCAGCGCCCAGCGCTTTCACCCGCGCGCGGATGGCACTTACGCCCGGCATGGCGGGCTCACCCATACGGTGATGAAGGTCGAGACGCACAATCACCCGACGGCGATTTCGCCCTTTCCGGGCGCGGCGACCGGCGCAGGCGGTGAGATCCGCGACGAGGGCGCGACGGGGCGCGGCGCGAAGCCGAAGGCCGGCCTCGTCGGCTACACGACCTCCTACCTGCGCATCCCGGACCACGAGCATCCGTGGGAGGCGCAATCCCAGGGCAGGCCCGCGCACATCGCGTCCGCGCTCGAAATCATGCTCGAGGCGCCGATCGGCGCCGCAGCGTACAACAACGAGTTCGGCCGCCCGAACCTCTGCGGCTACTTCCGCGCCTTCGAGCATCAGAACCGCGGCTATCACAAGCCGATCATGCTCGCCGGCGGCATCGGCAACATCGACGCCGCGCATAGCGCGAAGCGTGAGCTCGCGGCGGGCACGCTCCTTATCCAGCTCGGCGGCCCGGGGCTCCTCATCGGCATGGGCGGCGGCGCGGCCTCGTCGATGGGCGCGGGAGCGAA
Organism: Betaproteobacteria bacterium; assembly: GCA_005883675.1. Classification (GTDB taxonomy): domain Bacteria; phylum Pseudomonadota; class Gammaproteobacteria; order Burkholderiales; family SG8-39; genus SCGC-AG-212-J23. The sequence continues at coordinate 1,382 of VBCM01000192.1, forward strand.
CGTCGCCGAGCTCGACTACGACTCCGTGCAGCGCGACAACGCCGAGATGCAGCGCCGCGCCCAGGAAGTCATCGACCGCTGCTGGCAGCTCGGCCCGGCGAACCCGATCCTTTCGATCCACGACGTGGGCGCGGGCGGGCTCTCGAATGCCGTGCCCGAGCTCGTGTGGTCGGCGCGGCGCGGCGCCAAGCTCGAGCTCCGCGCCATCCCGAGCGAAGACACCGGCATGTCGCCGCGCGAGATCTGGTGCAACGAGGCGCAGGAGCGCTATGTGCTCGCAATTGCACCCAAGGATCTGCCGACGTTCGAGAAGCTTTGCCAGCGCGAACGCTGCCCATTCGCGGTGCTGGGCACAACGACCGACGACGGCCGGCTGCTGGTCACCGACAGCAAATTCGGCAGGAAGCCGGTGGACATCGACCTTGCTGTCATCCTCGGAAGACCGCCGAAGATGCTGCGCGACGTCCGCCATGTCGCGCGAGAGCCCGAGCCGCTGGTGCTCGACAAGATCGCGCCCGACGCCGCCGCGCACCGCATCATGCGGCACCCGGCCGTCGCGGCGAAGCACTTCCTCGTCTCGATCGGCGATCGCACGGTCGGCGGCCTTTGCGCGCGCGACCCGTTCGTCGGGCCATGGCAGGTGCCGGTCGCCGACTGCGCGGTGACGCTGCTCGACTATGACGGCTACGCCGGCGAGGCGATGGCGATCGGCGAGCGCACGCCGCTCGCGCTCATCGATGCGCCTGCCTCGGGCCGCATGGCGATCGGCGAGGCGATCACCAACATCGCCGCGGCGCACATTGGCTCGCTCCAGCAGGTGAAGGTCTCGGCGAACTGGATGGCCGCGGCCGGTTATCCGGGCGAGGACGCGGCGCTCTACGATACGGTGCGCGCGGTGGCGATGGAGCTTTGTCCGGCGCTGGGCGTCTCGATTCCCGTCGGGAAGGATTCCCTGTCGATGCAAACGCGCTGGGACAGCAAAGAGGTCGTTGCGCCGCTCTCGCTCATCGTCTCCGCCTTTGCGCCGGTGGAGGACGCGCGCGACACGCTAACGCCGGAGCTCCACACCGACGTGGACGAGACGGAGCTCCTGCTCATCGACCTCGGCTGCGGCAAGAACCGGCTCGGCGGCTCGATCCTCGCGCAAACCTTCGCCGCGGGCTACGGCACCGAATGCCCGGACGTGGACGATCCGGCACTGCTGAAGGCGTTCTTCGCCGCCATCCAGGCGCTGCGGCCGCTCATCCTCGCGTATCACGATCGCTCCGACGGCGGTCTCTTCGCCACCGTGTGCGAGATGGCCTTCGCCGGGCACTGCGGCGTCACTATCAACATCGATCCGCTTGCGTTCGACGCGGCCACCGACGACGTCGACGCGTTCAAGAGGAACGCCGACGAGCAGCTCGCCGGCCGAGCACGCGAGCTCGCGCTCGCCGCGCTCTACAACGAGGAGCTCGGCGCGGTTATCCAGATCCGCACGCGCGATCGCGCCAAGGCCATGCAGGTGCTGCGCGAGGCGGGCCTCGGCGCCTGCACGCACGTCATCGGCCAGCTCAACAACCGCGACGAGATCCGCTTCACGCGCAATAACCAGCCCGTGTACGCCAACAAGCGCGACCACGTGCAGCGCATCTGGAGCGAGCTCACCTACCGCATGCAGGCGCTGCGCGACCATCCCGAGTCGGCGCGCGAGGAGTACGACCGCATCATCGACCTGAACGACAGCGGTCTCTCGATGGAGCTCAAGTTCGAGATCAAGCCCGTCTCCACCGGCGCTCGGCCCCGCGTCGCCATCCTGCGCGAGCAGGGCGTAAACGGCCAGGTCGAGATGGCGGCCGCGTTCGATCGCGCGGGCTTCGAGGCGGTCGACGTGCACATGACCGATCTCCTCGCCGGCCAGCGAACGCTCGCCGGATTCAAGGGCATCGTCGCCGGCGGCGGCTTCGCCTACGGCGACGTGCTCGGCGCCGGACGCGGCTGGGCAAGCACGATCCTCTACAACGTCCGCGTGCGCGCCGAGTTCATCAACTTCTTCGCGCGCAGCGACACCTTCGCGCTCGGCGCCTGCAACGGCTGCCAGATGTTCGCCGCGCTGAAGGAGCTCGTCCCCGGCGCCGCGCACTGGCCCGCCTTCGTGCGCAACAAATCGGAGCAGTTCGAAGGCCGGCTCGTCATGGTGCAAATAGAGCAGAGCCCGTCGCTCTTCTTCGCCGGCATGGCCGGCAGCCGCATCCCCATCGTCACCGCTCACGGCGAAGGCCGCGCCGAGTTCGCCGGCAGCGAGCCGCAGCTCGTCTGCATGCGCTACGTCGACCATGCGGGCCAGCCCACCGAAACCTATCCCTACAACCCGAGCGGCTCACCGGAGGGCATCACCGGCCTCACCACCGCCGACGGCCGCTTCACCATCCTCATGCCCCACGCCGAGCGCTGCTTCCGCTCCGTCCAATACTCCTGGCGTAGCCGAATTCGGAGCCAGGGTCGCAATTCGGTGTCAGGCACTGATTGGCACGAGGCGGCTTGTCAACTAATCTTTTAGGACGAGAGTTTGTCAACTAGAAAGTCACTAAACAGGATTTAGGCAGCATCCGGATGTCATCGAATGGTTTAAGCATCGCGGTGGAGGTCGAGCCCGCCGACGAGGTTGTTCGGACGATTTTCGATGGGCTATCCCATTCGAATATAGAGCGAACCGCCGACGGAAAGCTTGAGCGCCTCTGCCTCGTCGCGCGAAAGACCGACAAGGCAATTGTGGGCGGGATCTATGGCGAGATGTATTGGGGCTGGCTCAGCGTCATGGCTCTTTGGGTAGCGCCCGCATTCCGGCGACGCGGTTTGGGGACTCAGTTGCTATCCCGCGCGGAAACGGACGCTGTCGCGAAGGGTTGTCATGACGCCTACCTCGACACGTTTTCGTTTCAGGATTGTGGGCTGTATATACGCGCGGGCTACGAGGTATTCGGCACGCTGGAGCATTTTCCGGGCAAGCATTCGAGGCAGTTCTTGCGTAAGAGGTTGCATGCTGTCTAACAACACGATCGGTGGCCGGGACGACACCGCGTGGTAGACGATTCTCGAGATAACCGCAGTCTCGAAACTTCCGGGCCGGACGTCGCAAACTTTGGGCTGGTCCGTCCGCCGTTCGTCTACCTGGGCTCGATCGCACTCGGCCTGGTGCTTCACCTCCTTTGGCCGGCACGCGTTGTCCCTCCATCGATCAGCACGCCAGCGGGCGCCATCATTACGGTCCTGGCAATCGCGCTTTTCGTCTCCGCAGTTCGCACCCTCCGGGCAGCTGGCACGCCCATCCCAGGCAACCGCCCTACGACAGCGATCGTGCGCACGGGACCCTACCGCTTCAGCCGGAATCCCATCTATCTCGCCTTCTCGCTTCTTCAGCTCGGTCTCGCTCTTTGGGTCAACAGTCTCGCCTTGCTCATTACGCTCATTCCAGCTGTTGCGCTCATGTGGCTCGTGGTCATCCCGAGGGAAGAGCGTTACCTCGAAGCACGGTTTCCCTCGAAGTACTTACCCTACAAGGCTTCGGTCCGTCGGTGGCTCTAGCCGACCGACCGCCCAGTCCTATTTTGCGACGACGTCGTAGATCTTTCCTGGTGTAGCGACCCACACGTTTTTCGCATTTGCGACGTGCTGAAGCGCGCGCCGTAGATGACGCAGACGATAAGGCTGGCCGACGATGTAAGGATGGAGCGCGATGCCCATGACGAGCGGCTGCGCCTTGGCCTGCGCGAGCATCTCGTCGAAGTTGTCGACGATCATGTCGGCGAAGTCGCGGGCGTCCATCTGCCGCGCGATGATCATCGGGATGTCGTTCAGCTCCTGCGGATAGGGGATGGACCAGAGCTCGCCATTCTTCGTTTTGAATTTGACCGGCTGGTCGTCGTGGGCCCAGTTGAGGGTGTACTTGTAGCCCGCCTCGGCGAGGAGGTCGGGCGTGTCGAGGCTCTCTGAGATCCACGGGCTGAGCCAGCCGAGCGGCGCGGTGCCGGATTCCTTCTTGATGCGCTCGCGGCACTCGACGAGAAGGGCGCGCTCCGCGTCTGGCTTCATCTCGCCCTGGCGCTCGGAGTTGGTGTGGCCGTGCGCGATGAGCTCGTCGCCGCGCTTGACGAATGCCTCGATGATTTCGGGCGCGTAGTCGTAGAGCGCGGTGTTGATGAGCGCGCCGACGGGGAGCTTCAGCGCGTCGAATACTTCGAGGCAGCGCCACACGCCGACGCGGTTGCCGTAGTCACGCCAGGAGTAATTGAGGACATCCGGCTCCGGACACTTCGGTCCGAGGCACGCGCCGTGGCCGGCGCCGAACTCGAAGTGCTCGATGTTGAAGCCGATGTAGACGGCAAGGCGCTTGCCGTCGGGCCAGTCGTAGTCCTTGCGCCCCGTGATCGCCGAGTACGGGTAGCGCCCGTGCGCTTTGAGCTGGCGCTGCACCACTTCAGGGCTTGGCGAGACCCGCGCGCACCAGGAGCCACTCGGCGCTGTCGTTCCACACTTCCATGCGCACGATCTTGCCGCGTCTCACGACGTAGCGGTCCACGTACCGGTTGCCCTCGAACGGCGTGCTGTCGGGCCATTCGCCGTACAAGGTGCCGGTCTGGTAGACCACCGTCTCCTCATCCGTGCCGCCTTCGGCGACATGCGTCGGGCCGAACTTCTTCTTCACCCACTTGTAGCGCCGGGCGTTGAAGGCGGCGCACTCGGCGGGGTCGCGCATCGGCAGGTTGCCGGTGAAGCGGATCTCGAATTCCGCGCCGATGTAGCGGCGCGCCGCGTCCGGGTCGGGAATCATGAGCAGGCGCAGATATTCCTCGACGATCTTCGCGGCCGGATTCATGGCGCGCAGCCTAACATGGCATGCGACCTGCTAAGCTTGGGCGGTCCACTTCGGGGAGGCTGCAATGAAACGCCTGTTAATCACGCTTGCGCTTGCCGCGGTGCTACCTGCTGCTGCGCAGGAACCGATCAAGATCGGCCTCGTCACCGCGCTCTCCGGACAGTCGGCGCGCGCCGGCGAGGCGCTGACGCGCGGCCTGCAGGTCGCGATCGACGAGATCAATGCGAGAGGCGGTGTGCGTGTCGGTAACCAATCGGGCAGGAAATTGGAACTCGTGCGGCGCGACGACGAGGCGACGCTCTTCGGCGGGCTCGACTCGCCGGTGGCGCTCGCCATCGTGCCGATCGCGAACGAGAACAAGCTGCCGTTCATGGATCCGTGGGCCGCCGGCACGCCGATCACCAAGAACGGCGCGAAGGACAACTACGTGTTCCGCGTCTCGGCGGTGGATGAGCTCGTCGACAAGGCGATGCTGCAGTACGCGCAGAAGACTTTCAACGCCAGGAACTGCGGGATGATTTTGGTGAACAACCCGTGGGGCGAGTCGAACGAGAAGGGCCTGCGCGCGGCGCTCGCGGAGAAGGGCGTGAAATCGGCTGGCATGGAGAAGTTCGAGCCGAACGACATCGACGTGGTGCCGCAGCTCTCGCGTTTGAAGAGCGCGGGCGCCGATTGCCTGTTCCTCGTCGGCAACGTCGGGCCGTCGTCCCAGGTCGTGAAATCGCTCGACCGCATGGGCTGGATGCCGCCGATCGTCTCGCACTGGGGTCCGGCGGGCGGACGCTTCACCGAGCTCGCCGGCCCGAGCGCGAAGAACGTGCACTTCGTGCAGACCTACAGCTTCTTCGGCAAACAGTCGGCGGTGGGCGAGAAGGTGCTGAAGGCACTGATGGCGAAGTATCCGGACATCAAGGGCCCGGGCGACGTCACACCCGCGGTCGGCGTGGCGAACGCCTACGACGCGATGATGCTCACCGCGCTCGCCATTCAGAACGCGGGCTCGACCGATGGACCAAAGGTGCGCGATGGGTACTACAAAATCGACCGCTACGACGGGCTCATCAAGACCTACACCAAGCCTTTCAGCCCGCAGCAGCACGACGCGCTGAACGAGAACGACTATGTTTGGGCACAGTTCATCGATAATCAGATCGTGCCGGTCGGCGTGAAGCAGTAGCGAGGCGAGAAACAAGAATACGGACGGCCGCTTAGCGCGGCCGTTTTTTTAGGCGATGAATTCGGGGACGGAGCCCGAATTGGATTGGGCTCCGTCCCCGAGAGAGTTCGGGCTCCGTCCCCGAATTGGAATGATAGGTTCCGCGCTCATCTCGGGTCTCGGGCTCGGCAGCATGTACGGGCTGCTCGCGCTCGGCTTCTACGTCACCTTCGCGGTGTCGAGCACGGTGAACTTCGCGCAGGGCAGCTCGATGATGCTCGGCGCGGTCTTCGCCTATACGTTCAGCGTGCGGCTCGGCTGGCCGTTCGTGCCGGCCGCGGCAATCGCGCTGCTGCTCTGCGCGCTCTACGGCCTAGCGGTCGAGTTCCTCGCCGTGCGGCCGTTCGCGAGCCGCGGCTCGAACGCGTGGCTCATGGCCACCGTCGCGCTCGGCATCATCGCCGACAACACCGTGCTCTTCACCTTCGGCAAGGAGCCGCGCGGGCTTGCGCTGCCTTGGGCGAGCACCGCGACGACCGTGCTCGGCGTCCATGTGTCCACGCTGCAGATCGCGATTCCGGCGGTCGGACTTGCGCTCGCGGCGCTGCTGCATTGGTTCTCGCGCGTAACCAGGCACGGAAAGGCAATGCTGGCGGTGGTCCAGAACGCCGACGCGGCGCGGCTCATGGGTATCAATGTGCCGCTCGCCATCATGGCTGCGTACGCTGTCTCCACGATCTTCGCTGGCGCTGCCGGCATCATGATCGCGCCGCTCTCGACCGTGCACTCGGACATGGGCACGGTGTTCGGGCTGAAGGCTTTCGCCGTTGCCATCCTTGGAGGCATCACGAGCGCCTGGGGCGTGATGCTTGCCGGGCTCATCTTCGGCGTTGTCGAATCGCTCATCACCGCGCTGCTCGGCTCCGCCTACACGCAGATCCTCACCTTCACACTGGTGATCGTCGCGCTCGCGCTCATGCCGCACGGCCTCTTCGGCCACGCCGAGCTGAAGAAGGTATGAAGCTCGCGCTGCTGATTGTCGCTTTTGCTGCCGCGATCGCTTTTACCACGGTTGCGAACAGCTACTACGTGTTCATCATGGCGACGCTCGCGCTCACGGCGGTCGCGGGCATCGGGCTCAACGTGCTGCTCGGTCTCACCGGACAGGTGTCCTTCGGCCATGTCGGCTTCTATGCGCTCGGCGCCTATGCGGTCGCGGTGCTCACCGTGGCGGCGAAGTGGAACTTCTGGCTCGCGCTGCCGGTGGCGGCGCTGCTTGCGGGCGCGATCGGCGCGCTGCTCGCGCTGCCGGCGTTGCGCGTGCGCGGGCCTTATCTCGCCATGGTCACGATCGCCTTCGGCTTCGTGATCGAGAACCTCGCGGTCGAGTGGCGCAGCGTCACCGGCGGGCAGAACGGCATCATGGGCGTGCCGCAGCCGGCGCTGGGAGCCTTTGCGTTCGGCGAACGCGGCGTGGCCATCGCGGCCATCGTGCTCGCCGCATTGGCGGCCTATGGATTTCACCTGTTAAATGGAAGCAAGGCGGGCGCCGCGATGCGCGCGGTGAAGGACACGGAGGTGGCGGCCGAATCGATCGGCCTCGATCCGGTGCGCATCAAGACACTCGCCTTCGCCATCTCGGCCGTGTATGCCGGCGTGGCGGGTGCGTTCTTCGCGTCGCTCTCGGGCTTCGTGACGCCGTCGACATTCTCGTTCTCGCAATCGATCCTCTTCGTGCTGGTGGTGATCATCGGCGGCGCGGGTTCACTCGCCGGGCCGCTCGTCGGCGCGACCATCGTGGTGCTCCTGCCGGAGGCACTCGCCGCGCTCGCGGAGTACCGGCTGCTCTTCTTCGGCGCGCTGCTCCTGGGCGTTCTGTGGCTCGCGCCCGATGGCGTCACTGGGCTCGTCGCGCGCCTGATAGCGCGGCGGCGCAAGCCGCGCTTTGCGAGCGGTGGCGAGGTGACGCTGCCGCCGGCGCAGCGCCTGACACTCGAAGTGCGCGGGGTAGGCATCGCGTTCGGTGGCGTGAAGGCGGCGAGCGATGTATCGCTGCGCGCGCCGCCGGGGAAGGTGACGACCCTCATCGGCCCGAACGGCGCGGGCAAGACCACCGTGCTCAACATGCTGAGCGGCTTCTATCGGCCGGACGCCGGCAGCATCGCGATCGGCGGCCGGGAGATCGCCGGCGCCGCCGCCTGGCGCATCGCGCGCGCGGGCATCGCGCGCACCTACCAGACGGCACAGCTCTTCGGCTCCATGACGGTCGCGGAAAACCTCGGCATCGCCGGCGGCGGCGAAGAGCTGCTGGCGTTCGTCGGCTATCGCGGCGATGTCGATGGCCGGTCCGCTGATCTTCCGCACGTGGACAAGCGGCTGGTAGAGATCGCGCGCGCGCTCGCGACGCGGCCCTCGGTCCTGCTGGTCGATGAGCCGGCCGCCGGTCTCGCGCGCGAGGACAAGGCGCGGCTCGCGACGCTCCTTCGCCGCATCGCGGACAGCGGCGTGGCGGTGGTGCTGGTCGAGCACGACATGCCGGTGGTGATGGGTATTTCCGACACGGTGATCGTGCTCGATGCCGGTGTCGTTATCGCGGCGGGCGCGCCAGCGGACGTGCAGCGCAATCCGGCCGTGCGCAAGGCGTATCTGGGCGAGGAAGCTGCGCGGCCGCCGGAGGCCCGAGGGCCGCGGGCGGCGGGCGAGCCGTATCTCGCCGTCGGCAAATTGCAGGCCGGCTACGGCGCCGAGCCAGTGCTGAAAGGCGTCGACCTCGAGGTGCGCGAACGCGAGGTAGTCGCCGTGCTAGGTGCGAACGGCGCGGGCAAGTCGACGCTCATGCGTGCGATCGCCGGGCTGCTGCGGCCGGTGGCGGGCGGCATCGCCTTCGGCGGCGAGGACGTCGCGCGGCTGCCGGCGCACAAGATCGCGCCGCGCGGCCTCGCGCTCGTGCCGGAAGGGAGGCAGGTGTTCCCCGAGCTCTCGGTGCTGCACAACCTGGAGCTTGGCGCATATACGCGTAGAAGCGGGCGCAAAGGGGAGATCGGGAGGGACATCGCGGCGATGCTCGAGCGCTTCCCGCGCCTGCGCGAGCGGCTGCACCAGCGCGCGGGGCTGCTCTCGGGCGGCGAGCAGCAGATGCTCGCCGTCGCGCGGGGGCTGATGGCGCGACCCAAGCTCCTCCTGCTTGATGAGCCGTCGCTGGGCCTCGCGCCGATCGTGATCAACGATCTCTTCGCCGCGCTCAATCGCCTGCGCGCCGAGTCGGCGACCATCCTGCTCGTCGATCAGATGGCGGGCCTCGCGCTCGGCCTTGCCGACCGCGCGTACGTGATCGACGGCGGGCGCATCGTCGCCTCGGGGCCAGCGAACGAAATCGCCACCACCGGTGCGCTGGAAAGGGCTTACCTCGCTATAACCTAGGAAATCGGGGTCAGAGCCCTATTCTTTTAGGGCTCTGACCCCGATTTCGTACGAGGCCAATGGCTCGCTTTGGGGTTCTGTTTGCGTTGCTGGCGCTCGACGCGCTGGCGGATGACGCGGTGCTCGAGCCGTATATCCGCTGCGACGGCTTCGCGGGCGGCGTGCGGGCGGTAACGCTCGACCGTCGGCCGGCGGACGCGCCGCGCTGGCGCACAGTTGAGCTGCTCGGGAAGACGGAGCGCGTCTCGGTATTGGACGGTTATCGGGTGATGTATTCCTACCCGCGCACGCTGCCGTTCGCGCGGCTCAATGCCGAGCACTCGGATCCAGCGCGCTATCAAGCCGACAAGCGCACACTCACCGAATACTTCGCCGGCATCGCGCAGGCGGATGACAATGCGACGCTCAGCACGATCTCCATCGCAGGCTTCGCCATCCAATCGCTGACGAAGAAGGCGCTCGGCGGCACGACGCTCGGCATCACGCAGTTCCTCTCGGACGACGATGGCGTGATCGTCACCATCTACTTCCTGAATCAGGTGCCCGAGGTGCGCCAGTTCGAGACCTATGAAGAGTTTGTGCATCTGCGCGACGAGTTCGTGCGCGGCTACGCCGAATGCGCGGCGGCAAGTCGCGCGCGAGCGAAACAGCGCTGAGCGGGTAACGTTCTTGCTCGTGCCGCGCTTAGACTAAAGTGATAAAGCCCGCGGGCTATGACAAACGTACCCTCAAGGAGACGCGATGAGCATCGTGCGGCACGACCCAAGCAGCATCCTTTCCAACGCGGTGGAGCACGCGAGCACCGTCTATCTTGCCGGCGTGGTGGCGAAAGACCTGGCGAAGGACGTCAAAGGCCAGACCAGGGAGGTGCTGGACGAGATCGATCGGCTGCTCGCGAAGTGCGGCTCGCACAAGTCGAAGCTGCTGCAGGCGCAGATCTGGGTGACTGACATTCGTAACCGGCCGGCGATGAACGAAGTGTGGACGGCGTGGGCAGACGCCAGGAACCTGCCGGCCCGCGCCTGCGTCGAGGCAAAGCTCGCCGACCCGCGCGCGCTGGTCGAGATTATGCTGGTCGCCGCCAAATAGTTCTCATCCTGCTGCGCCGCGGGCTGCCTAAGATGGGCACGCGGGGGCCCCATGATCGTCAGCATCAGGGACGTGAGCGCGCGCTGCGCGCGGTGCGGCGAGACGGATTTCAGGCAGCAGGACAGCGGCGCGCTGCGGCTCGCCACCGTGATGCGCTGCGTGACCTGCGGCAGAGAGACGACCTACCGGGCTCTCCTCGACTCGATCGGCGAAGAAGCGATGCGCCGCGCGAACGAGGCACTTGCAAAGCTTAAAAAAAACTCGCCGCGCCGGCGCAAAGCGCGCAAGTAGGCTTTCAACCTTTCACGGTGTCCCGACAGCGCTGAACGGCGCGGCCTTCTATTCTCGCGGGCATGAAGCCGCCCGCCGTGCTGCTCATCGGAAAGAACCGCCACGAAGCCACGCTCGCCTCCGCGGCGCTCCACTGCGCGGGCGCGCGCATCGTCACGGCGAGGCCGGATCTCGCGCTCCTCGTCGACGCAAAAGCGCAGCCCAGGCGCCTCAATGTGCCGCTCGTCGCCATCGTGCCGCCGCGCGAAAAGAGGAGAGCGCTCGCCGCCGGCGCGGATGCCGCCTATGCGCGGCCGACGCAGTGGCAAGCGTATTCGCGCCTCGTCGAGCGCGTGCTCGCCGAATGGGCGCCTACTCGTAAAGCCGCACGACCGCGTCGAGCCCGCACCAGCTGATCGCGCAGCTCGCCTGCGCCCGCACCACCGGCTTCGCATGAAACGCCACCGACAGTCCGGCGAGCGCCATCATCTTCAGGTCGTTCGCGCCGTCGCCGATCGCGACGCTCTCCTTTCGGCGCGCGCCTAGCTCCTTCATTACGGCGGCGAACTTCGCCGCCTTGGCATCCGCGTCCACCACGTCTCCGATCACCCGGCCGGTGAGCTGGCCGGCATTGATCTCGAGCCGGTTGGAGATCGTGTAATCGATGCCAAGGCGCGCCTTCAGCCGCTCGGTGAAGAAGGTGAAGCCGCCGGAGACGAGCAGCACGCGCACGTTATGCCGCTGGCATGCGGCGAGAAGCTGCTCGGCGCCGGGCGTTAATCTGAGCCGCTGCTCGTATACGGCGGTGAGCGCGCTCTCCGGCAGTCCGGCGAGCAGTCCGACCCGCTGGCGCAGGCTCTGCGGGTAATCGAGCTCGCCGCGCATCGCCTGCGCAGTGATCGCTGCGATCTCGCTCTTGCAGCCGGCGATGTCGCCGAGCTCGTCGATGCACTCGATCGTGATGAGGGTGGAGTCCATGTCCATCGCGAGGAGCTTGAGATCGGCGAAGCGCCGCCCCTCGGGGATGAAGGCGTAGTCGATGCGCTCGCTTTCGCAATAGGGCGCGATGGCATCGGCCGGCGCCGCCTTGCGGATGCGCCACGCGTGCTCGGCGATTCGCTCCACCGTGGAGGACCCGGCGAGACGCGCGAGCTCCTGCGCCTGCGCGGCGATCATGGACGGGCCCTGCGCGATCAGGTTCACAAATATTACGTACTAAGTGCGGAATTCAGGCCGCGAGCTGGAGGAGGATGTCTTTCACTGCCTGCGCGCGCTCCGGCCACGCCGGCAGCTTGGCCTCGACGCGCAGGCGATCGGGACCGGCGAGGCGAGCGGCGCGGCCTTTCTTGCGGATGAAGTCGATCACCTTGCCGCCGTCGAGCGGCGGGTTCTTGACGAACTGCAGCTGCACCGCCTCGTGCGTCACATCGACACGCGCGACGCCAAGGGGCCGCGCGGCGAGGCGCACCTCGTGGCACTGGAGCAGCGCGCGCGCCGGCTCGGGCAGCTCGCCGAAGCGGTCGACGAGCTCCTCGGTGAGCGCCTCGAGCTCCTCGCGCGTGCCGGCGTCGGCGAGGCGCTTGTAGATCGAGAGCCGCTCGTGCACGTCGTTGCAGTAGGTCTCGGGCAGCAGCGCCGGCACGTGCAGGTTCACTTCCGTGGAAATGTCGACAGCGTCTTCGACGTCCAGCGCCTTGCCCGCCTTCAAGCGGCGCACCGCGCGCTCGAGCATGCGCGTATAGAGTGAAAATCCCACCTCCTGGATTTCTCCCGACTGCTCCTCTCCCAGGATCTCGCCCGCGCCGCGGATCTCGAGGTCGTGCATGGCGAGGTAAAAGCCGGAGCCCAGCTCCTCCATCATCTGGATCGCTTCCAGCCGCTTGAGCGCGTTCTTGCCCAGCGCTTCTTCGGGCGGCGTGAGGAGATACGCGTACGCCTGGTGGTGCGAGCGCCCGACGCGGCCGCGGAGCTGGTGGAGCTGCGCGAGCCCGAAGCGATCGGCGCGATTGATCACAATCGTATTGGCGGTAGGGATATCAATGCCCGACTCGATGATGGTGGAGCAGAGCAGCACATTCGCGCGCTGCGCGGTGAAGTCGCGCATCACGCGCTCGAGCTCGCGCTCGGCCATCTGGCCATGCGCGACCAGGATGCGCGCTTCCGGCAGCAGGCGCACGAGGCGCTCGCGCATGCGCTCGATCGAGTCCACTTCGTTGTGCAGGAAGTAGGCCTGCCCGCCGCGCTTTAACTCGCGCATCACCGCTTCGCGGATCAGGCCTTCGGAGAAGGGTGCGACGAACGTCTTGATGGCGAGCCGCCTCTCCGGCGCGGTAGCGATGACCGAGAAGTCGCGAATGCCTTCGAGCGACATGGCAAGCGTGCGCGGGATCGGCGTCGCGGTGAGCGTGAGCACATCCACTTCCGCGCGCAGCTTCTTCAGCGCCTCCTTGTGGCGCACGCCAAACCGGTGCTCCTCGTCGACGATAACCAAACCCACCCGGGGCAGCTTGACGTCGCGGCCGAGGAGCTTGTGCGTGCCGATGACGATATCGAGTTCGCCTTTGCCGAGCTTTTCCAAAATCTCGTTCGACTGCTTGGCAGTCTTGAAGCGCGAGAGCTCGGCGATGCGCACCGGCCAGTCGGCGAAGCGATCGTTGAACGTATGGAAGTGCTGCTCGGCGAGCAGCGTCGTCGGGCAGAGCACCACGACCTGCTTGTTGTCCGCGACAGCAACGAACGCGGCGCGCAGCGCCACCTCGGTCTTGCCGAAGCCCACGTCGCCGCACACCAGCCGGTCCATCGGCTTGCCGGCCGCCATGTCGGCGAGCACTGCTTCGATCGCCCCCGCCTGGTCGGGCGTCTCCTCGAAGCCGAAGCCCGCCGCGAACGCTTCGACGTCGTGCTGCCGGATGCCGAACGCGTGCCCGTGGCGCGAAGCGCGCTTCGCATACAAGGCGAGGAGCTCCGCCGCGGTGTCGCGCACCTGCTTCGCGGCGCGCGCCTTCGCCTTGTCCCACTGGCCGCTGCCGAGCTTGTGCAGCGGCGCCTCCTCGGGCTGCGCGCCGCTGTAGCGGCCGATCACGCCGAGCTGCGACACCGGCACGTAGAGCTTGTCGGCGCCTTGGTACTCGAGCAGCAGGAACTCGGTTCTCCCGTCCTCGAGGTCGAGCGTGACGAGGCCCTGGTAGCGGCCGATGCCGTGCTCCTCGTGCACCACCGGATCGCCGATCTTGAGCTCCGAGAGATCGCGCAGCATGCCCTCGACCGAGCTGCGCTTCTCGGCTGTTCGCGCCCGGCGGCGCACGACGCCCGCGTAAAGCTCCGCTTCGGTGACGATCGCCCAGCCTTCCGCCGGCGCAGCGAAGCCATGCGCGAGCGGCGCGACGCCGAGCATGAAAGCGGCGGGGCTCTGCTGGAACTGCTCGTAGCTCGCCGCCGGCGCCGGCTTTAAGCCGTACTCCGCCAGGTAAGACGCCATGGTCTCGCGCCGCCCCGGCGATTCCGCGGCCACGAGGACGCGGAGCTTCGAGCCTTCGAGGAATGACTTCAGGGGAACAAGCGGATCGTGCGCGCGCCGATCGACGGCGAGCGCCGGCAGGGCAACGGTGGCGAGCGCTCCATCGCCGGCTTCATCGGCCTCCTGCACGTCGAGGCGCGGATGCTCCTTCGCCCGCAGGTAGAACTCCTCGGCCGCGACGAACATCTGCGCCGGCGCGAGCAGCGGCCGGTCCGGGTCGCCGCCCTGCATGCGGTAGCGGCTCTGGATGTCGCGCCAGAAATCGTTGATCGCCGCCGACACATCGTGGTGCAGGGCGAGCGTGCAGCCCTTGGGCAGATAGTCGAAGAGCGTCGCGCTGGATTCGAAGAAGAGCGGTAGGTAGTACTCGACGCCCGCCGCCGGCACGCCGTTCGACACATCGCGGTAGAGGCGCTTCTTCGACGGATCGCCTTCGAAGAGCTCGCGCCAGCGGCTGCGAAAGCGTGTACGGCCTGCTTCGTCGAGCGCAAACTCGCGCGCCGGCAGCAGGCGGATCTCGTTCACGCTGTAGAGCGTGCGCTGGGTGTCGACGTCGAACGTCTTGATGCTGTCGATGAGCTCGTCGTCGAGGTCGAGGCGATAGGGGAGCGCGCTCCCCATCGGGAAGAGATCGATGATGCCGCCGCGCACGCACACTTCGCCCGGCGCGACGACCTGCGTCACGTGCTGGTAGCCCGCAGTCGCGAGCTGCGCGCGCAATTGCTCCACATCGAGCGTCGCGCCCGTGCGCAGGAAGAAGGTGTGCGCAGCGATGTACGCCGGTGGGCAAAGGCGCACTAGCGCGGTGGCCGCCGGCACCACCGCGACGTCGAAGTCGCCGCGCTGGATGCGGTAGAGCGTAGCGAGGCGCTCCGAGACGAGATCATGGTGCGGCGAGAACTGGTCGTAGGGCAGCGTCTCCCAGTCGGGCAGCAGGCAGACGCGCAACTGCGGTGCGAACCAGCCGATCTCGTCGATCAGGCGCTGTGCGTCATGCGCCGTGGCACTGACGACGGCGATCGGGTGCTCTTCCTGCGCCAGGCGCGCGAGCGCGAGCGCGTCGGCCGAGCCGGCGAGCCTCGTATAGCGCCTACGGGCGGGAAGGGAATCGCGCTGCATCAAAATACGAAGCGTGCAATTATATCGGTCTGAATTAAAACAACTTTGGCCATCTTCGCCTTAATTCCCGCCGCGGGCAGCGGCACACGCATGCGAGTTGCGATGCCCAAGCAATACGTGCCGCTCGCCGGCCGGCCGCTGCTCTGGCACGCGGTGCGTACTGTGTGCGTGCCGCAGGTGAGCGCCGTGTTCGTGGTGCTCGCCGCGAACGACGAGCACTTTGCGCGCCAGGACTGGAGCGCATTCGCCGGCAAGGTGAATCCGCTGTACTGCGGCGGCGCGACGCGCCGCGACTCGGTGCTGAACGGCCTCGTGGCAGTCGGCGGCGCGGTGGATGCCGACGACTGGATGCTCGTGCACGATGCCGCGCGGCCCTGTCTTCCCGCCGCGGACCTGCGCCGGCTGCTCGACGAGGGCGCGGGCGATGCGATCGGGGCGATACTCGCGCTCCCCGTCGCCGAGACCGTGAAGCGCGCGGGAAAAGATGAAGGCGGCGTGCAGCGCGTCGCGGCGACGGAGGATCGCTCGCAACTCTGGCTCGCGCAGACGCCGCAGCTGTTCCGCACTGGGCTGCTGATCGAGGCGCTCTCGCGCGCGGTCAACGCCACCGACGAGGCGGCGGCGGTCGAAGCGCTCGGCCACCGGCCGCGCCTCGTGCTCGGCAGCCGCGAGAACCTGAAGGTCACCTATGAGGAGGACGTGGCGATCGCGGCAGCGATCCTCGCGGGACGGAAATGAGGATCGGGCAGGGCTTCGACGTGCACCCGCTGGTACGCGGCCGCAGGCTGGTGATCGGCGGCGTGGAGATCCCATACGAGAGGGGACTGGACGGTCACTCGGACGCGGACGTGCTGCTGCACGCGATCTGCGACGCGCTGCTCGGCGCGGCCGGCCTCGGCGACATCGGCCAGCACTATCCGGATACGAGCGCGGAGTTCCGGGGTGTCGACAGCCGCAAGCTCCTGCGCGAGGTCGCCAAGAAGCTAGCCGTTCTCAGCCTGCGCGTGGTTAACATCGACGCCACCATCATTGCCCAGGAACCGCGCATGGCGCCGCACGTGGCACGCATGATCGGCAACATCGCCGCTGATCTGGGAATCGCACCGGCGATGGTCAACATCAAGGCGACCACCACCGAGCACCTCGGCTTCCTCGGCCGCGTGGAAGGCATCGCCGCGCAGGCGGTGGCGCTCCTCGAATAGTGTATTCCCCACCCTACAACCGGCTGCAGGACCGAGCGCAGCTCGTCGCCTTCATGCGCCAGCACAACTTCCCGGTGCTCGTCACCGGCAGCGGCGGCAGCCTGCGCGCTTCGCACCTGCCCGCGCTGGTGCAGGAGGAGGGCGGCGAGCTGGCGCTCGACATGCACATGGCGCGTGCCAACGAGCAGTGGCGCCATTTTGACGACACCGAGGCGCTCGTCATCTTCAGCGGCCCGCACGCCTATATCTCGCCGCGCTGGTACGAGGATACCGAGCGCGTGCCGACGTGGAACTACGCCGCGGTGCACGCGTACGGCGTGCCGCAGCTCGTCGAGGACCGCGCGGCGAAGCACGCGTCGCAGCGCCGGCTCGTCGCCACCCTGGATCCGCAGTGGCTGCCCAAGTTCGACGCGCTGCGAGGCGAATACGTCGAGCGCATGCTTGCTGCCATCGTCAACTTCCGCATTCCTGTAGTGCGCCTCGAGACGCGCTGGAAGCTCTCGCAGAACCGCGGCCGGCGCGAAATGGAGCTCATCGCCGCGGCGCTCGAAGAAAGCGGCGAGGCCGCGCTCGCCGCGCTCACGCGCCACCACATGGGGGATTAACGATGAATCGCTATATGTTTTCCTTGGGCCTGGTCGCGCTGGCGAGCGCGATTTATGCGGCCGTCGGCCTGCTCGAGCCCGCGCGTCTCGGTTGGACCGCACCGGCGCCGATCTGGATGAAGATCACCCTCGGCGTGCTCCTCGGCTTGCCCATCGTGTGGTTGCTCGCGTTTCGCCGCGACCTGCAATCGCGCTGGGCGCTGACAGATGAAAGCCCGGTTGCAATGGTGGCGCACGTGGAAGTGGACGGGACGGCCTATTACGTCTGCCTGCGCGCCGCTCCGGATACACCGGTCCAGCAGCGCATCGCTGTCCATAAGCCGCGCGGCACCATCGATGCGCTGCGCACGCCGCAGGCGGCGCGGGTGTTCGTTGACGGGCGCAGCGGCAAGCCGCTGGTCGTCGAGCTGGCCGGCCACCGGCTGTGGACCATGGTCGCGTAGTGCGCTTGTTCTTCGCGCTTTGGCCGCCGGCGAAGACAGCCCACGCGCTCGCGCGGTGGACGCACGAGGTCGCGCACGGCACCGGCGGCACGCCGACAGCGAACGACAGCATCCATCTGACGCTCGCCTTCCTCGGCGAAGCCGATGCCGCCAAGGCGTACAACGCCGCCCAGCGCGTCCAAGGCGCTCGCCATACGCTGCCGATCGACCATGCTGAGTACTGGAAGCACAACAAGATCGTCTGGGTCGGGCCGCAGACGATGCCTGCGCCACTGGCGGCGCTGGTTAACCAGCTTCACGGGTCGCTGAGGGAACACGGGTTCGTGCTGGAGGACCGACCGTTCGCCGCGCACATCACGCTACTGCGCAAGGCGAAGCCGCCGAAGTCGCTACTTCCGCTACCGCGTGTCGAGTGGCCGGTGAACGAGATGCTGCTCATGCGCTCGCGCACTTCGCCGAAAGGATCGACCTACGAGCCGCTCGAGCGCTTCCCGTTGCAGGCATGAAGAGCTATCGTTTCCAGGTGCGCGCAATCCTCGCCGGCTTGTTGCTGCTTGCCGCCATACCCGCCCGCACGCAGGAGCCGGCCGACGGGCCGAAGCCGATCTTCCGCGATGCATTGATCGACAAGCTCGTCGGCGAGTGGCGGCTCAAGCGCCGGATCCGTGAGCGCGACGTCGAGAACACGGTGAGCGCCGATTGGGTGCTGAATCACCAGTTCCTGCGCATGCACATGAAGGATGTCGCCGAGCCGCCCGAGTATGAGGCGCTGGTCTACATCGGCTACCGGCACGCTGAGCAGCGCTATGTCGTGCACTGGCTGGATGGCTACGGCGGCAAGTTCTCCGCCATCGGCTACGGCAAGCGCGTCGGCGACACCATTGCCTTCGTCTTTCAGTACGACGACGGTCCGTTCTACAACACCTTCAGCTGGGACGCTCGCGCCGAGACCTGGACCTTCACGATGGAAGCGACCGGCAAGGACGGCAAGCGCGAGCTCTTCGCCGTCGACACGCTGCGTCGGGACTGAGATGCTCTTCATGGTCATCGAGCGCTATCGCCCCGGCCGGGCGCCGGAGATCTATCGCCGCTTCCGCGATCGCGGCCGCATGGCGCCCGCCGGCTTGCGCTATGTGGCGAGCTGGGTGGATCTCAACTACGAGTGCTGCTTCCAGGTGATGCAGACCGACGACGAGGCGCTGTTTCGCCAATGGACGGCGAACTGGGACGACTTGGTCGATTTGGAGATCGTGCCGGTGCGCAGCTCGGCGGAGGCCGCGGCGGCGATTGTGCCGGAAATTTGAAGAAGTCCGTACGGCGAAAGCGCGAAACATCATCGGCGCATCGACCGGGGCCGAGGTTCTGGTCGCCGAATCAGCCCACGAGGTCATCGGCCTGATAGTGATCCGGCTCGCCGCGCGCAAGCGCCTCTCGACGCCAAGGCGTTGGCAGCGCATTGCTGGAAGCGGCATGTGCATGGGCGGATAGCCGAGCTTGCGAGTTCGTCAAAAGGCGGGCTTCCGGACCACAGGCATGCTCATGCGGCGCGAATTGGCATAGCGCCGGCCGAACGCCTTAGGAGAAATCGCGCTCGATGCGGCCGCGTGCGAGCTTGCGCACCGCGGGCGATGCGGGAGTCAGTACAAGGCGCGCGAGCAGTTTTTCTTTGCGTACCAGCCCCTCCCGGGCGAGTACGGCGTTGAACGCGAGATCCTTTTCCCGGCCGGCGACATATTTCGAGATGGCAAGATCGTGCACCTCGAGACACAGGCCCGAAGTGCCGCGGGTATTTTCGTTACGCACGCGCACGAGCCGCTTGCGCCAGCCCTTGGGCAGCGTAGCGGTAGACTCGCCTACGCCTTGCGCGTAGTAACCGAACTCCTCATGAAAACGCGAACCTTCGCCGATGGCGCTGTCGATCTTGTCCGCGCGTTCCGGATGATTGAGTGGAAAGACGTCGGCCTCCATGGAAGCGAGGAGCGCGGCCGGGGCGTCCGGGTACTGGCCGAGGACGGCCTGGCTGCCGATGACGACAATCTCGCGGTCGCGGGCGATGGCGCCGGCGGCGCGGATGATGTGCTCAAGCTCGGAACGCGTCATGCACGCGCCGGCGCTCCGCGGGCGAGAGCAGCGTCGCGAGCGGCGAAGACTGGCGCAGGCGTGCCGCGTCCTCGCTTAGCTCCGTCGCCCTTGCCGCCACTTCCGGCCACGGCCGTTGCAGCAACTCCTGCCATTCGCGCAAAGCCGCAGGCGGCCGCTCGCCGTAGCGCTCGAGCCACCGTGCGACGGTGGCACGGGCGCGCTTAAGCAGGCTCGGGTTGGCGGCGATGCGTCGCGCGGCGAGCACGTGGAACGCGAGGCTTCGCGCCTCGGCAACGCGGTGATCCGACCAGGCGGGCGTGCTCGAGCGCCAGCGGGTCACCGCGCGCAGGCCGGCGGCCCTGCGGCGCGCGCGATGGCGCCGCACGCGCTCGGCGGGCGACAGCGGTTTAGCGGTCCGTATCCGGGGCATAATCGTTACATGTAACGATAGCGAAACTTTGCATGCCACGCAAACCCAGCTCTGAAGTGCTGGACATAGGCGGCCGCGAGGTGACGATCACAAACGCGGCCAAGGTGCTATTTCCGGGCCCCAAGTACACCAAGCTCGATGTTGCGCAGTACTACGTCGCGGTGGGCGAAGGCGCGCTGCGCGGCGCGGGCGGCCGGCCCAACATGCTGGTGCGATATCCGAACGGCATCGACGGCGAGTTCTTCTACCAGAAGCGCGCGCCGGAGCGGCGGCCGGACTGGGTCGACGTGGTGGAGCTCAAGTTTCCGTCCGGCCGCAGCGCGCTCGAGATCGTGCCGCGCGACGCCGCGGCGCTCGCGTGGATGGCGAACCTCGGTAGCCTGGAGCTGCATCCGCACCCGGTGCGCGCCGAGGATCTCGAGCATCCCGACGAGCTGCGCGTCGATCTCGATCCGGTGCCGGGCGTGAAGTGGGCGCAGGTGCGCGAGGTCGCGCTAATCGCCAAGGCGGCGCTGGAAGACGTTGGCCTCGTCGGCTGGCCGAAGACATCGGGTAAGCGAGGCATGCACATCTATGTGCGCATCGCGCAGCGCTGGACGTTCGATGAGGTGCGCCGCGCGGCGCTCGCGCTCGCCCGCGACGTCGAGCGTCGCGCGCCGCAGCTCGCGACGAGCAAGTGGTGGAAGGAGGAGCGCCACGGCGTCTTCGTCGACTACAACCAGAACGCGAAGGACCGCACGATCGCCTCGGCCTATTCGGTGCGGCCCACGCCGAACGCGACGGTATCGGCGCCGCTCGACTGGAGCGAGGTCGCGGACTGCGAGCCCGAGGATTTCACGCTCGCTAATATGCCGCGCCGGTTCAAGCGGGTGGGCGAGCGCCACGCGGGCATCGACCAGCGCGCCGGCTCGCTCGAGGCGCTGCTCGAGTTATTCGAAAAGCAGGGCGGCGGCGACGCACCCTGGCCGCCGCACTACAGGAAGCAGGCGGGGGAGCCGGCCCGCGTGCAGCCCTCGAAGCGCAAGCTCCCGGTGATCGAGATCGGCCGCGCCAAGCGCAAGGAGGACGCGCTCGCGGGCCTTGAGCGCTGGAAGAAGCGCCATCCCAAAGTGCAGGAGCATCTCGAGCCGGCGGATATCCTGGTTGACTCCATGCGCGGCCGCTACACGACGTGGACCCGCGTGCGCGTGAATCTGCAGCATGTGCCGGAAAAACTGCGGCCGGCTCAGGAGCCTTTGGATCCGGACGAGAAGACGCTCTCGAGCTCGTAGGGCTTGGTGACTTCGAGCTGGTCGTAGCGGCAGTCCGGCGGCGGCTTGTCCGGTCGCCAGCGCAGGAACGTGGCGGCGTGGCGGAAGCGGTTTCCCTGCAGGTGGTCGTACTTCACTTCGCAGACGCGCTCCGGGCGCAGCGGCTCCCACGAGAGGTCCTTGCCCGCGCTCCAGCGGCTCTGGCCGCCCGGCATGCGGCTCGCTTCCGCCGCGGCGCCTGCCCAGTCGCGCCAGGGATGCTCGCCGATCGCGTCCTTGCGCAGCGGCGCGAGCTCCTTCACGAGCTGCTTGCGCATCGTCATGCTGAAGGACGAGGTGACGCCGACGTGCTGGAGCACGTTGGCGTCATCGTAAAGGCCGAGCAGGAGCGAGCCCACGGCATCCTCGCCGCTTTTGTGCCAGCGGAAGCCCGCTACCACGCAGTCGGCGGTGCGCGCGTGCTTCACCTTGATCATCGCGCGCTTGCCCGGCTGGTAAGTAAGGCCGGCGGGCTTGGCGATGACGCCGTCGAGGCCTGCGCCCTCGAAGTGCTCGAGCCAGTGCTCGGCCTGGTCGCGCTCGCGGGTCATCGGCGTGACATACACGGGCGGCTTGCCGCGGCCGAGCAGCCGCTCGAGCGCCGCGCGGCGCGCGCGCTGCGGCTCGCCCATGAGGTTGCGCCCGCCGACCGCGAGCGCGTCGAAAGCAACGAAGGAGGAGGGCGTCTCTTTGGCGAGCTTCGCGACGCGCGAGGCGGCCGGATGCAGGCGCAGCTGCAGCGCGTCGAAGTCGAGCCCGTGCGGCGTGGCGATCACGATCTCGCCGTCGAGCACGCAGCCTGCCGGCAGGCCCGCGAGCAGCGCGTCGTGCAATTCCGGGAAATAGCGGTCGAGCGGCCGCGAATCGCGGCTCTGGATGAAGAGCTCGCGGCTGCCGCGGAAGACCAGAGCGCGGAAGCCGTCCCATTTCGGCTCGAACAGGTAGTCGTCCCCGTGCGGCAGCTCCTCGGCGAGCTTCGCGAGCATCGGCTCGACCGGCGGCGCGATGGCATATAACTCGCTTGCGGCGCTGGGCATGCTGGCTCGACTGCTACGCGAAGCGCTGTGGGTGCCGGTGGCGATCGTGGTGGCGAGCATGGCCCTCGCCCGCCTGCCGGTGAGGTTGGACCTGTGGTGGCTCGCGCATCTGGCGGGCGGCGCGGCGCTGGCGTTCTGCTATTTGCGCGCCATTGCTATTGCACGCGCAAAGCTCGGCGCGCTGCGCCCGGCGGGCGCGTACCTGCTCGCGTTCGCGCTCTCGTGCATGACCGCGCTCGCCTGGGAGATCGGCGAGTTCACGATCGACCAGCTCGCGGGCACGGGGCTGCAGCAGGGGAATTTCGACACCATGAGCGACCTCATCCTCGGCACGGCCGGCGCGGCGGCGTATCTCGCGTGGCACGCGCTCACCAAATTCGCTTCATCTCACTGGTAGGACGAGCCGGGCAACGAGGCCGCGCGGCGCGCGCGGCACGAGCTCGAGCGTGCCGCCGTGCGCCTGCGCGGTGCGCTCGACGATAGCGAGGCCGAGGCCCGAGCCGCCGACGCCAGAGCGCGAGTCGTCGAGGCGCGTGAACGGCCGCTTCAGGCGCTCGACTTCCTGCGGCGGAATGCCGGGGCCGAGGTCGCGCACCTCGATCGCCACTTCCGGGTTGCGCGCGAGGAGCTCGATCTCCACCGGCTCGCCCGCGTAGCGCAGCGCGTTGTCGACGAGGTTCGCCACGGCGCGGCGCACCGCCATGCGCGCGAAGCGAAACGGCTTGACCGGGTGGTGGACGAGGCGCACGTCTTTTCCGATGCGCGCGTAATGCTCGGCGAGCTCGCCCACGACCTCGGCGATGTCGTGCTCCTCCTTCTGCTCGTCCGCGCCGCGCGCGAAATCGAGGAACTGGCCGATGATGGCGTCGATCTCGTCGATGTCGGCGATCATCGCGTCGGTGGCGTGCTCGTCAGCGCCGCTCATCTCGAGCGCAAGGCGCAGGCGCGAGAGCGGCGTGCGCAGGTCGTGCGAGATGCCGGCGAGCACCATGGCGCGCTCGCGCTCCATCGCTTCGAGGTTGCTCGCCATGCGGTTGAACGCGGTGGCGACCGTGCGCATCTCGCGCGGCCCCTGCTCGGGCAGCGGCTCGTGCGGCTGGCCGCGCCCTAGGCGCATCGCGGCGCGGCGCATCGCCGCGAGCGGCCGCGCGATGTTGGAGGCGATGAACCAGGCGCCGACGAGCGCGAGCACGATCACCGCGGCGAGCCAGCCGAGCCACTGCAGGCCGAAGCCCGGCTCGAAGCGCTCGCGCGGCAGCATCACCCAGAACTCGTCCTCGTCGATGAAGAAGCTCACCCAGAAGCCTTCCTCGCCGTCGCGCGAATAGGCGAAGCGCGTCTCCTCGCGGAGCGCGCCGCGCACCTTTTGCACCACGCGCTCGAGCAGCGCATCCTCGGGCAGCGGCTCGGTCTTCTCGCTCGCCGTCACCGGATAGACGCGCAGGCCCTCGGTCTCGTTCAGCTCAATCAGGAGCTGGCGGCGCAGCACCGGGTCGGCATTGACGAGCGCCGCGCGCGTCAGGTTGATGGTGCTCACCGTCTGCTGGGCGAGCTCACGGGAGCGCGGCTCGCGCTCGTAGACCCGGTAGATCTGCAGCGATGCGAGGAGCGCGGCGACGATGAGCAGCGCGATCAGCAGGAACGCGCGTGCGAAGAGTGTCACTTGGCCGACTGGTCGTCCGGCACGAACACGTAGCCGAAGCCCCACACCGTCTGGATGTGCTTCGGATGGGCCGGATCATCCTCCACGATCTTGCGCAGCCGCGAGATCTGCACGTCGATCGAGCGGTCGAACACCTCGTACTCGCGCCCGCGCGCGAGCTCCATCAGCTTGTCGCGCGAGAGCGGCTGGCGCGGGTGCTGCACCAGCACCTTGAGCACGGAGAACTCGCCCGTCGTGAGCGGCACGCTCTTGCCCTCGCGCGTAAGGCTGCGCGTGGCGAGGTTGAACTCGAAGCGCCCGAAGCGGTGCAGCTCCCCGCCTGCGGCCGGCGCCCCCGGCGGGCCGGCAGGCGCGCGGCGGCGCAGCACGGCGTTGATGCGCGCGAGGAGTTCGCGCGGATTGAAGGGCTTGGGCAGGTAGTCGTCGGCGCCCATCTCCAGCCCGACGATGCGGTCGACGTCGTCGCCCTTGGCTGTCAGCATGATGATGGCTGGCGAGAGCTGCTGGGAGCGCAGGCGCCGGCAGATGGCGAGGCCGTCCTCGCCCGGCAGCATGAGATCGAGCACCACGAGGTCGTAGCGCTCTCGGCCGAGCTGCTTGTCCATGCCGCGCGCGTCGGGCACCGCCTTGACGTCGTAGCCTTCGCCGCTGAGGTACTTCACCAGCAGCTCGCGCAGGCGCTGATCGTCGTCCACCACCAAGATGCGCGTCTTGAGCTCAGCCATCGGGCAACGGATTGTTACAAAAATTGGACGGCGCGACACCTCTCGGCGCACGCATCCCGGTAACATCGCCAGCGCATGAAACGCTGCGTTGCGTTCCTCCTCGCACTGGTCGTGGCCTCCGGGCCCGCTTTTGCGCAGCGCGGCGAACGCGATGGGCGTGGCGCCGGCCCGGGCAAGAACCAGGGCATGAGCAAGGACGAGCGCCAGCGTATGCGCGACGACATGCGCGAGGTGTACCGGGATAGAGGGGGCGACCGCAACCGCCAGGACCGCCCGCCGCAGCGCCAGCTCTCGCCGCAGGAGCGCGAGAAGCTGCGCCGCGACATCCAGGACGCCAACAAGAACCTTCGCAAGTAGGAATTCGGAGCCAGGGTCGTGATTACTTCGGCCGGGCGGTTGTCTCCCGCCGGAAGAGGTAAAGCCCGCTCGCGATGACGATGGCGGCGCCGATCCACACCGCTGCCGCCGGCACGTCGCCGAAGACGAGGTAGCCGAAGGCCGCCATGTAGATCACCTGCTGGTAGAGAAACGGCGCGATGACGCTGGAGGGCGCATAGCGGTGCGCGAGCGCGAGGAGCTGGTGGCCCGCCGCGCCGAACACTCCGAGGAGGCACGCGACCGTCCACTCGAGCCAGGTATCGGGCCACTCCCAGCGCGCGAGCGCGAACGGCGTTAGCAGCAGCGCGGCGCCGACGGCAGGCAGGTACTGGATGGTCTCCGGCGATTCGTACGCCGCGAGGCGCCGGGTCATCAGCATGAAGACGGCATACATCACGGCGTTCGCCAGCGCGGCAAGCATGGCCGGATGAAACTGCGCGGTGCCGGGCCGCACGATGACCAGCACGCCGGCGAAGCCGACGATGATCGCGACCCAGCGCCCGGCGTCGAGGCGCTCGCCGAGGAAAAGCGCGCTGATCAGCGCGATCAGGACCGGCGTGGTGAAGAAAATGGACGAAGTGACCGTGAGCTGCAGGTACTGCAGCGCCCAGACGTTGATGCCGGTCATCACGACGAACATCAGCCCGCGCACCGCGTGCCAGCGCCAGTAGCGCGTGCGGACGAGCGCCGCGCCGCGCAGTGGCAGGAGCACCGCGCTCGCGACCAGCGCGTGCATTACGAAGCGCAGCCACACCACCGTCACCACCGGCATGCTGGCGACGAGCCACTTGGCGCTGCCGTCGAGCAGCGTGAAGAGCAGGTAGCAGACGGAGACGAGGCCGATGCCAGTCAGCCGGTTGCGCGCGCTGTCGGCGTGCAGCAGGCTCGCGCTCACCACGGAATCGGCGAGCCGTCGTGCGACAGGAATTTCCCGCTGTCCGCTGCCCGCAGGCCGCCGATCACCTTGCGCAAGCCGGCGACGGACGCCTCGGGGGCGAGCGGCGCTGTTGCGCCGCCCATGTCGGTGCGCACCCAGCCGGGGCTCAGCGCCACCACGATCGCGCCCTTGGAGGCGAGCGTGGCGGCAAGGCCCTTCACCAGCATGTTGAGCGCCGCCTTGCTCGTTGCATAAGGCAGCGTCATGCCGCTCGCCTCGGCGATCGAGCCGAGGCGGCTCGACATCATCGCGATCACCTTGCGCTCGCCCGCCAGGATGTTCGGCAGCAGCGCCTCCGTGACTGCGGCTGCGCCAAGCAGATTCACCCGCAGCACTTCCTCCCACGAGTCGTAATCGAAGCTGCCGAGCGCCATGCCGCGCTTGCCGCTGATCCCGGCATTGCAAAAGAGCACATCGAGCGCCATGCCGCGCAGCGCGCTCGCGAGCGCGGCGATCTGCTTGCGATCGCTGACGTCGACAATCTGCCGCTCGACGCCGGCGGGCAGCTTGGCTTGCGCACTGCGCACCGTGCCGATCACGCGCCAGCCGTCGGCAGCGTATTGACGCGCGAGCTCGTAGCCGAGGCCGCGTCCCGCGCCGGTGATGAGGATCGTGTTCATTTCACCACCAGCGCGATGGCGAAGCCGTCGTAGCCCTTGACGCCCACTGTCTGCACCGCGGTCGCGGCGACCCGCGGCTCGGCCGCGATCAGCTCGTACAGGCGCCGCACGCCCTGCACGGCGGCATCGCGCGAGCGCGCATCGATCACCGCACCGTCACGCACCACGTTGTCGACGATGATCAGGCTGCCGGGTCGCGAGAGCTTGAGCGCCCAGCGGAAGTATTCGGCGTTGTTCTGCTTGTCCGCGTCGATGAACGTGAGGTCGAATGGGCGCGCGAGCTGCGGCAGCGTGTCGAGCGCCTTGCCGACGCGAATCTCGACGCGATCGGCGAGCCTCGCCCGCTCCAGGTTTGCGCGCGCGACGGCGGCGTGCTTCTCCAGCGCTTCCAGCGTGATGAGCCGCCCGCCGGGGGCGAGGCCGCGCGCGAGCCAGATGGCGCTGTAGCCGCCGAGCGTGCCGATCTCGAGAATGCGTTTCGCGCCAACCGTGCGCGCGAGGAGCGAGAGCAGCTTGCCGTGCGCGGGCGAGACGCTGATCGCCGGCAGGCCGGCGGCGTCGCTCGCCTCGAGCGCGGCGGCGAGCGCCGCGTCCGGCTGCACCAGTGTGTCGCTGATGTAGCGGTCGACCTCGTCCCAGCGCTTCATTGGCCGTTCCACTTGCCGATGCCCGGCACCAGCCGCCCGACGCGCTGCGCATAGGTCCGATACTGGGCGCCATAGGTGCGCGAGAGATATGCCTCTTCGGCGGCGATCTGCAGTCGCGTGCCGACGTAGGCGCCCGCGAGCAGCGCTAACGAGAGCAATGTCGGGATCAACAGCGTGTAGCCCGCGACGATGATGAGTAGCGCGAGGAAGATCGGATTGCGCGAGCGCCCGTAGAGGCCGCTCGTCACGAGCCCCGGCTTCGCCGCTTCATCTATCCCGATGCGCCACGACGCGCCAAGCTCGAGCTGCGCGGTGACGAGCAGCACCAGGCCAGTGAGCATGAGCAGCGCGCCGAGGCCGAGCCGCAGCCCGGCCGGGGCGCGGCGATCTGCTTGCGCGAGCAGCAGCGATTCCGGTGCGAGCGCGGCAACGAGCGATTGCGCGAGCAGCAGGGCGAAGAGCGCCACGGCGAAGGCGTCGCGCAAGTGCTGTGCCGGACCGCTCGCGCGGAACAGCAGGATGCCGTATGCGCCGTAGCGGCGCCGCTGCAGCCACGGGCGCCAGCCGAAGGCAACCACGAGCGTCGCGAGCACTCCGGCGAGCGGCAGGAAGCGCGGGATCAAGCCGCTAGTAGCGCAGGCGCATGAATGCGGGCGCGTCCTCGGGGCGCGGCACCACGACGAAGAGGTTGCCGTAGTCCGGCGCCTCGATCTTGATGTCGGCCGGATGGCCAAGTGCCCCGAGCAGTCCCGGCAGCGTGTCCGTGTGGCCGACGAGCAGCACCGTCTCGCGCGCGTGGTTGGCGCGCAGACGCGCGACCAGTTCCTTCGGATCGCCCTTCGGCAGGACGGTTGGCTCCTTGCCGATGGCGCGCGCCAGCGGTTCCGCGGTCTTTTGCGTGCGCACGAAGTCCGTGACGTAAATCGCGCCGATGCTCGCGTCCTTCAGCATGGCGGCGAGTCGTTCGGCGCGCGCTTCACCCGCCTCCGAGAGCGGCAGGTGTTTGGGCTCGGCCATCGCCGCGCCCTGCAACTCCGCATGGCGGACGAGCAGCACCGCTTGCTGTGCGTAGACCGGAAACGTAAACGCGACAATCGCAATGACGAGTGCTTTCATGAGGTCTCCTTTAAAGCGCGGCGAGCACCGCCTGCGTGACGTCGCGCGTACGCGCGTTGCCGCCGAGGTCCGGCGTGAAGATCTTCTGCGCCGTCACTTTTTCGATCGCGCGCATGATGCGCGCCGCCGCGCGCGCTTCGCCCAGGTGCTCGAGCATGAGCGACGCGGTCCAGAACGTGGCGATCGGATTGGCGACGCCCTTGCCGGTGATGTCGAAGGCCGAGCCGTGGATCGGCTCGAACATCGACGGGAATTTGCGCTCCGGATTGAGATTCGCGGTCGGCGCAATGCCGAGCGAGCCGGACAATGCGGCCGCCAAGTCCGAGAGAATGTCCGCGTGGAGGTTGGAGGCGACCACGCTGTCGATGGCCGCGGGGTTGAGTACCATGCGCGTCGTCATTGCATCGACCAGCACCCGGTCGGTCTTGACGTCGGGGAAATCCTTTGCCACGGCGTAGAAGATCTCGTCCCACAGCACCATGCCATGGCGCGAGGTCGCAGTGGAGGTGTCGACCTTCACGCGCAGTGGCGTCGAGCGCATTCACCGCTTCGCCTTCGGTGTTCTCGCGCACGATGACCCAGTCGATTTGCGCGCCGTTCTTAAGCGGCGACGGCACGCCGGGGAGCACGCGCGCCGGCCGCACGTTCGCGTACTGGTCGTAGCCCTGGCAGATCGGCAGGCGCAGGCCCCAGAGCGAGACATGGTCGGGCACGTCGGGCGCGCCCACGGCGCCGAAGAAGATCGCATCAAAGCTCTTCAGCCGCTCGAGGCCGCCGTCGGGAATGTATTGCCCGGTTTCGAGGTAGCGCTTGGAGCTCCAGTCGAAGTGCGTGAATTCGAGCTGGAAGCCATCGGCCGCGCGCTCGAGCACCTCGATGCCCGCGGGGATTACCTCGTCGCCGATGCCATCGCCGGGAATCGCGGCGATGCGGTACGTTTTCACGCCGGCACTTTGGATTGCGCGCGAACGGCCTCGGCAACGGCGGCGCCGACTTCAGCGGTGCTCGCCTTGGCCTTCATGTCGGGCGTGTGTGGCCCTTCGAGGATGACGCGCTCGACCGCCCGCACGACGTCCGCGGCGGCGGCGCGGTGGCCGAGGTGCTCGAGCATCAGCGCGCCCGACCAGATAGTGGCAAGCGGATTGGCGATCCTGCGTCCCGCAATATCGGGCGCCGAACCGTGCACCGGCTCGAAGATCGACGGCGCCGTGCGCTCGGGATTGATATTGCCCGAGGCCGCGATGCCGATCGTGCCGGCGGTGGCCGGGCCGAGGTCGGAAATGATGTCGCCGAAGAGATTCGACGCCACGATGACATCGAAGCGATCGGGATTCAGCACCATCTGAATGGTGAGGCCGTCGATGTGGTACTGGTCGGTGCGCACGTCGGGGTAGTTCTTCGCCATGAGCGCGAAGCGCTCGTCCCAGTACGGCATGGTGATGGAGATGCCGTTCGACTTGGTCGCAGACGTCACATGCTTCTTCCTCGTGCGCGCGAGCTCGAACGCGTATTTCATGATGCGGTCGGTCGCCTTGCGGGAGAACGTCGCGAGCTGGGTTACCACTTCGCGCTCGGTGCCTTCGTACATGCGGCCGCCGACGTTGCCGTATTCGCCCTCGGTGTTCTCGCGGATCACGACGTAGTCGATGTCGCCGGGCTTGCGGCCGGCGAGCGGGCAGGGCATGCCTTCGAAAAGGCGCACCGGCCGCAGGTTCACGTAGAGATCGAACCAGCGGCGGAAGTTGATGAGCAGTCCCCACACGGCGATGTGGTCGGGGACCAGCGCCGGGTTCCCCACCGCGCCGAAGTACACGGCGTCGAAAAGGCGCAGCGTATCGGCCGCGTCGTCGGGACACATTTTGCCGTGCGCCTTGTACCAGTCGCAGCTCCACGGGAATTCCTTCCACGCGAACTTGATCCCGTGCCGCGCGCCGGCCGCCTCGAGCACGCGCACGCCTTCGGGGATCACTTCACGACCGATGCCGTCGCCGGGGATGACTGCGATGCGATGTTCTTTCATGGCGGGCAGTATATAGAATCGGCCATGCCGCCTCTCCTCCGATTCGCAGCATTTGAGACATCGAGCGAATGGTGTTCGGTAGCGCTTTACAGCGATGGCGAGATCGCGGCGCTCGAGCGGCGCGCCGGCCAGCGCCACTCGGAGCTCGCGCTGCCGATGCTCGAACGACTGCTCGCCGACGCCGGCCTTACGGCGGCGCGGCTCGATGCAGTGGCGTTCGGCGCCGGGCCCGGTTCGTTCACGGGCCTGCGCATTGCATGCGGAATCGCGCAGGGCCTCGCGCTGGCGCGTGATTTGCCAGTGCTCGGCATATCGTCGCTGGAAGCGATCGCGCAGGAATCGGGCGCGACGCGCGTGGTCGCCTGCGTCGATGCGCGGATGCGCGAAGTGTATTATGCGGCGCTCGAAAAGGATGGCGCGCGCTGGCGCGAAGTGATCAGCACGCGGTGCATCGCGCCGCTAGCGGCGCCGCGGCCGCCAGGCGATGACTGGCTCGGCGCGGGAAATGGATTTGCGGTGTACGGAAACCTCGGACTGACCAAGGTGCTGCCGGAAGTGCATCCCATTGCGCTCGCCGTCGCCCAGCTCGCCGCGCCGCGTCTCGCGGCCGGCGAGGGCGTCGATGCGGCGGCGGCCGCGCCGCTGTACGTCCGGGACAAGGTGGCATTCACGCGCGAGGAACTCGCGAGCCGATGAGCGCGGTACTCAAGGAGAAGCCCGAGCTCGCGCCGATGCGGGAGCACGACCTCGCCGAGCTAATGCCGATCGAAAGCGCGCTCTACACGCATCCGTGGACACGCGGCAACTTCGCCGACTCGCTGCGCGCGGGCTACGAATGCCGGACCTATCGGTTGCACGGCGAGCTGATCGGCTACTTCGTGCTGATGGCGGCCGCGGGCGAGGCGCACCTTCTCAACCTCTCGGTCGCCGAGCCGCATCAGCGCCGAGGCTACGGCACGGCGCTGCTGAACGAGGCTGCCGCGCTCGCACGCGCGCTCGACGCGAAGAACGTCTTCCTCGAGGTGCGGCCGAGCAACCGCGCTGCGCAGGAGCTCTATTCGCGTTACGGGTTTCGCAAGATCGCCGTGCGGCGCGACTACTACCCGGCGCGCGGCGGGCGCGAAGACGCGCTCGTGTTCTCGCTCGCGTTGTGAGCCGGCGCGAGGAGCTGCTCGCCGAGATGGGGCTCGCGCCCATCTGGCGGCTGCGCACGCGGCCGACGGCGGAAAAGCGCGCCGCGGGCCAATGGATCGAGCTCAAGCAGGCGGTGCCGGCGTGCACGGCGTGCGCCCTGCACAAGACGCGCGCGCAGACCGTGCTGGGGGTCGGCGACGAGGACGCCGACTGGATGCTCATCGGCGAGGCACCGGGCGCGGAAGAAGACCGGCTCGGCGAGCCGTTCGTCGGCCAGGCGGGCAAGCTCCTCGACAGCATGCTCGCCGCGATCGGGCTCAAGCGCGGCGACAACGTCTACATCGCCAACGTGCTCAAGTGCCGTCCGCCCGGCAACCGCAATCCCGAGCCCGAGGAAGTGGCGAAGTGCACGCCGTTCCTCAAGCAGCAGATCGCGCTCATCCGCCCGAAGCTCATCATCGCCATGGGCCGCTTCGCCGCGCAGACGCTGCTCGCGAGCGACGCCACCATCTCGAGCTTGCGCGGGCGCGTGTACCGCTACGAGGGCGTGCCGCTCATCGTCACCTATCACCCGGCGTATCTGCTGCGCAACCTGCCGGACAAGGCCAAGGCCTGGGCGGATCTCGTCTTCGCCAAGAAAACCATGGCGACCCTATAACAAAACCGGTTGCCCTTTTCAGTTCCTGGTGCGGGGAGGTGGATCCTCGGCGCGCGCGAAGGCGAGCAGGCGCTCGACTTCATCGGCATGCACGCGCCGGTTGCGCCAGAACCAGAGCTGCACGAGGCCCATGGCGCAGGCGACGAAGAGGCCGAAGAGCAGGATCACCAGGTAGATCGAGTGGCCGACGTTCAATAGCAGCGAGTACATCGCGATCATGAAAAGGATCGAGGTGTTCTCGTTGAAGTTCTGCACGGCGATGGAGCGGCCGGCGCCCACCAGGTGATGGCCGCGATGCTGGAGCAGCGCGTTCATCGGCACGACGAAGAAGCCCGCCATGGCGCCGATCAGGATCATGAGGCCCACCGCGAGCCAGACCTGGTTGACGAACATCATCGAGACCACGACGATGCCCATCACCATGCCGAGCGGAATCACGCGCACCGCGCGGTGGAGCGAGACCCAGGCGGAGGCGAGTACCGCGCCGATGGCGATGCCCACGGCGGTCACGCCCTGCAGGATGGCCGCCTTCGACAGGTCGAAATGCAGCGCAACACGGGCCCACTCGATGACGATGAACTGCAGCGTCGCGCCCGCGCCCCAGAAAAGCGTCGTCACCGCGAGCGAGATCTGGCCGAGGCGGTCTTTCCACAGGTAGGCGACGCAGCGGCCGAAGTCGGCGATCGTATCGAGCGGGTCCGCCGGCAGGTGCTTCAGGATCACGCCGGTGCGCGGCACTTCCAGGTTGAAGAGCGCCGCGATGGCGTACACCACGACGATGATGGCGATCGCCGCCTCGCCCGGCGTATCGATGCCGGTGTCGATGAACGGAAAGTCGAAGTGCAAAAGCACTCCGGACACCCTCGCGTGCAGCAGCACGCCGCCGAGCATCGTGCCGAGGATGATCGAGGCGACGGTGAGCCCCTCGATCCAGCCGTTCGCCAGCACGAGCTGCCGGTGCGGCAGGTATTCTGTGAGGATGCCGTACTTCGCCGGCGAATAAGCCGCCGCGCCCAGCCCGACCACGGCGTACGCGGCAAGCGGATCGATGCCCCAGAGCATGAGCACGCAGCCGACGATCTTCACGCCGTTGGCAAGGAACATCACCTGACCTTTGGGCAGGCGGTCGGCGAACGCGCCCGCGTATGGCGCGAGCAGCACGTAGGAGATGACGAAGAAGAACTTGAGGTACGGCGTGAGCCATGACGGCGCGTCCGCTTGCATGAGCAGCGCGATGGCGGCGACGAGCAGCGCGTTGTCGGCTAGCGACGAGAAAAACTGCGCCGCCATGATGATGTAGAAGCCGCGGTTCACGTGCCTTTGATAGCGCTGGCGAGCTCGATCCTTGGAGAGCGGGCGTTTATAGCACAATAGGAAAAATGCCACGCCCGATCCGCGCCACCATCTCGGCGGGCGCTCTTGCGCACAACCTGCGCATCGCGCGCACGCACGCCGGCCGCGCGCGCATCTGGGCGGTGATCAAGGCGAACGCCTATGGTCACGGCCTGGAGCGCGCGGCGCGCGCGCTGGGCGCCGCCGACGGCTTCGCCGTGCTCGACTTCGCCGAAGCCGAGCGCCTGCGCCGCGCGGGCGTGACGCAGCCGATCCTGATGCTGGAAGGCATCTTCACCGCCACCGACGTGCCGCTCCTCAACGAATATGCGCTCACACCGGTCATCCACCACCCTCGCCAGATCGAGCTCCTCGGCGCGCTGGCGCGGCCGGTCGACGTCTACTTCAAGGTCAATAGCGGCATGAACCGCCTCGGCTTCACCACGGCGAATGCGCAGGCGGGCTATCAGGCGCTGCGCGCGCATCCGAGGGTAAACACCGTCACGCTGATGACCCATTTCGCCGACGCCGATGGTGCAACGGGCGTGAGCGCGCAACTCGAGCGCTTCGCCGCGCTCACAGAAGCTTTCTCCGGTCCGCGCTCGCTCGCCAATTCCGCGGCGCTCGTGCGCTTTCCCGAGACCCACGCCGACTGGGTGCGGCCCGGCATCATGCTCTATGGCTGTTCGCCCTTTGCCGACCGCAGTGCCGAGGCGCTGGGTCTAAAGCCGGCGATGACGCTCGCCTCGGAGATCATCGCGACGCAGGAGCTCGCGCGCGGCGAAGGCGTCGGCTACGGCCTTGGCTATCGCGCGGAGCGCGAGATGCGCATCGGCGTGGTGGCCTGCGGCTACGCCGACGGCTATCCGCGCCACGCGGGCGCCGGCACGCCGGTGCTTGTCAACGCCAGGCGCACCCGCGTCGTTGGTCGCGTATCGATGGACAGGTCGCGGCCGCCGCCGGCACGCTCAGCTACGAGCTCCTCTGCGCGGCTGCGCCGCGCGTCCCCGTCGTAGAGGTGCGATAGCGTGGCGAAGGCGAAAACGGCCTATGTCTGCGCCGAGTGCGGCGCCTCCGCGCTGCAATGGTTCGGCAGCTGCCCCTCCTGCGGCGCGGCCGGCACGCTGAGCGAAACGACGCTCGAGAAGGGCCCGGCGCATCGCTACGCCGCCGAAGCGGCGAAGCCGCTCATGCTCGACGCGGTGCCCGCTGCGGAACTCGAGCGCACGACGAGCGGCGTCGCCGAGCTCGATCGGGTGCTCGGCGGCGGCCTGGTTCCCGGGCAGGTCGCGCTCCTCGGCGGCGATCCGGGCATCGGCAAGTCGACGCTGCTCCTGCAGGCGCTGCACGCGCTCTCGGCGTCGCTCCCCGCGCTCTATATCAGCGGCGAGGAATCGGCCGAGCAGGTAGCGCTGCGCGCGCGGCGCCTCGCGCTGCAATCCGGCGCGCTGCGGCTGCTGGCCGAAACACAGCTCGAGCGCATCATCGCGGCGCTCGAAGCGACACGCCCTCGCGTAGCGGTAGTGGATTCCATCCAGACGCTCTGGTCCGAGACGCTGCAGTCGGCGCCGGGTTCGGTCGCCCAGGTGCGCGAGTGCGCGGCGCAGCTCACGCGCCACGCCAAGCGCAGCGGCACCACGCTCATCTTCATCGGCCACGTGACGAAAGAAGGCGCCATCGCCGGCCCGCGCGTGCTCGAGCACATCGTCGACACGGTGCTCTATTTCGAGGGCGATCCGAACTCGGCCTTCCGCCTGGTGCGCGCGGTGAAGAACCGCTACGGCGCGGTGAACGAGCTCGGCGTGTTCGCCATGACCGACAAAGGCCTGCGCGGCGTGAGCAACCCGTCTGCCTTGTTTTTGTCCACGCACGAGAAATCGGTTGCGGGGTCATGCGTGCTCGCCACCATTGAAGGCACGCGGCCGCTGCTGGTGGAGATCCAGGCGCTCGTCGATGCGGCGCACGCGCCCAATCCGCGCCGCCTTTGCGTCGGGCTGGAACAGAACCGCCTCGCCATGCTGCTCGCCGTGCTGCACCGGCACGCCGGCATCGCCACCTGGGAGCAGGATGTCTTCGTCAATGCCGTGGGCGGCGTACGCATCGCCGAGCCGGCCGCCGATCTCGCCGTGACGCTCGCCGTCGTCTCCTCGCTCACCGACCGGCCGATCGCCGAAAAGCTCGCCGTCTTCGGCGAGATCGGCCTTGCCGGCGAAGTGCGGCCCGCGCCGCGCGGGCAGGAGCGCCTGCGCGAAGCGGCGAAGCTCGGCTTCGCGAAAATGATCATCCCGCGGGCAAATCAGCCGAAGGCGAAGATCGGCGGCCTGGAAGTGCTTGCGGTCGAGCGCGTCGACCAGGCAGTGCAGCTCCTGCGCAACCTCTAAAGCCCGGCCCGGTTGATCGCGAACAACAACACCGCGATTACGATCGCGGTTGATGCACCCACAATGCTGCCCAGCCACATCACGAGGCTCGCTTTTGCTTCGGACACATCAGCCTTGGTCGCAAGCGTAGGCAGGATCGTATCCAGCCTCGTTTCGAGGATGCCGAGCCGATTTTCGATCCCGTTATCCATTCAAAGCCGCTCCCCTATTCTATTCCTGCGTCAACGCGCCAGTTCCAAAACGGATGACGCGGCGCGAACGCCGCTGCGTACCGCGGCCTCTAGCGTCGGTGGATATTCGGGATCGGTGTAATCGCCGGCGAATGACACGCCCGGCAGCGATGGCAGCGCGTTGCGTTGCTTGATGCCCGGCGAGCAGGTGATGGTGGCGCGCTTTTCGGCGATGACGCGCGACCACGTGGGCTTTTCTTCGACGATGTTCGCCTGCACGAGCTCGCGATGGCAGCGCTCGGCGAGCTCGTCGAGCGAAAGCTGCTGGTGGTCGCCCTGCGCGCTGATGACGCACGCGAGGCGGCCTTGCTCGCCGAGCAGCGTGCCGCGATCGAACACCCACTGCACCAAGCCGTCAGCCAGCCCGAGCATCGGAAACGGCAGACGGACGCTATCAGCGTATTGCAGATAGCAGGTGTAGATCGGCTGGTACGAGTACTCGGGCGCATCGGCGATCAGCGTTTTAAGCTGATGCGGGGCGACGGCGACGATCACCTGGTCGTACGACTGCCGCAGCGCGCCGAGATCTTTCACTGGCGATTGCAGCCGCAATTCGCCGCCGTGCGCGCGCACGAAGTC
Source organism: Betaproteobacteria bacterium (assembly GCA_005883675.1). Lineage (GTDB taxonomy): Bacteria > Pseudomonadota > Gammaproteobacteria > Burkholderiales > SG8-39 > SCGC-AG-212-J23. The sequence goes on from VBCM01000192.1 coordinate 38,316, forward strand.
GGCCGCCGGCTCGGGGAAAAGGCGCGAGAGATCCACGCGCGGCAGCACGAGATCGCTCGCCGCGCCGCCCGCGCCAAGCGTGTCGCGCAGCACGGCGAGAAAGACGTTCGCCGAGGCGAGCGCCGGCGGGGTGTTGAGCGCCGAGACGCAGAGCGGCTGCCAAAGATAGTGAGCGATGCGCGCGCCCTGGCTCTCCTGCGCGAGGAGCTCGCTCACGCTCATGTCGGTCGCGAGGCGGAAGCGCGTGCGCCGCAGCCGCGCGATGAAGCGCGCGGCGCCGAGCCGCTCCGCGAGCGGCATGCCGCGAGCGGTGAGCAGCGCGCCCGCGAGGCCGAACGCGCCGCGGCGCAAATGGAAGCGCCCGGCGTAGCGCACCTCGAGGGGCAGGCGCAGCACGGCGTTCACTGCCACGCCCACCGTGCGCATGAGCTCGTAGAGCGCGCGGTAGGCGCCGATCAGGATGTGCTGACCGTTGTCGAGCGCGTGGCCCTGCGACTCAACGCGCCGTGCCCGTCCACCCGGCACGGCCGCCGATTCGAGCACTGTCACCTGCACGCCGCGCTCGGCAAGCGACACCGCGGCCGCCATGCCAGCGTAGCCGGCACCGACGATGGCGACGCGTCGCCCTACGCCGCGACCCAGGTGCGCCACGCGATCCAGAATTTGCGCAGCGGCGTAAGCGAAGTACGCTGCGTGAGCACGCGAAAGCCGTCGCGCTGGATCTCCTCGAGGAGCGCGCGGTAGATCGCCGCCATGATGAGTCCGGGACGCTGCGCGCGGCGGTCGGCCGGCGGCAGCGCCGACATCGCCGCTGCGTAATAAGCGCGCGCGCGCTCGGCCTCGAATTGCATGAGTTCGCGGAAGGCGGGCGTCTCGCGCGCCTGCAGGATGTCGGCAGCGGGCACGCCGTAGCGGCGCAGATCCTCGACCGGCAGGTACACGCGGTTCTTGCGCGCGTCTTCGCCGACGTCGCGGATGATGTTGGTGAGCTGGAAGGCGATGCCGAGATGCTTTGCGTAGTCGAGCGTGCGCGCATCGCGATAGCCGAAGATGCCCGCGGCGAGGAGTCCGACGACGCTCGCCACGCGATAGCAATACGCTTCGAGCCCCGCCCAGTCGAGATAGCGCGACTGCTGGAGATCCATCTCCATGCCGTCGATGATCTCGTTCAAGTGCGCGGCGCTCAGGCCGTACTTGTCGCGGTGCGGCTCGAGCGCGCGCGTCACCGGATGCTGCGGCCGGCCGGCGAATAGATTCGCCACCTCGGCGCGCCACCACGCGAGCTTGGCGGCGGCGAGCTGCGGCTCCATGCCTTCGTCCACGATGTCGTCGACCTCGCGGCAAAAGGCATAGAGCGCGGTGATGGCACGCCGCCGCTCGCCGGCTGCCGGCAGTACTCGTCAGGCGTCATGCCGCTCGCAGCAGCACGAGCGGCCAATCGAAGGCGCCGAGCACCGGGCGGCGCCGAAAGACATCGAAGTCGACGCGCTCGATCTTCTCGAGAATCCGCAGACCGCCCTGGATCGTGGCGCGGATCTCGAGGCCGATGCGCCCGGGGAGCGAGCGGGCGAGCGGCTGGCCGCGCAGGATCATTTCCCGGCTGCGGTTCACCTGGAACACGAGCAGCGAGCGCCATGCGGCATCGCAGCGGCCCTCGGCGATGTGGCGCTCGCTCACGCCGTGGCACGCCATTTCGTCCTGCGGCAGGTAGATGCGGCCCTTGGCAAAATCGAGCTCCACGTCCTGCCAGAAGTTGATGAGCTGCAGCGCCGAGCACACCGCGTCGGAGGCGGCGAGATCGGTCTTAGACGTGCGTTTGAATAAGTGCAGCAGAAGCCGTCCCACCGGATTCGCCGAGCGGCGACAGTAATCGGCGAGCTCCGCGAAGCTCGCGTAGCGTTTCTTGGTCACATCCTGTGCGAAGGCGTCGATGAGATCGCGGAATAGGCCGAGCGGCAGGTCGTATTCGCGCACGATTCTCGCTACGTCGTGAAAGAGCGGCGCGTCGGGAACCTGGCCGCCGGCGATGTGCTCGAGCTCGCTCCGGTAGACGCTTAATCGCGATAGCCGTACATCGTCTGCGGCGGTGCCTTCGTCGGCAATGTCGTCGGCGCTGCGCGCGAACCGATAGATGATCTCGACCGGCGGCCGCAGTCGCCGGGGCAGGAGCAGCGAGGCGACCGGGAAGTTCTCGTAATGGCCGACCGGCATGGGACCGAAAGGTATAATACGTTGTTTTTTTCGCGTTTTTTGGTAGTTCGAGCGGCGAGGGTGGCGGAACTGGTAGACGCACCAGCCTTAGGAGCTGGCGCCGCGAGGCGTGTGGGTTCGAGTCCCTCCCTTCGCACCATCGGGTAAAGGTCGCAACGGCGGATCAGAAGGAATGGCCAACGTGGAAACGCTGGGTACGCTGGAGCGGCGCGTATCGATGTCAGTGCCCGCGGCGGAGATCGAGCGCGAGGTCGACACTCGTCTGAAGAAGCTCGCGCGCAACGTGAAGATGCCGGGCTTCAGGCCGGGCAAGGTGCCGCTCAAGCTGATCGCGCAGACCTACGGCCCGCAGGTGCGCTCGGAAGTGCTGAGCGATGCAGTGCAAAAAGCGTTCACCGATGTGGTCAAGGAAGCGAATCTCAAGGTCGCGGGCTTTCCGCGCATCGAGAAGAAAGACGGCGGCGATACGGCGGCGCTCGAGTTCAGCGCCACGTTCGAGGTCTACCCGGAAGTAAAGCTCGGCGATCTGGCGGGCGTCACGATCGAGCGGCCGCAGGTGACGGTCGACGACGCGGCCGTGGACAGGACTATCGGCATCCTGCGCAAGCAGCGCACGCGCTTCGTACCGGTCGAGCGTCCGGCAAAGGAGGGCGATCGGCTGACCGTGGATTTCAGCGGCACGATCGACGGCGAGCCCTTCGCCGGCGGCAAAGGCGAAAACTTCGTGTTCGCGCTCGGCGAGGGGCGCATGCTGCCCGAATTCGACGCCGCGGCGCAGGGCATGCGCGCGGGCGAGACGAAAACTTTCGAGCTCACGTTCCCCGCCGATTACCACGGCAAGGAAGTCGCCGGCAAGCGTGCGTCGTTCGAGCTCAGCATGAAGAGCGTGGAAGAGCCGCAGCTGCCGGAGGTGGATGCGGAGTTCGCCAAGTCGCTCGGCATCGCCGAGGGCGACGTGGCCAAGATGCGAAGCGAGATCCGCGCCAATGTCGAGCGCGAAACGAATAAGCGCATCGAGGCGCGTGTGAAGGCGCAGGTGCTGCAGGCGCTCCTCGATCGCACGCCGCTCGAGCTGCCGAAATCGCTCGTGCAGATGGAAGCCCAGCAACTCGTCGAGCGCGCGGCCGCCGATTTGCAGGCGCGGGGCATGAAACCCGGGCAAATTCCGCTCGATCCCGCGGCATTCGAGGCGACCGCGAAGCGCCGCGTCGCGCTCGGGCTCATCATCGGCGAGCTCGCACGTGCGGAAAATCTCCAGCCGAAGCCCGCCGAGGTGCGCGCGGCGGTGGAGCAGGAAGCAGCGACCTACGAGAGTCCTGCCGAGGTAGTAAAATGGTTTTACATGCAGCCGCAGCGGCTTTCCGAGATGGAAGGCATGGCGCTCGAGGCGAATGTCGTTAAATGGGTGCTCGGAAGAGCGACCGTAGTGGACAAGCCGGTCGCGTTCGATGATCTGATGGGAAGCAACGCGTGAACTGGCAACACGATTCTCAAGTGAACGACCTCGGGCTGATCCCGATGGTCATCGAGCAGTCGGGGCGCGGCGAGCGTGCCTACGACATTTATTCGCGGCTGCTCAAGGAGCGGGTGGTGTTCCTGGTCGGGCCCGTGACGGAAGTCACGGCGAACCTGATCGTGGCGCAGCTCCTTTTCCTCGAGTCGGAGAATCCCGACAAGGACATCTTCTTCTACATCAACTCGCCGGGCGGCTCGGTGTCGGCGGGCCTTGCGATCTACGACACCATGCAGTTCATCAAGCCCGACGTCAGCACGCTCTGCGTCGGCCAGGCGGCAAGCATGGGTTCGCTGCTGATGGCGGCGGGCGATGCCGGCAAGCGCTTCTGCCTGCCCAACTCGCGCGTCATGATCCACCAGCCGATGGGCGGCTTCCAGGGGCAGGCGACCGACATCGAGATCCATGCCAAGGAAATCCTCTACCTGCGCGGCCGCCTGAACGAGATTCTTGCCAAGCACACCGGCAAGCCCATCGAGACCATCGCGCGGGACACCGAGCGTGACTTTTTCATGGGCGCGCAAGAGGCGGTAAAGTACGGCATAGTGGATAAGGTGCTAGTCTCACGGGAAAACACCTAACACCATGTCGGAAAAAAGCTCATCTGGCGAAAAGCTTCTCTACTGCTCGTTCTGCGGCAAGAGCCAGCACGAGGTGCGCAAGCTCATCGCCGGGCCGTCGGTCTTCATCTGCGACGAGTGCATCGAGCTGTGCAACGACATCATCCGCGAGGAGACCGCCTCCGATAAGGGCGGCAAGGGCGCGAAGTCCGATCTGCCGACGCCGCGCGAGATCCGCCAGATCCTCGATTCGTACGTGATCGGCCAGGACGTCGCGAAGAAGATCCTCTCGGTCGCCGTCTACAACCACTACAAGCGGCTCAAGCACCTCTCGAAGAACGACGAGGTCGAGCTCGCGAAGTCGAACATCCTGCTGATCGGGCCGACGGGATCCGGCAAGACACTGCTGGCCCAGACCCTGGCGCGGCTGCTCAATGTTCCGTTTGTGATTGCCGACGCCACCACCCTGACGGAAGCGGGCTACGTCGGCGAGGACGTCGAGAACATCATCCAGAAGCTCTTGCAGAACTGCGACTACGACGTCGATAAGGCGAAGCGCGGCATCGTCTATATCGACGAGATCGACAAGATCTCGCGCAAGTCGGACAACCCCTCGATCACGCGCGACGTCTCCGGCGAGGGCGTGCAGCAGGCGCTCTTGAAGCTCATCGAAGGCACGATCGCTTCCGTGCCGCCGCAGGGCGGGCGTAAGCACCCGAACCAGGACTTCGTGCAGGTCGACACCACGAACATCCTGTTCATCTGCGGTGGCGCGTTCGATGGCCTCGAGAAGATCGTGCGCAACCGTACCGAGAAGACCGGCATCGGCTTCGGCGCCGAGGTGAGAAGCCCCAAGAACTCCAAGGCTACTTACGACCTGCTTAAGAGCGTCGAGCCCGAAGACCTCATCAAGTACGGGCTCATTCCGGAGTTCGTCGGCCGGCTGCCGGTACTGGCGACGCTGGAAGAGCTCGACGAGCACGCGCTGATCCAGATCCTCACCGAGCCGAAGAACGCGCTCATCAAGCAATACCAGCGGCTCTTCCATATGGAAGGCGTCGAGCTCGAGATCCGCACCGGCGCGCTCGGTGCGGTGGCGAAGCGCGCGCTGGCACGAAAAACCGGAGCGCGCGGCCTGCGGTCCATCCTCGAGCAAATCCTGCTCGATACGATGTACGAGCTGCCGACCCTCGACAACGTGAGCAAGGTTGTCGTCGACGAATCGATGGTCAGTGCCGACGGCAAGCCGCTCCTTATCTATTCCGACACCCACAAGGTCGCGAGCGGCAGTTCCGCCTAGCTGGGCCTGTTGGCCCAGCAGCGACTACATTTGGTCACCGTTTGCGCATTGCAGCGTAAGCACGTTTACGTGTACGCTCTGCTCATTGATTTTTCTCGGGGAACCCGCATCTACGGTGTGAGCCGCAACCCCTTGACGAGGCTAATCTAAATGTCCGAGCAATCCCCCACCCCCGAGATCGTCCAGTATCCGCTGCTGCCGCTGCGCGATGTCGTGGTGTTCCCCCACATGGTGATTCCGCTCTTCGTGGGGCGGCCCAAGTCGATCAAGGCGATGGAAACCGCGATGGAAGCAGGGAAATCGATCCTGCTGGTGGCGCAGAAATCCGCCGCCAAGGACGATCCGGGCCCGCAGGACATGTACGCCATCGGCTGCGTCTCGAACATTCTGCAGATGCTGAAGCTGCCGGATGGAACGGTCAAAGTGCTCGTAGAGGGCGGCACGCGCGCGCACATCCGCGACGTGATCGATGTGCGCACGCACTGGGTGGCGGAAGCCTCCGCCGTGGCGGCCGAAGGCGCGGGTGCGCCCGAGGTAGAAGCGCTGCGCCGCGCGCTGCTCTCGGCGTTCGATCAGTACGTCAAGCTGAACAAGAAAATTCCGCCGGAGATCCTCACCTCGCTCTCCGGCATCGATGAGGCCGGGCGCCTCGCCGACACGGTCGCCGCGCACCTGCCGCTCAAGCTCGAGCAGAAGCAGCAGGTGCTCGAGATGTTCGATGTGAAGCAGCGCCTCGAGCATCTGCTCTCGCAGCTCGAGACGGAGATCGACATCCTCCAGGTCGAGAAGCGCATCCGCGGCCGCGTCAAGCGCCAGATGGAGAAAAGCCAGCGCGAGTACTACCTGAACGAGCAGGTGAAGGCCATCCAGAAGGAGCTCGGCGAAGGCGAGGAGGGCGCGGACCTCGAGGAGATGGAGAAGCGCATCAAGCGCGCGCACATGCCGAAGGACGCGCGCAAGAAAGCCGAGTCCGAGCTGAAGAAATTGAAGCTCATGTCGCCGATGTCGGCGGAAGCCACCGTGGTGCGCAACTACATCGAGACGCTCGTCAACCTGCCCTGGAAGAAGAAGTCGAAGATCTCCAAGGACATCAAGCAGGCCCAGGAGATCCTCGACAGGGACCACTACGGCCTCGAGAAGGTGAAAGAGCGCATCGTCGAGTACCTCGCGGTGCAGACGCGCGTCGAGAAGATGAAGGCGCCGATCCTGTGCCTGGTGGGCGCACCGGGCGTCGGCAAGACCTCGCTCGGCCAGTCGATCGCCCGCGCGACCAACCGCAAGTTCGTGCGCATGTCGCTCGGCGGCGTGCGCGACGAGGCGGAGGTGCGCGGCCATCGCCGCACCTATATCGGCTCGATGCCCGGCAAGATCCTGCAGAACATGAGCAAGGTCGCGGTGAAGAATCCGCTCTTCCTGCTCGATGAAGTGGACAAGATGGGCATGGACTGGCGCGGCGACCCGTCGAGCGCGCTGCTCGAGGTGCTCGATCCCGAGCAGAACCACACCTTCGTCGACCATTACATCGAGGTCGAGTACGACCTCTCGGAAGTGATGTTCGTCGCCACCGCCAACACGCTCAACATCCCGCCGGCGCTGCTCGACAGGATGGAAGTGATCCGTCTCTCGGGCTACACCGAGGACGAGAAGATGAACATCGCCACCAAGTACCTGCTGCCCAAGCAGATGAAGAATGCCGGGCTGCAGGAAGGCGAGCTCTCGGTCTCCGAAGCCGCGATCCGCGACATCGTGCGCTACTACACGCGCGAGGCGGGCGTGCGCGCCATGGAGCGCGAGATCTCCAAAATCTGCCGCAAGGCGGTAAAGCAGCTCCTGACGGACAAGAAGGCGGGTGACGACAAGCCACACCGCATCACTGTCACGCCGAAGAACCTCGACAAGTTCTTGGGCGTTCGCCGCTACACCTTCGGCATGGCCGAGAAGCAGAACCAGGTGGGCCAGGTCACCGGCCTCGCGTGGACCGAGGTGGGTGGCGAGCTACTGACGATCGAAGCGGCGACGATGCCCGGCAAGGGCAAGACCATCACCACCGGCAAGCTCGGCGACGTGATGCAGGAATCCATCCAGGCGGCGCTCTCGGTGGTGCGCGCGCGCTCGCGCCGGCTCGGCGTGAAAGAGGACTTCTACCAGAAGCACGACATCCACATTCACCTGCCCGAGGGCGCGACGC
>VBCM01000238.1 GCA_005883675.1 Betaproteobacteria bacterium
GGATCGAGCGGTCCATAGAGGTGGTTGTGATGCAGCCGATGGATCACGCGGTACGTGCACATCGACAGGCCCTGGACCGTCGCGCAGGCGCGCCCCGCGAGGTCGTTCAGCCAGCGGCGCTCGTACAGCAGGTAGTGCGCGGCTTCGTGGGCAATGACGAAGAGAGCATGCTGGCGCGTGCCGATGATGATGACCGCCGGTACGAGCACCAGCGGATTGGGCCAGTAGGCGAGCGCAACGGCGAGCGCAACGGCGAGCACTGCGACATCGGCGAGGATCGCAGCGCTCGCGCGCCAGGCGGAGCGCCGCGTCAGTTCCTGGATCAGCGCCTTCGGCAGCGCCCGGCGGTAGTCGTCCTTGAACTCTTCGCCGGTCACTTATCGAGGCCGCCGAGGAGCACGTACTTCACCTCGAGATATTCCTCGAGGCCGTACTTCGAGCCCTCGCGGCCCAGTCCCGACTGCTTCACGCCACCAAACGGGCTGTAGAAGTAGCCGGCGAGCCCGAACTCGGTGTTGTTGGCGAGGCGAATCACCTCGTCCTCGGTCTTGAAGCGGATCAGCGGCGCGACCGGTCCGAAGGTCTCCTCGTAGGAGACGATCATGTCCGGCGTGACGTTGGCGATCACGGTGGGCTCGAAGAAGAGTCCGCCGCGGCTATGGCGCTTGCCGCCGAGGATCACTTTCGCCCCCTTGTTCAAGGCGTCGGCGACGTGCGCCTCGACCTTCTTCACGCCGTTCTCGTCGATCAGCGGCCCGATCACCACGCCGGGCTCGTTGCCGGCGCCGACCTTGAAGCCTTTCACTTTCTCGGCGAGCTTCGCGGCAAAGGCGTCGTAGACGCCGTCCTGCACGTAGATGCGGTTCGCGCACACGCAGGTCTGGCCCGCGTTGCGATATTTCGATGCGAGCGCTCCCTCGACGGCGGCGTCGAGATCCGCGTCGTCGAAGACGATGAACGGCGCATTGCCACCGAGCTCGAGCGAGAGCTTCTTGATCGTGTCGGCACACTGGCGCATCAGGACCCGGCCGGTCTCCGTCGACCCCGTGAACGACAGCTTGCGCACGCTCGGATTGGCGCAGAGCTCGTTGCCGATCGCCTTCGAGTCGCCGGTGATGATGTTGAGCACGCCCTTCGGGATGCCGGCGCGCTCGCCGAGCTCGGCGAGCGCGAGCGCCGAGTAGGGCGTCTGCCCGGCCGGCTTGATGACTACCGTGCAGCCGGCGGCGAGCGCCGGTCCCGCCTTGCGCGTGATCATGGCGTTGGGGAAGTTCCACGGCGTAATCAGCGCGCACACGCCGATCGGCTGCTTGATGACGAGGATGCGCTTGTCCGCCTGGTGCGACGGAATGATGTCGCCGTAGGCGCGCTTGCCTTCCTCGGCGAACCATTCGATGAACGAGGCGCCGTAGGCGATCTCGCCGCGCGACTCGGTGAGCGGCTTGCCCTGCTCGGCGGTCATGACCTGCGCGAGGTCCTCCTGGTTCGCCATCATGAGATCGAACCATTTGCGCAGGATCGCCGCGCGCTCCTTCGCCGTTCTTGCGCGCCACGCGGGCCAGGCGCGCTCGGCCGCTTCGATGGCGCGCTTCGCTTCCGCCGCGCCCATGCGCGGCACTGTGCCGAGCTCGTCGCCCGTCGCCGGGTTGTGCACGGCGATGGTATTGCGCGAGTCGGCGTCGACCCACTTGCCGTCGATGTAGCACTGCTCGCGCAGCAGTTTCGGATCCTTGAGGGAAAGCGAACGGACAGCGGCTTCGGCGGGAGCGTTCATGCAGGCCTCCAAAAGAAAAATTTTACTCCCGGGCGGTGGTTACAATGCCGCCGTCACCGAGGAGGAGAGCCATGCGAACAATGATTGCCGCACTGCTGCTGGCCGCCGCAGCCACGGCCCAGGCGCAGTACCCGCAGCGCCCCGTGCAGCTCATCGTGCCGTGGGGCGCGGGCGGCGGCACCGATGCCACGGCGCGCATCGTCGGCACGCTGCTCGAGAAGGATTTGAAGCAGCCCTTCAACGTCGTCAACCGCACTGGCGGCTCCGGCGTCGTCGGCCATGACGCCATCGCCAGGGCGACGCCGGATGGCTACACCATCGGCATGATCACGGTGGAGATCACGATGATGCATCACGTCGGTCTCACGCCGCTCACCTACAAGGACTACACGCCGATCGGCCTCGTCAACGCCGATCCGGCGGGCGTGAACGTGCGCGTCGATGCGCCGTACAAATCGATGAAGGATCTGCTCGCCGCGATCAAGGCGAACCCGGGCAAATTGAAAGCGTCCGGCACCGGCCAGGGCGGCATCTGGCACCTGGCGATCGCGGGGCTGCTGAAGGACCAGGGCATCGATCCGAATGCGCTGCCCTGGGTGCCCTCCAACGGCGCCGCGCCCGGCCTGCAGGATCTCGTTGCCGGCGGGGTCGATGTCGTGCCCTGCTCGATTCCCGAGGCGCGCTCGATGATCGACGCCGGCAAGGTGCGCGCGCTCACCATCATGGACGCGAATCCGCCCGCGCTTTATCCGAACGTGCCGACGCTGAAAAAAGAGCTCGGCACGAATTGGCAGATCGCCGCCTGGCGGGTGATCGCGGCGCCGAAGGGCATTCCCGCGGAAGCGCAGAAGACGCTCACCAGCGCACTGAAGCGCGTCTACGACTCGAAGGAGTACAAGGACTTCATGGCGAGCCGCGGCTTCGGCGTGGTGTGGGCCGATGCCGCCGGCACGACGAAGTTCATGGCCGACTCCGACGCGAATCTCGGCGCGGCGCTCAAAGCCGTCGGGCTCGCCAAATAAAGATCCACGACGGCCTGACGGGCGCCGCGCTCGTCGTCCTCGCCGGGATCCTCCTCTGGCATATCCAGGGATTCCCGGCGATGCCGGGCCAGAAATTCGGCCCGGCCTGGTTCCCGGGCCTGATCGCCGTCGGTCTCGCGATCTGCGGCGCGCTGCTCATCGGCTCGGGAATGCGCCAGCGCAGGCCGTGGCTTGCCGCTCCCGAGTGGATCCGTAGTCCGCGGGCGCGCTCCGGCATCGGGGCGCTACTCGGCGGGCTCGTCTTCTACGTGCTAGCAGCGGACGCGCTCGGATTCCACATCACGGCGATCGTGCTGCTCGCGGTGTGGATACGGCTGCTCGGGGCGTCATGGCGCGTCACGCTTTGCGTCGCAGTGCTCGCCACGCTGGTGATTCACCTCTCGTTCTACAAGCTCCTGCGAGTCCCGCTGCCCTGGGGCTTGCTCGAGCGATGGGCGTTCTGATGAGCGGCGTGCTGGCGCAGGCCTTCTGGCTGGTCTTCGACCCGTATGTGCTCTGGGTGATCTTCGCCTCGGCGATTTTCGGCTTGTTCGTCGGCGCCGTGCCGGGACTCACGGCGACCATGGCCACGGCGCTGCTCGTGCCCGTCACGTTCTTCATGCCACCGGTGCCCGCCATCGCCTCGATCGTCACGGCGACGGCGATGGCGATCTTTGCCGGCGACATCCCGAGCTGCCTGCTGCGCATGCCCGGCACGCCGGCTTCCGCTGCCTACACCGACGAAGCGTACGCGCTGACCAAGAAAGGGCAGGGGGAGCTCGCGCTCGGCGCGGGCCTGTGGTTCTCGATCCTCGGCGGCTTGTTCGGCACCGCCGTGCTGATCGCCGCGGCGCCTAGCCTGGCGGAGATCGCGCTGAAATTCTCGTCATTCGAGTATTTCTGGCTGGTGGTGCTCGGCTTGGCGAGCGCCGTGTTCCTCGCGATCGGCAATCCGCTCAAAGGCGTCGTCTCGCTGCTGCTCGGCCTCCTGATTGCATCCCAAGGCCTCGACAACCCGGCGGGCTTTCCGCGCTTCACCTTCGGCATTGCGGAGCTCGCCGGCGGCCTCACGCTGATCCCCATCATGATCGGGATGTTCGCCGTGTCGGAGATCCTGCGCAGCGTGTCGCGCATCGATCAACCCTGGGAGATGGCGCAGACCAAGATTGGCAACGTGCTCCACGGCATGTGGGGCCTCACGCTGCGCTATCCATGGCAGCTGCTGCGCGGCAGCGCGGTCGGCACGGCGATCGGCGCGCTGCCCGGCGCGGGCGCCGACATCGCCGCGTGGATGTCGTATGCCATTTCCAAGCGCTTCTCCAAAGAGCCGGACAAATTCGGCACCGGCCACATCGAGGGCATCATCGAGGCGGGCGCCTCCAATAACAGCGCCCTGGCGGGCGCGTGGATTCCAGCTTTGGTGTTCGGCATCCCCGGCGACTCGATCACCGCGATCGTGATCGGCGTGCTTTACATCAAGGGCCTCAATCCCGGGCCCACGATCTTCATGAACAACGCGCCGGCGATCTATGCGGTGTTCCTGGTCTTCATCCTCGCCAACCTGCTCATGCTGCCGCTCGGCATCGCGGCGATCCGGGCGGCGAAGCAGATGCTGCGTGCGCCGCGCGAGGTGCTGCTGCCGGTGATCGTGCTCTTCTGCATTGTCGGCTCGTTCGCCATCAACAACTCGCTGTTCGGCGTGGTCTTGATGCTCGCTTTCGGCGTCGTCGGCTACTTCATGGAGGAGAACGGCTTCCCCATCGCGCCCGCGATCCTCGGCATGGTGCTCGGCGCGATGCTAGAAGAGAACTTCATCAGCTCGATGATCAAGGCCGACGGCCGCGTGCTCGCGTTTTTCGAGCGGCCGATCGCCGGTGCGCTCGGCTTACTGACCATCGCGGTGCTGACGGTGCCGGTCCTGCGCCGGCTGCTACGCAGCTGAATTCCGGAATTCATTCGATGCGGATGTTGGCGCTCTTGATGATCTCGCCGTAGCGCTGCTGCTCGCGGCGCATGAAGGCGGCCATCTCCTCGGGCGTGCTCGAGACGGCGTCGAGACCGATGTTCACCATGCGCTCCTTCAAGTCCTCCGCTTTCAGTGCCTTCTGGATCTCGGCGGAGAGCTTCGCCAGCACCTCGCGCGGCGTACCCGCCGGCGCGGCATAGCCGATCCACGCGGCGGCGTCGTAGCCCGACAGCCCCGCGCTCTCGGCGAGCGGCGGCACATCGGGCAGCGCGGCGGTGCGCTTCGCCGTGGACACGCCGTAGGTCTTGAGCCGCCCGGACTTGATATGCGGCGCGGTGGCGGCGACGGTCTCCACGGTGTAGGTGATCTGCCCGTTCATGATGTCGGTGAGCGCCGGCGCGGTGCCTTTGTACGGCACGTGCCGCGCGCCGCGGATGCCGGCCATCGAGTTGAAGAGTTCGGTGAAAAGATGCGCCGTCGCCCCGGTGCCGGAGGAAGAGAATGTGTACTTCGCCGGATCGGCCTTGATCATCGCGATGAACTCTTTCGCATTCGCCGCAGGGAACGACGGATTAACGACCAGGGCGAACGGCGTCGCGGCGACCAGGCTGACCGGCGCGAGATCCTTCAGCGGCTCGTAGGGCGTCTTCTGCAGGTGCGGCATGATCGAGAGCGGTCCGCTCGAGGCGGCGAGCAGCGTGTAGCCATCGGGCGCGCTCTTCACCACGGCGTCGGTGCCGATCGAGCCGCCGGCGCCGGGCTTGTTGTCGATGACGAACGGCTGGCCGAGCGCGTCCTGCAGCTTCTGCGCGACCACGCGCGCCGCGATGTCGGTGGCCTGGCCCGGCGTCCAGGGCACGATCACTTTCACCGGGTGGTTCGGATACGGCTGCGCAAGCGCGGCTGCCGTGGCGAGCGCGCATAGCAGGGCGACTACGATCTTCATCGGCCATTCCTCCTCGCCGCCGATTCTAGAACGTGCCGGGGTAGGCGCCACCGTCGATGAGGAAATTCTGTCCGGTCACATAGCTTGCCTGCGCGCTGCAGAGGTAGGCGCACGCGTCGCCGAATTCCTCCGGGTCGCCGAGCCGTCCGGCGGGGATCGAGCGCAGTCGCTCCGCGGCCGCCTGCTCCTCGGTAAGCCCGGCCGCCTTGGCGAAGCCGGCGAGCGTTTGCCGTGTGCGATCGGTGAGGAACGAGCCGGGTAGCAGGTTGTTAATGGTCACGTTGTGCTTGACCGTCTGGCGCGCGAGGCCGGCGACGAAGCCGGTGAGGCCGGTGCGGGCGCCGTTCGATAGCCCGAGCGCCGGGATCGGCGCCTTTACGCTCGTGGAAGTGATGTTGATGATGCGGCCGAATTTGCGCGCGATCATGCCGTCGAGCGTCGCTCTTATGAGCTCGATCGGCGTCAGCATGTTCGCGTTCAGGGCCTTGAACCACGCGTCGCGATCCCATTCGCGAAAGTCGCCAGTGGGCGGCCCGCCCGCATTGTTGACGAGGATGTCGGGTGCCGGGCAGGCAGCGAGCGCCGCGCGCCGGCCTTCATCCGTTGTGATATCGCCGGGCACCGCGGTTACCTCGACGCCGCAGGCCTTGCGAATTTCAGCCGCCGTGGCGTCGAGCGCTTCGCGCCCGCGGGCGGTGATCACGAGCCGCACGCCTTCGCGCGCGAGCGAGAACGCGCAGGCGCGCCCGAGCCCTTTCGATGCCGCGCAGACGAGCGCGGTCTTGCCGCGGATGCCGAGATCCATGGTCAGCTCCTTTTCACAGAGACGAGCAGCACGCCGAAAATCACCAGCAGCCCACCGAGCGCCTGCACCGCGGTGAAGCGCTCATCGAGGCCGAGCGCGCTGGTGATGGCGACGCTCACCGGCCCGAGCGCGCCGATCAGGGCGAACTCCGGCGCGCCGATGCGCTTCAGCGCCTCCGCCTGGATGAAGAGCGGCAGCACGGTGGTGAACGTGGCGAGCAGGATGGCGTAGATCCACACGAGCGTCGGCAGCTCGAGCGCCGACATGGGCTCGATGACGAAGAACTGGGCCACGGCCGGCACCGTAGCGAGCGCCATCGAATAGGCGGTGAAGCGCATCGAGCCGATGCGCTTGACGAGCTCGCCGCCGGCGACGAGATACGTCGCGTAGAAGAGCGAGGAGGCAAAGACGAGCATCGCGCCGAGGATGAAGAGCTTGCCTTCGGTGCCGCCGTGCGCCTGGCTCGAGAGGATGAGCGCGACCCCAGCGTAGGTGATGACGAGCGCGGTGAGCTGCCGGCGCGTCGGCCGCCGGTGCAGGAAGAGGAAGGAAATCAGCAGCACCAGCGTCGGGTAGAGATACAGGATCAGGCGGCCGACGCCCGCGCCGACATATTGCAGGCCGAGGAAGTCGAGGAAGCTCGCGGCGTAGTAGCCGGTGCAGCCGAGCGCCGCGACGTAGATCCAGTCGCGCGCGGTGAGTCGCGGCTCGTCGCGCCGCAGCCACCACGCCACCGCGAGGAAGAAGGGCAGCGAGATGCTCATCCGCAGGAAAAGCAGCGTGACCGGCGAAACCGGGTAGGTGACGTACACCAGCTTCACCAGGATCGGCCGGAACGAGAAGACCAGTGTCCCGGCGATGGCGAGCGCAACGCCCCACCTGCGGTACGAAGCGGAAATCGGGGTCAGAGCCCTATTTAAATCGGGGTCAGAGCCGCAAAAGAATAGGGCTCTGACCCCGATTTCCCTCAGCGTTTTTTGCCGCCAAGCACCGATCCTAATAGGCCGCGTAATACCTGCCGGCCGAGCTCCGAGCCGATCGAGCGCGCTGCGCTCTTCGCGAGCGCTTCGACCATGCCCTGGCTCTGCCGGCCGCCGCGCGGGCCGGTCTTGCCGAAGAGGATGTCGGAGACCGGGTTCGAGCTGTGCGCCGGCTCCGCGGGCTTCGCCGCGGTGCGCGCGGTGAGCTTCTCATATGCGGATTCGCGGTCGACCGGCGTGTCGTACTTGCCCGCGACCGGCGAGCGGCGCACGAGCTCCGCGCGCTCGCCCTCCGTGATCGGGCCGAGCTGGCTCGCCGGCGGCACGACGTAGGCACGCTCGACCATGCACGGCGTGCCTTTCTCGTCGAGAAACGAGACTAGAGCTTCGCCCACCGCGAGCTCAGTGATGACGCGCTCGGCCTTGAGCTTCGGATTGGGGCGCAGCGTCTCGGCGGCGGTCTTGACCGCCTTCTGGTCCCTGGGCGTGAAGGCGCGCAGCGCATGCTGCACGCGGTTGCCGAGCTGCCCGAGCACGGTCTCGGGGAGATCCAGCGGGTTCTGCGTCACGAAGTAGACGCCGACCCCTTTCGAGCGGATGAGGCGCGTGACCTGCTCGATTCTCTCGAGCAGCGCCTTCGGCGCCTCGTTGAAGAGCAGATGCGCTTCGTCGAAGAAGAAGACCAGCCCTGGCTTCTCCGGGTCGCCGACCTCCGGCAGATGCTCGAAGAGCTCCGCCAGCAGCCAGAGGAGGAACGTCGAGTAGAGCTGCGGCGCCTGCATCAGCTTGTCGGCGGCGAGAATGCTCACCACGCCTTTGCCGTCCTGCACGCGCATGAGGTCGGCGATGTCGAGCATCGGCTCGCCGAAGAATTGCGCCCCGCCCTGGTTCTCGAGCGTGAGGAGGCCCCGCTGGATGGTGCCGATCGTGGCGGTGGAGACGTTGCCGTACTGCGTCTTGAACTGCGCGGCGTTGTCGCCCACATGCTGCAGCATCGCGCGCAGGTCCTTCAAGTCGAGGAGCAGCAGTCCGTTGTCATCCGCGATCTTGAAGACGACCGCGAGCACGCCCTCCTGGATTTCATTGAGCCCGAGCATGCGTCCCAGCAGGAGCGGCCCCATGTCCGAGATCGTGGCGCGCACCGGATGTCCCGCTTTGCCGAACACGTCCCAGAAGATCACCGGGCACGCCGCGCTCTCGGCGGGCAGCTTCAACTGCTTGCGGCGCTCGTCCACTTTCGGGTTGGCGCCACCCGCTTTCGCAAGGCCGCTGAGATCGCCTTTGACGTCGGCCATGAACACGGGCACGCCGATCGCGGAGAAGCGCTGCGCGAGCGTTTGCAGCGTGACGCTCTTGCCCGTGCCGGTGGCGCCGGTGATCAGACCGTGGCGATTCGCGAGCGCGGGGAGAAGATGGAGCGCCGTGCTACCGCTCTTGGCGACGAGGAGTGGCGCAGCCATGCCGTATAAAATTATAAGCACCATGGCAGGGCACAGTCGCTGGGCCAACGTCAAGCACCGGAAGGAACGCGCCGATGCGAAGCGCGGGAAGATCTTCACGCGCCTCATCCGCGAGATCACCGTCGCGGCGCGGCTCGGCGGCGGCGATCCGGGCGGCAACCCGCGGCTGCGCCTGGCGATCGACAAGGCGCGCGCCGAGAACCTGCCGAACGACAACATCCAGCGCGCGATCCAGCGCGGCGCGGGCGAGCTCGAAGGCGTCGCCTACGAGGAGATCCGCTACGAGGGCTACGGCCCGGGCGGCGCGGCGGTGATGGTGGACTGCATGACGGACAACCGCACGCGCACCGTCGCCGAAGTGCGGCACGCGTTCACCAAGAACGGCGGCCAGCTCGGTGCCGACGGCTCGGTGGCCTATCTCTTCAAGCACTGCGGCCAGTTCATCTTCGCCCCGGGCACGAGCGAGGACAAGGTGATGGAGGCGACGCTCGAGGCCGGGGCGGACGACATCTTCACCAATGACGACGGCTCGGTGGAGCTCGTGTGCGCGCCCGCCGACTTCCAGCGCGTAAGGGATGCGCTCGAGCGCGCCGGCCTCAAGGCCGAGCTCGCCGAGATCACCATGAAACCGACCGGCGAAACGGCGCTCGCCGCCGGCGAGCAGGCGCGCTTGCAGCGGCTCGTGGACGCGCTCGAGAACCTGGACGACGTGCAGAACGTGTACAGCACCGCGGTGCTCGACTGAAAATTCTCGGCATCGACCCGGGCCTGCAATCCACGGGCTTCGGCGTGATCGAGAAGAACGGCCGAGGCTTGCGCTACATCACCAGCGGTTGCGTCAAATCGGGTAGCGGCGATCTCGCCGCCCGGCTGAGAGTCCTGCTCGAAGGCCTGCGTGAAGTGATCGCGCAACATGGCCCGGTCGAAGTGGCGGTGGAAAAGGTCTTCGTGAACGTCAATCCGCAGTCGACGCTCGCGCTGGGACAGGCGCGCGGCACCGCGATCTGCGCCGCGGTGATGGCCGGCCTGCCGGTGGCGGAGTACACCGCGCTGCAGGTGAAGCAGTCGGTGGTCGGCAACGGCCACGCCGCCAAGGAGCAGGTGCAGCACATGGTGCGCCGGCTTCTCGCGCTGCCGGGCGAGCCGTCTGCGGATGCGGCCGACGCGCTCGCCTGCGCGATCTGCCACGCGCATGGCGCGCAGCTCGGGCGCCTCGCGACGCGCGGCCTTCGCATGCGCAAGGGCAGGCTCGTCTGATCGGCCGGCTCACCGGCCGCCTCGCGGCGAAGCAGCCGCCGCAAGTGCTCGTCGATGTCGGCGGCGTTGCCTACGAGCTCGACGTGCCGATGAGCACCTTCTACGCGCTGCCGGCGAACGGCGAGACCGTGAGCCTCTTCACGCATCTCGTGGTGCGCGAGGACGCGCACAACCTCTACGGCTTCGCCACCGGCGAAGAGCGCAGCGCCTTCCGCCAGCTCATCCGCATCTCCGGGGTCGGCGCGCGCACCGCGCTCGCGGTGCTCTCCGGCATGTCGGTAGGCGAGCTCGCGCAATGCGTGGCCCTGCAGGATGCCGCGCGCCTCACCCGCATCCCGGGAATCGGCAAGAAGACGGCCGAGCGTCTGCTCCTCGAACTTAAGGGCAAGCTCGCAGAACGCGACGAGGCCCGCGCGGGCGGTCGCGGGTCCGAAGTGCTCCAGGCGCTTGTCGCGCTCGGCTATAGCGCGAAGGAAGCGGCAGCGTCCGTGAAGGATTTGGCGCCGGAGATGCCGGTCGCCGAGGCGATCCGCGCCGCGCTTAAAACGCTGGCCCGGCGTTAGCGGTGCCGTTGCAATTACGCAACAGCGACATGCAGGTTCGAGCCGGTTTGGGCACCGTTCGGGGTCCGCGGTCGCTTGCTTTGTTAGTGTTCCGGGGCACGTTTAACAACCCTAAGAAAGGGACCATCCAATGAGAAGCAAAGCAAGCATTGCAGTCTTCGGCCTCGCGGCCGCGGCCCTAGCCCTGCCGGCGGCTGCACAGATGAGCATGAGCTCGGCCTATGTCGGCGGCTCCATCGGCCAGTCGAAGTTCAAGGCTGATTGCGGCTCGTTCAGCTGCGATAAGAACGACACGTCGTTCCGCCTCTTTGGCGGCTACCAGTTCACCCGCAACATCGCGGCGGAGCTCGGCTACGCTGACCTCGGCAAGCTGAAGATCTCCGGTGGCGGCCTCAGCGGCGAGATCGAGGCGACCGCATGGGATCTGTCGGGCGTCTTCTCCTGGCCCTTCGCGAACCAGTTCGCGGTGTTCGGCCGGCTCGGCGTCGCCCGTACTGAAGGCAAGGTGAGCGGCGCGTTCGGCAGCGCGAAAGATAACAAGTCCGGCGTGACCTGGGGCCTCGGCGCGCAGTACGACTTCAATCGCAACCTCGGTCTGCGCGGGGAGTGGCAGCGTTACAGAGTGGACGCGGGCTCGGCCGGCACTGGCGACGTCGACAACCTCAACATCGGCGTCCTCTACCGCTTCCAGTAACCGCACTGCGCATCACGAAAAGGGCGGCTTCGGTCGCCCTTTTTCTTTTATGCTGATCAAGATAGGGGAGGAGATGAAAGTATCCAGGCTGCTGGCCGCGGCGCTTGCGGCGGCGCTCGCTGCGTCGGCGCATGCCCAGGACGAGCCCGTGAGCGTTCTTTACGCGGGCGGCTCGTTCGGCCAGGCGCACTGGCGCCCTGGCTGCGCCGGCACCTCGACCTGCGAAGACACCGACAACACGGTGCGGGTCTTTGGCGGCTATCAGATCAATCGCGTGCTCGCGGCGGAAGTCGCCTATACGAATCTCGGCATCATCGGAAACGCGACGTCGCGCGTCACCGGCCATGCCTGGGAGGCCGTCGGCCTCGCCATGTGGCCGCTCGCCGGTGCAATCGCGGTGTACGGCAAGCTCGGCGTCTTTCGCGGCAAGGCCAAATCCAACGCCGGCAATCAAGAAACCAATTACGGGCCGCTTGTCGGCGCTGGCGCCGAGCTCGCGCTGACGCGACACGTCGCTTTGCGTGGCGAATGGCAGCACTACTCGGGCGTTGGCGGCAGCACGCTGGCCAAGAGCGATATCAACGCGTGGTTCCTCGGCGCGC
Organism: Betaproteobacteria bacterium; assembly: GCA_005883675.1. GTDB lineage: Bacteria > Pseudomonadota > Gammaproteobacteria > Burkholderiales > SG8-39 > SCGC-AG-212-J23. Next base: position 12,070 of record VBCM01000238.1, read on the forward strand.
TGTGGCGCTTCTAATAAGCGGGGAGGACATGAAAGCATCCAAACTGCTGCACGTTACGGCGCTCGCAGCTGGTGTGCTCGCCGCTCCGGTGTGCGCTCAGGAGATGCCGCCCAATCATTTCTATGCCGGCGCGAGTGGCGGCAAAACGTATTGGCATCCGGGCTGCGCCACGGCGCAGGACTGCATCAACAGCGGCAACGCGCTACGCGTCTTCGGCGGCTACCACATCAACGACACGTTCGCGGCTGAAATCGCGTACACCAATCTCGGTAGGGCGCACGACGCGAGCTCGCAATTGAAAGCGCGTGCCTGGGAGGCGGTCGGTCTCGCGTTCTGGCCGCCCAACAGCGCGCTCACCGTCTACGGCAAGTTTGGCGTGTTCTACAGCCGCAGCGAAGGCAGCGGCTCGCTCGGCGGTGGCAGCGAAACCAATAGCGGCCCGACGCTCGGCGCGGGTCTCGAGGCCGATTTCACGCGGCACCTCGCCGTGCGTGCCGAAGTCCAGCACTACTGGCACGTTGGCGGCGGCACGCTGCCGAAAAGCAGCATCAACGCCATGACCGGCGGCGTCCTCTGGCGCTTCTACTGAAGCGCTGGCAAAAGCAGCGCCGAAGCCGCGGCGGCATAATGCGCGCTCACTCATGGCGATCGAGACCGACCGGCTGATTACGGCGCGCCCGGCGACGGGCGAGGAGCAGCAGTTCGAGCGCTCGCTCAGGCCGCCGACGCTCGCGGAGTACGTCGGCCAGGAGAAGGTGCGCAGTCAGCTCGAGATCTTCATCGCCGCAGCGCGGGCGCGCGCCGAGGCGCTCGATCACGTGCTGCTCTTCGGCCCGCCGGGCCTCGGCAAGACCACGCTCGCGCACATCATCGCCCGTGAGCTCGGCGTGAACCTGCGTCAGACCTCGGGTCCGGTGCTCGAGCGCCCGGGCGATCTCGCCGCGCTGCTGACAAATCTGGAACCCCGCGACGTGCTGTTCATCGATGAGATCCACCGCCTCTCGCCGGTGGTGGAGGAGATCCTCTACCCGGCGCTCGAGGACTTCCAGCTCGACATCATGATCGGCGAAGGCCCGGCGGCGCGCTCGATCAAGCTCGATCTGCCGCCGTTCACGTTGGCGGGCGCGACGACGCGCGCAGGCATGCTGACCAATCCGCTGCGCGATCGCTTCGGCATCGTCGCGCGCCTGGAGTTTTACAGCCAGGATGAGCTGACCACCATCGTGCGGCGCTCCGCCGGGTTGCTGAAGGTCGCGCTCGACGAGCAAGGCGCGCGCGAGATCGCTTGCCGCTCGCGCGGCAC
>VBCM01000284.1 GCA_005883675.1 Betaproteobacteria bacterium
TGAAGGACGTGCAGCCCGTCGGGCTCATCGTGGTCGTGCCGAACGTGCTCGTCGTGGGCGCGCAGCTGCCAGCCACGAGCGTCGCTGAGCTCATTGCGCTCGCGAAGAACCAGTCCTTGCGCTACGCGTCCTCCGGCATCGGCAGCACCCAGCACATCGCAGGCGAGGCATTCGCCAAGGCGACCGGCACGACGCTCGTGCATGTGCCATATAAAGGGAGCAGCCAGGCGCACATCGACCTGCTCGGCGGCCAAGTCGAGATGATGCTCGACACCACCTCATCGGCGATGGGTCAGATCAAGGCAGGAAAGCTGCGGCCGCTGGCGGTCACTACGCCGCGGCGCTCGGCCGAGCTACCGAACGTGCCGACGCTCGCCGAAGCCGGGGTGCCGGGCGCGGAGATCACGACGTGGTACGGGCTCTTCACCACCGGCGGCACGCCGCGCCCGATCGTCGAGCGTCTGCGTGCTGAGCTCGGAAGAGCGCTCGCGCTTGCCGACGTACGTGCGCGGCTCACCGGCCTCGGCGGCGAGCCCGGCGCGCTCGGCGTGCGCGAGTTCAGCGAAATGAACCGCGCCGAATACGAGCGCTATGGCCGCCTCATCCGCGAGGCGGGAATCAAGATCGACTAGGCTGCGGGCCGCAGGCGCTCGCGGAAGCTCGTCTCCATCTCGCGGCGCAGTCGTACTGCGGTGGTGTTGGCATCCACCGCGACGTCGGTCCAGCGCACCGGCTGGCCGGCGGAGATCGGGCGCAGCATCTTCCAGCCGTGCGCGAGCCCGAGCGGCAGGCAGCCCTGCGCCGCCGAATCGGCGGCGGGCATCAGCCGCCCGACGACCGTGTAGCCGCCCTCGCCGTCCAAGAGCTCGCCAGCCTTGAGATCGCGCTTCGCGATAGCGACGGCATCGGCACGCCAGCCGGTCGCGCAGCCGGTCGGCTCGTGGCGCAGCCCGACGGAGGCAACCGAGATGCCGACCTCGAGCCCGATGAGATGCCAGCGCTTGTACAGGCATGCGTAGCGGCCCGACGGATCGGTCTTCACGCCGTACTCGCTGAAGCAGCGCTGGATGTATTCGGTTTCGCCTTCGAACACGACGAACACGCCGAAGCGGATGTCGTACGGAATCGGCGTGCCGTCCGCGCGCAGCGAGGAGATCACTTCCACCTGGCCCTTGTGATGCAGCGTGCCACCGTCTGTGCGTGGCCGCATGAGCGCCGGGATCTCGTCCACCGCGCCGGGCGGATAGAGCAGGCCCTCGGGCGCCGGCGTGAGCCCGGTCGCGTTGCATACGGCGGTGGTCTCGATTGCGGGCTTCGAGCCGTCGAGGAACGAGTTGAACATCTTGGGATTCAGCCCGCCAAGCTTCGCCTGCTCTGGCGTGAGGCCGTAGTAGCCCCACACCGTCTCGGGCGTCGATTGGGCGTAATGCGGCAGCCATTTGTGCCCGCGCCCCGCGGCGACGACCGGGAAGCCCGCGGCGCGCGCCCAGTCGACGAGATCGCAGATGAGCGCCGGCTGGTCGCCGTACGCCAGGCTGTAAATCACTCCCGCTGCCGCGGCGCGTTGCGCCAGCAGCGGGCCGCAGAAGGCATCTGCCTCCACGGTGACCATCACCACATGCTTGCCGTGCTCGAACGCGGCGAGCGCGTGCTCGACCGCGGCGATCGGATTCCCCGTGGCTTCGATGACGATGTCGATCCCGGGATGCGCGAGGAGCGCGCGCCAGTCGTCGCCGAGGTGCGTGGTGTGGTACTTGAGCGCCGCATCGAGCGTCGGCGCCGAGAACACCGCGGGCTTCCAGCCCACGCGCTCGAGGTTCTGTTTGGCATTCTCTGGCGAGAGATCGGCGATGCCCACGAGATGGATGCCCGGCGTCTTCGGCACCTGCGCGAGATACATGGCCGCGAACTTACCCGCGCCGATCAGACCGAGGCGCAGCGGATTGTCTTTTCGCTGCTGCAGCTTTGCGTAGAGGTTCATGGCCTGGCCGAATGGCGGCGTGCCGTCCTTCCAGGGAAGCGGCACGTCGTAGTGCTTGAGCAGGCAGTCGTCGGGCAGGCAGCGGATGGGCGTGAAGTCGCGGTGCGCGATGTAGCCCGGGCGCTTGAAGCGCCGGATGTGGTTCGACACCGCGCAAAGCGACAGGTAAACCGCCACGCGGTTCCACGGCGAGAGGTTCGAGGTCGAGCCGTGCACCAGGCAGCCGTGGAAGAGGATCATCGAGCCGGCCGGCCCTTTCGGCGCGACGATGCCGCCGCGCTCGACGAGCTTGCGGATCGTGTCGTGATTGATGACCCACAGCGGGTAGCTCGTCGTCGCCGTGTCGTGCTCGGCATCGAGCACGCCGAGCTGATGGCTCCCCGGGATGAACATGAGCGGGCCGTTGAACTCGTTCACTTCGTCCAGAAAGATGGCGACGTTCATGGCGCGCGCTTCCGGCATCTGGTCGTCCGCGCGCCAGGTGCCGTAGTCCTGGTGCCATTGCCAGACGTCGCCATCGAAGGCCGCCTTGCCGTTGATCTTGAATTGATGCATGTACACGTCTTCGCCGTAGACCTGCTTCACCGGCTCCACCATGCGCGGATGGCGCGCGAGCTTGGCGAAGGGATAGCTGTACAGGTGGGCGGCGAAGTTGGTGCGCACCACGTCGCCGGTCTTCTCGCGCACGTTCTCGGGGCGCCGCTGCGCATAGAGCGCCGGCACCTCGTCGGTGAGCACCTTGATTTCAGCGGGGGTGAAGAGCGACGGGAAGAAGAGGTAGCCGTCGCGGTTGAACTGCTGTCGCTGCTCCGCGGAAAGTTTCATGACTCGTCCTCCTGCCAGAGGACGAGAGTTTACTTCTTAATAGGGCTCTGACCCCGATTTTCGGGGTACTGGTAGAAGACTTCGTCGGGGCGCGTCATGCCGAGCTCGTAGCGCGCGCGCTCCTCGATCGCCTCGGTGCCGGTCTTGAGGTCGCGCACCTCGGCGGCGAGCGCGGCGTTACGCACCTCGAGCGCGGCATTCCTGCTTTTCCCAGAGGCTACCTGCCGGTCGAGCTCCCAGGCGCGCAGCCACCCGCCCTTGCCGAACCAAAGCGGGTACTGGATGAGGAGGATGAGCGCGGCGAGGATGATGCCGAGCGCTCTCATCGCGCGCGTGCGTAGGCCTCGCGGCCGGGATAGCTCACCGAGTCGCCGAGGTCCTCCTCGATGCGCAGGAGCTGGTTGTACTTCGCCACGCGGTCGGAGCGCGATAGCGACCCGGTCTTGATCTGCAGCGCGTTGGTGCCCACCGCGATGTCGGCGATGGTGGTGTCCTCCGTCTCGCCCGAGCGGTGCGAGATCACCGTCCCATATCCGGCGCGCTTGGCGAGCTCGATAGCGGCGAAGGTCTCGGTGAGCGTGCCGATCTGGTTCACCTTGATGAGGATCGCGTTCGCCACGCCGCGCTCGATGCCTTCGCGCAGGATGCGCGTATTGGTGACGAAGATATCGTCGCCCACGAGCTGAAGTTTCTTTCCCATGCGCCCGGTGAGCGCCTTCCAGCCTTCCCAGTCGCCCTCCGCCATGCCGTCCTCGATGGAGACGATCGGGTAGCGCGCGGTAAGTTGCTCTAGATATGAAGCGAATTCGGTGGAGGTGTATCGCTCGCCCTCGGACTCGAGCACGTAGCGACCGTCTTTATAGAACTCGGAGGCCGCGCAATCGAGCGCCAGCATCACGTCCTGGCCGGCGCTGTAACCCGCCTTGCCGATCGCTTCCATCAGCAGATCGAGCGCCGCGGCGTGCGTCGCAACATCGGGCGCGAAGCCGCCTTCGTCGCCCACCGAGGTGGACATGCCTTTGCCATCGATCAGCTTCTTCAGCGCCTGGAACACCTCCGCGCCGCAGCGCAGCGCCTCGCGAAAGCTCTCCGCGCCCACCGGCACGATCATCATCTCCTGCATGTCGAGCCGGTTGTTGGCATGCGCGCCGCCGTTGATGACGTTCATCATCGGCACCGGCATCTTCATCGGGCCCGAGCCGCCGAAGTAGCGGTACAGCGGCAGGCCCGATTCCTCTGCCGCCGCCCTGGCGGTGGCCATCGATACGGCGAGGAGCGCGTTGGCGCCCAGGCGCGACTTGTTCTCCGTGCCGTCGAGCTCGGTCAGCGTCTTGTCGATGAACGCCTGCTCGCTCGCGTCCAACCCTACGACCGCTTCCGATATCTCGGTGTTTACAAACTCCACGGCTTTCAGCACGCCCTTGCCGCCGTAGCGGCGCTTGTCGCCGTCGCGCAGCTCGACCGCCTCGCGGGTGCCGGTGGAGGCGCCCGAAGGCACCGCGGCACGGCC
>VBCM01000239.1 GCA_005883675.1 Betaproteobacteria bacterium
CACCCGCACCACCGACGTGTAGACGTGGCGGCGGTACTGAGTGGCGGCGCCGGTCGGCGTGATGGTGCCGGCAGTGCCGAGCTGATAGGTCTTGTTGTCGGTATAGCCGGTCGAGGTTTCGGTGTTGCGCGCGAGCAGGTAAAGCTGCACGGCCATGACTTGCATCCAGTTCGGAACGGTGCTCGGATCCGCCGTGTAGGCGGCGCCGTCGGGCGAGCCGTCGCCGTCGGTGTCGCGGCCGTAATCGACCTGGAAGTTCTCGATTCCCTCCACCAGCGGCACCGTCACCATGTTGAGGTTGCCGCCACCATCGAGAGTCAGTTCCAGGCGCTTGAGCGTCGGAATCGGTTTACCGCCGTCATCGCTCGCCACGCAGGTCGCACCGGCTGGGACGCTGCACGGGCTCACGAAGTAAATGTGCGTCTCGTAAGCGCGGATGGGCGCGGCGACGTTCGCCCCGGTGCCGTTACGCGCCGTAAGGTTGAAGGTGCCACCGCCGGTCGCCACGAGCGTATTGGTCGCGTTCGCCTGCACGTATATGCCGTTCGCGGAGAGCGCTCCCGCGGGCAGGCTCGAGACGTGCCGCACGACGAGGATGTCGGTGCCGGCGAGATAGTTCGCCGCGGGCAGGCAGGTCGGTAGCGTGGCGATCGGCGCGTTATAGCCCTGCACCGGGAGCGCCATCGCCGTGGTGAGCGAGGGGGCATCGAGGGCGCAGGGATCGGGCATGGCGCCGGGCGCCGAGAAGCTGCCGCCGTAATAGCCCCAGAAACCGGCGTGGCGCACGTCCTCCGACACGATGTCGATCGCGGTGCGGCCGTTTTCGATCTGCTGGGCCGACAATCCCACTTCACGCTGCGTGCGACTCGAGTTGTCGAATAGCGTGGCGAGCGCCGTGAGCAGCAAGAGGCCGATCGCCAGCGAGATCATCAGCTCGACGAGCGAAAAGCCCTGTGCTCTGTGCAAACGGGATGCGCGGTTGGATTTCATGGCTCAGCAGTTCAGGCAAGCCATCGGGAAGGACTGGCTGATGACGCGGCGCTGCAAGTCCGTGCCGTATTGGCCGGTCGCGCAGGTGAGCTTCGCGTCTATCGAGGTCGGGTTGACCGTGGGGGTCATTCCCTGCCAGGCGACCTGGACGCGGTAGACGTTCGGGGCCACGGTTGTATCGAGAATTACGCAGCCGCGCGCCCCGACCATTGCGCCGACCTGGTTGGCGCCGAGCGCTTCGGCGGCGCCTGTCAGAAGGTTGTGCCAGGCGAGCATGTCGGCATCCGCCTGCGCGCGCTGCTGCGCCGTGCCGAAGGCGCCGGCGCACGTCGGAGCCGTTGCGCCGGTTCCCGCGTACAACGACCCTGCGGTCGGCGTAAAGGCGTAACAGCCGGCGACCTTGCGGTTGGCGTTGACGCGGTCCACCATGTCCTGGACGAGCACCAGCGCCTGGGCGCGCTGGTAGGACTCCACCTCGGCGCGCTGCGCCACCGCCTGCATGCCCGCGAGGCCGAGCAGCCCGATCGCCATGATCAGCATGCTGATGAGCACCTCGATCAGCGTGAAGCCGCGGCTCTTATCCATTGGCGCAGTTCCCATCGCGGTTGTTGTCGGCGGTGACGTTGACGCGCCCGCTGAGGTCGACGTTGACGCAGCGCATCGGCACGCGCCTCGGCGTCGGCGGCGAGGCGACGTCCACATTCATCGTGAGCGTCCCCGCAGTCAAGCGCCCGTTGCGCGCGTAGGTGAAGGTCTGGGTGCACGCCGTGCCCCCCGGGCACTCCACCGTCAGGTTGCTGAGGACGCCGTGGGTCGCGAGCACGGTTTGCGTACCGCCGATCACCGCGGTGACCTGCCAGCCATTGACCCACTGTCCGCCGGCGGTGAGCGGGCCGACGGTGACATTGATGTTGCGCTTGATCGCTTCGCTCCTCGCGACCGTAAGCGCGGCATAGATGTCGGAGGCCGCGCCCTTGATGCGGGTGCTGACGATCAGGTCGTTGAACGAAGGTATGGCGAGCGTCACCAGGACGCCGAGGATGACGATCGTGATCATCAGCTCGATGATGGTGAAGCCGGGCAGGCGCTTCTGGCTGTTGTAGTCGACGGTGCGCATGCGCTCTTACCAGTAGTTGGCGGGCGTCTTGGTGCCGAGGTTGTTAAGGCTCAGGTCGCCATCGCTGACCTGGCCCGCTTTTGCAGTGGCGTTGATGGTGTAGCCAGGCGGCGGGCCGGCCGTCGCAGTGACCGTGATGTCGTAGTTGGCGTTGCCGCAGGTCGTGGCGCTGCAGGTCCAGCCCTGCCGCACCAGGTTGAGGCCGGTGCCGTCGAGCGCCGCGGTGTAGGCGCGCGCATCGAGCAGGTATTGTTCTTCCCGGCTCGAGATATCCATCATGAACTGCTGCGCGGCGGCTCGGTAGCCGCGCTTGACGTAGCGCGAGTACGAGGGCCACGCGACGCTAGTCAGGATGGTGATGACCGCAACCACGATCAACACCTCGACCAGCGTGAAACCCCGGGCACGGCGCATGGATCGCTCCCTTTTCTTGTGGGGCGATGCTGCCCGCTGTCGCTCCAGCCCGTCAAAAAGGAGCGACAAACGGTGCCCGCCGCCAAGCGAGCGGTGGCTTTTTTGTGAACTATTGTTGCCTAGCGCGCGAGCGCGCGCGGCAGCGTGAAGACGACCGTTTCGCTGATCCCTTCCAGCGTGCGCACGCCGCTCGCGCCAAGCTCGCGCAAGCGCGCGATCACCTCGTTCACCAGCACCTCCGGCGCCGATGCCCCGGCCGTCACGCCCACGCGCCGCTTGCCGGCCAGCCACTCGGGGCGCAGGTCCGCAGCCGTGTCCACCATGTACGCCTGCGCGCCCATGTGCTCGGCGACTTCGCGCAGGCGGTTGGAATTGGAGCTGTTCGGCGAGCCGACGACGATGACGACATCGCACTGCGGCGCCATGAACTTGACCGCATCCTGGCGGTTCTGGGTGGCGTAGCAGATGTCGTCCTTCTTCGGGCCGCGGATCGCCGGGAAGCGTGCCTTCAGCGCCTCGACCATGGCGCGCGCATCGTCGACCGAGAGCGTGGTCTGTGTGACATAGGCGAGCTTGTGAGGCGAGCGCACCTCGAGCGCCGCGACGTCCTCCAGTGTCTCGACAAGGTGCATGCCGCTCGCGGCCTGCCCCATCGTGCCCTCCGCCTCCGGGTGGCCGCGGTGGCCGATCATCACGATCTCGTAGCCCTCGCGCAGCATCTTCATCACTTCGATGTGCACCTTGGTGACGAGCGGGCAGGTCGCGTCGAACACCTTGAGCCGGCGCCGGTCGGCCTCCGCCTGCACCGCCTTCGCCACGCCGTGCGCGCTGAAGATCACGATGCTGCCGGTGGGCACCTCGCCGAGCTCCTCGACGAACACCGCGCCTTTCGCGCGCAGGCGCTCGACCACGAAGCGGTTGTGCACGATCTCGTGGCGCACATAGATCGGCGCGCCGTGCAGCTCGAGCGCGCGCTCCACGATCTCGATCGCCCGCTCTACGCCGGCGCAAAAGCCCCGCGGATTGGCGAGCAGGACGTCCATCGGCCTATTTTACTGAACCGGCTTCTTGGCGTAGGCGGCGTCGAACGCCGCTTCGAGCCGCGCATGCGTGCCGCGCATGCCGTCGACCACGCGCTTCGCCCAGTCGAAATATTCGCGCCGCCGCGCGAGATCCCATTTCGCCGGCGGCCGCTCGGCGACGTCGCGCAGGTTGCACAGCTTGTCGGCGAGCTTCACCAGCCGCGCCTCGTGGCTGAGCTTGGGCGCGTGCTCGACCTGCAGGCGCTTGCGCTCTTCCTTGGGCAGGCGCTTGTCGTCGGTGACCTCCGCCACGATACGCGCGATGCGCGAGCCGAACGCGTCGACGAGCTCCGCGTGGGTCGTCGCGGTGTCTTCCACGGTATCGTGCAGCAGCGCCGCGCACAGCACCTCGAAGTCCGTGATCCCGCCCTCGTTCACCAGCACATCGGCGAGCGCAATCGGATGATTGATGTAAGGCGAAGCCTCGGCGTCCTTGCGCCGCTGGTCGCGGTGCTTATGGGCGGCGAACGCCAACGCCTTAAGAAGGAGCGCGAGCTCGGCCTTCATGGTGCGCGAAGCCTTCGAGGATGAGGAGCACCGCTCCGATGGTGATCGCCGAGTCGGCCACGTTGAACGCGGGCCAGTGCCAGCCGGCGGCATGGAAATCGAGGAAGTCGACCACCTGGCCATAGCGGAAGCGGTCGATCAGGTTGCCGAGCGCGCCGCCGAGGATGAGCGCGAGTCCGGTGCAGAAGAGCCGCCGCCCCGGCGAGCGCACGATCAGCGTGCCGAGGATGCCGACAGCAACCACCGCGAAGCCGATGAGCAGCGGCGTCTGCCAGCCCGCCGCATCGGAGAGGAAGCTGAACGCCGCGCCCTTGTTATAGACCAGCACCAGGTTGAAGAACCCCGTCAGCTCGAGCCGCTCGCCGTAGCTGAACCGGCCGAGCACGATCGCCTTCGTCACCTGGTCGGCCGCGACGATCGCCGCGGCGAGCGCGAACCAGCGCCAGGCGCTAAGCATGCCGGCGCGTCTCTCCGGGGCCGTTGAGATTGAGCTGGCAGCGGCCGCAGAGCGCGTCTTCGTTGACATCGGGCCGGTAGTGCCAGCAGCGCTCGCACTTTCGGTTGCTGCTTGGGGCGACTTCGACGCGCAGCTCGCGCGCGCGATGCACGCGCGCGGCGGAGGTAATCATGACGAACTTCAGGTCATCGCCGAGGCTCGCGAGCACCTCGTAGTCCGCGCCGTCGGCATGGAAGTCGACCTCCGCCTGCAGCGACGAGCCGACCTTGCCCGCCGCGCGCAACGTCTCGATTTCCTTGCGCACCGGGTTTCGCAGCTCGCGCAGCCGCGCCCATTTCGCCATCAGCTCCACCGCGTCCGCCGGCTGCGGCAGCTCATACCACGTATGGAAGAACACGCTGTCGTCGCGCTTGCCGGCGAACGCCTGCCACAGCTCCTCCGCGGTGAAGGAGAGGATCGGCGCCATCAGGCGCACCAGGCTCTGCGTGATGTGATAGAGCGCCGTCTGTGCCGAGCGCCGCGCGGCCGAGTCCGCTTTGCAGGTGTAGAGCCGGTCCTTGAGGATGTCGACGAAGAAGGCGCCCAGGTCCTCGGCACAGAACGACTGCAGCCGCTGCGCCACGAGGTGAAACTGGTAGCGCTCGTAGTCGGCGGTGACCGCCTTCTGCATGTCGCCGGTCATGGCGAGCGCATAGCGGTCGATCTCGACCATGTCCTGCACCGCCACCGCGTGGCGCGGGAAATCGAAATCCGATGTGTTCGCGAGCAGGAAGCGCAGCGTGTTGCGCACGCGCCGATAGGTCTCGACCACGCGCTTCAGGATCTCGTTCGAGATGAAGAGCTCGCCCGAATAATCGGTAGTCGCGGTCCACAGTCGAAGGATCTCCGCGCCGAGGGAATTGGAAACCTCCTGCGGCACCACCACATTGCCGAGCGACTTCGACATCTTGCGCCCCGCGCCATCGACGACGAAGCCGTGCGTGAGCAGCGCCTTGTAGGGCGGCACGCCATCCAGCATGCACGAGACGAGCAGCGACGAATGGAACCAGCCGCGATGCTGGTCCGAGCCTTCGAGATAAAGCTCGGCCGGAAAGCCGGTGTCTGCGCGATGCGAGGCGCGCATCACGGTGTAGTGCGTCGAGCCCGAGTCGAACCACACATCGAGCGTGTCGCGGCTTTTCTCGTACTGCGCGGCGTCGGGACCTAAAAGCTCCTCCGTCGTGATGCTCTGCCATGCTTCGATGCCGTGCTTCTCCACGCGCTGCGCGACCTGCTCGAGCAGCTCCGGCGTGCGCGGATGCAGCGCCGCCGTCTCGCGGTGCAGGAAGAACGGCATCGGCACGCCCCACTGGCGCTGGCGCGAGAGCGTCCAGTCGGGCCGGTTGGCGATCATGCCGTGCAGGCGCGCCTTGCCCCAGGAGGGGAAGAACTCCGTCTGCTCGATGCCGCGCAGCGCCATGCCGCGCAGCGTCTCGCCCCGTACGGGCTTGTCCATGGCGGCGAACCACTGCGTCGTCGCCCGCAGGATCACCGGCGTCTTGTGGCGCCAGCAGTGCATATAGCTGTGCACGTAGATCTCGTGGTGCAGCAGCGCGCCGCGCTTTTCCAGCTCGGCGATGATCTTCGGGTTCGCGTCCCAGATCGAGAGCCCGCCGAAGAGCGGCAGCGATGACGCGAACTTCCCGTCCGCCATCACCGGCGTGAGGATCTCGTCGTCCTTCATGCCGTAGCGGCGGCACGACTCGAAGTCCTCGACCCCGTACGCCGGCGCCGAATGCACGATGCCCGTGCCGGTGTCGAGCGTGACATAGTCGCCGAGATACACCGGCGCGCGACGCTCGTAGAAAGGATGCTGGAAGCGGATGTGCTCCAGCGCCGCGCCTTTGCACGAGCCGAGCGTGCGGCCCTCGAGGCCGTAGCGCTTGAGGCACGCGTGCTGCAATTCCGCTGCGAGGATGAGCAGGCCCTTGCGCGTCTCCACGAGGTTGTAGGTAAGCTCGGGGTGCACGTTCAGCGCCTGATTGCCCGGCAGCGTCCAGGGCGTGGTGGTCCAGATGACCGCGAAGCCGGGCTTGTCCACCCTGACGCCGAAGGCTTTTCCGAGCTTGTCGGGCTCGGTGAACGCGAAGCCGACGTCGATTGCCGGGTCCTTGCGCTCCTCGTACTCGACCTCCGCCTCGGCGAGCGCCGAGCCGCAGTCGAAGCACCAGTTGACCGGTTTCAGCCCGCGATAGACGAAGCCGTTCGCCAGGATCCTGCCGAGCACGCGGATCTCGTTCGCTTCCGTGACCGGCTCCATCGTCAGATACGGATGCTCCCAGTCGCCAAGCACGCCCAGGCGCTGGAAGTCCTTCTTGTGCCGCTCGATATGCTCGGCGGCAAAGGCGCGGCACAGGCGCTGCGTCTCCTGCGGCGGCAGGTTCTTGCCGTACTTCTTCTCGATCTGCACCTCGATCGGCATGCCATGGCAGTCCCAGCCGGGCACATAAGGTGCGTCGAAGCCCGCGAGCGTCTTCGACTTGACGATGATGTCCTTCAGGATCTTGTTCATCGCCGTGCCGATGTGGATGTCGCCACTCGCGTAAGGCGGCCCGTCGTGCAGGACGAAGCGCGGCCGGCCTTTCGCGATCTGGCGCAGGCGGCGGTAGACGCCTCTGTCCTGCCAGTCCTTCACCCATTGCGGCTCGCGCTTGGCGAGATCGCCGCGCATCGGAAACGGCGTTTCCGGCAGGTTCAGCGTGTCCTTGTAATCAGCCATGTCGCGCAAAGTACTCGCGTGCCTCGGCGGCGTCGCGCGCAATCGCTTCGCGCAGCCGCTCCAGATCGTCGAATTTCGCCTCGTCGCGCAGCTTGCGCAGGAAGCGCACGCGCAGCCGCCGCCCGTAGAGCTCGCCGTCCCAGTCGAAGAGATGTACTTCGAGAAGCGGCTTCGCCACCGGATTGACCGTCGGGCGCCGTCCTACGCTCGCCACGCCGCGGCCGAAGTTTTCAACCTCCACGACGTAGATGCCGGCGAGCGGCGGCCGCTGCGCGAGCGCAATGTTCGCCGTCGGAAAGCCGAGCTCGCGGCCGAGCCGCGCCCCGCGTCCCACCTTGCCGCTGATCGTGTAAGGCCGGCCGAGCAGCCGCTCGGCACGCGCGAAATCGCCCGCCGCCAGCGCCGCTCGTACCGTCGAGCTCGAGACGCGCTCGCCGTCGAACGAAACATCGGGCATCGCTTCGAGCGCGAAGCCGTGGCGGCGGGCAGCTCTTTCGAGCGTGGCGAAGTCGCCCTGGCGCTTGGCGCCAAAGCGGAAGTCGCGTCCGACCAGCAACCACGCCACACTGAGCCCACGCACCAGTACATCTTCAATGAAATGCGCCGCGCTCATCGCCGCAAAGCGCGCGTCGAAGCGAATGAGATGCACGCGCTCCACCCCCGCCGCGGCGAGGAGCTCGAGCTTGTCGTGTAGCCGCGTAAGGCGCGGGGGCGCCGCATCGCCGGCGAAGAATTCGCGCGGATGCGGCTCGAATGTCAGTACGCAGGAGCTCACGCCCAGCTCGCGGCCCTTGGCCACGACGCGCTCGATCAGCGCCCGATGGCCGCGATGCACGCCGTCGAAGCTGCCGATGGTCAGCGTGGTGCGGCTCCGGGCGCTCCGCAAAGAGCCGTGCGTGACCACCATGGAGTCGTTAAAATGCTGAATTATAGAATGAAATTTGCGCGCCGACGTTTCCTCCGATGAAGTCGCTCGAAGAGCAACTGGCAATCTATGCGGCGTACCACCGGGACGGGCGCAACAAGGCGACGCATTTCATTGGTGTGCCGGTGATCGTGCTCGCGCTATTCATTCCGCTCGCGTGGCTGCGCTTCGATCTCGGCGGCACGGCGGTCAGTGCTGGCATGGTGCTGGCCGCGATCGTGCTCCTCTACTACTTCGTGCTGGACATCGCGTTCGGCTTCGCAATGCTTGCCGTCTTCGCGGCGCTGCTGTGGGCGGGCGAGCGCATCGCCACGCTCGGCGCTGTAGCCGGCTGGACCTGGTTTGCCGTGCTCTTCATCGGCGGCTGGATCCTGCAGCTCGTCGGGCATGTCTACGAAGGGCGCCGCCCGGCGCTCGCCGACAACCTGTTGCAGATTTTTATCGCGCCGATCTTTCTCGCCGCGGAAGTGTTCTTTGCCTTAGGCTACAAGCCGCAACTGCATGCGGCCGTTCAAGAGCGCGCGCAGCGTCTGCGCGCCGGCTGACGAGGA
>VBCM01000278.1 GCA_005883675.1 Betaproteobacteria bacterium
AGGGCGTCGGCGGCACCTGGAAGGACCTCACCGACAACGTGAACTCGATGGCCGCCAATCTCACGAGCCAGGTGCGCGGCATCGCGAGCGTCGTTAATGCCGTGGCGAGCGGCGACCTCACGCGCAAGCTCACCGTGGAAGCGAAAGGCGAAGTGGCGGCGCTCGCCGACACCATCAACGGCATGATCGACACGCTCGCGGTCTTTGCCGAGCAGGTCACCAACGTGGCGCGTGAAGTGGGCTCGGAGGGCAAGCTCGGCGGCCAGGCGCGCGTGCCGGGCGCGGCGGGCACGTGGCGCGACCTGATCGAGAATGTCAACCGCCTGGCGGCGAACCTCACGACGCAGGTGCGCGCGATCGCCGAAGTGGCTACCGCCGTCACCAAAGGAGACCTCACGCGGTCCATTACGGTGGACACGCAGGGCGAAGTCGCCTCGTTGAAGGACAACATCAACGAGATGATCCGCAACCTGAAGGACACGACGCGCAAGAACACCGAGCAGGACTGGCTGAAGACGCACCTCGCGCGCTTCACGCGCATGCTGCAGGGCCATCGCGACCTGGTGACCGTCTCGCGCCTGATCCTCTCCGAGCTCACGCCGCTGGTGAACGCGCAGCAGGCGGCGTTCTATGTGGCCGATCACCGCAGCGGCGATTCGACGCTCGAGCTCCTCGCGGGCTACGCGCAGCGCCACTCCAAGAGCCTGCCGCGCAAGATCGCCTTCGGCGAAGGACTGGTCGGGCAGTGCGCGTTCGAGAAAAAGCGCATCGTGCTGACGAGCGCGCCGTCGGACTACATCCGCATCAGCTCGGCGCTCGGCTCGGGCGCGCCGGTCAACATCGTCATCCTGCCGGTGCTGTTCGAGGGCCAGGTCAAGGCGGTGATCGAGCTCGCCTCGTTCAGCAAGTTCAGCGAGATCCACCAGACGTTCCTCGACCAGCTGACCGAGTCGATCGGCGTGGTGCTGCACACCATCGCCGCCAACATGCAGACGGAGTACCTGCTGCACCAGTCGCAATCGCTGACGGCCGAGCTGCAGGCGCAGCAGGAAGAGCTGAAGAAGACCAACGACCGCCTCGAGCAGCAGGCGCTCAACCTGCAGAAGTCCGAGGGCCTGCTCAAATCCAAGCAGGACGAGCTGCGCGCGGCGAACGAGCAGCTGCAGGAGAAGGCGCGCCAGCTCTCCGAGCAGATGCACCAGGTCGAGTTCAAGAACCGCGAGATCGAGCAGGCGCGCGCGGCGCTCGAAGAAAAGGCCGAGCAGCTCTCACTCTCCTCGCGCTACAAGAGCGAGTTCCTCGCCAACATGTCGCACGAGCTGAGGACGCCGCTCAACAGCCTCTTGATCCTCGCGCGGCTGCTCGCCGACAACGTCGGCGGCAACCTCACGTCCAAGCAGGTGGAGTTCGCGCGCACCATCCATTCATCGGGCGCCGAGCTCCTCGCGCTGATCAACGACATCCTGGATCTCGCGAAGATCGAGTCGGGCACCGTCACGCTCAACATCGCTACCGAGCGCTTTGCCGATGTCTGCGACTACGTCGAGCGCACCTTCCGGCAGATGGCCACGGACAAGGCGCTCGAATTCAACGTCACGGTGGATCCGCAGCTGCCCGCGGCAATGGAGACCGACGGCAAGCGGCTGCAGCAGATCATCACCAATCTCCTCTCCAACGCTTTCAAGTTCACGACCCGCGGCAGCGTGTCGCTGCGCGTCGCCCAGGCGACGGGCGGCTGGACGCGGGGGCATCCGATCCTCGAGCATGCCGGGGAGGTCGTGTCCTTGGCGGTCGTGGACACCGGCATCGGCATCCCGGCGAACAAGCAGCGCCTGATCTTCGAGGCCTTCCAGCAGGCCGACGGCACCACCAGCCGCAAGTACGGCGGCACCGGGCCAGGGCAGTACCTTCACGCTCTACCTGCCGCTCAATTACGAAGCGACGCCGGAGCTCGGACGCGAGGCGCTGGCCGAGCCCGACCCGGTCCTTGCGGCGCGGCGCGCCGAGCAGCCGGCGCCCATGCCGGTAGGCGAGGAGGTCGCGCACGCCATGGCGCCGCGCGCCGCGCAGGAGCTCGCCGGGCGCAGAGTCCTGGTGGTGGACGACGACATCCGCAACGTGTTCGCGCTCACGAGCGCACTCGAAGCGCACGGCATGGAGGTGCTGCACGCGGAAAGCGGCAAGGAGGGCATCGAGCTCCTCAAGCGCACCGCGGAGATCGATCTCGTACTGATGGACGTGATGATGCCCGGGCTCGACGGCCTCGACACGATGCGCATCATCCGCCAGCTCGACGGCTACCAGAGCCTGCCGATCATCGCGGTCACCGCCAAGGCGATGATGGGTGATCGCGACAAGTGCCTGGAGGCGGGCGCCACCGACTACATCGCCAAGCCGGTGAACGTCGACGTGCTGCTCGCGACGCTCTGGCGCACGCTGCCGCAGGAGGCGCGGCTCCATGGATGAGCCGCTGCCGACGCTCATCGAGACGCTCGCCGGTCTCGCCGCGGCGCAGATGGTGCTGATCGAGACGCTGCACGAGCAGCGCGTGCTCGACAAGACGCACTTCGCTCATGCCTTCGCCCGCGCGCTCGATGGGCTTGCGCCGGAGCACCGTGGCGGCATGGTCGAGCACGTGCTCAGGAACCTGCGCGACCGCTGCATGAACCTGCGCGGCGGGGAATCCGACGCGCAGGAGTGGCTCAGGCAACTGCTCGCGCGAACCTAGACGGCCTTCAGCCAGCTCGGCCGGCGAAACTCGCCCACCAGCGTGCCGGCGGCGGCTTCGCGTCCCTCCTGGTCAAACAGGATTTCGCGGTTGCCCACGGCGAGCGCACTTCCCGCGATCACCAGGCGCAGGCGGTCGCCGTCGCACTCGAACTGCAGGGTGAGCCCGCTCGGCGCATCCTCGATGATTTGCTCGCGTACCCGGCATAAAGCGCCATTCGGTTTCAACGGCATCCTTGCCTCGCTTTCTTCCAGGTTCTTGATGCAGATGCTTCTGCAACCGCTGTGCCAGTTACGGCCGTCGCGTAAGCGACTGAAAAGCATTTCCGTTTTGCGGTGTCGAAACGAAGCGACATGTGTGCGTATCGGCGTAAACCAACGAACCGCAGGAGTAAAATGCATTTCGATGAAGCGGGGAGGAAGCATGTCCATCAGCAACCGTAGCGTCCCATTCACCGAGTCGTTAGTCGCCGCGGCGCCGCACGCGCCCGGCGTGTTCGCGCTGTGGCAGGGCGGTGGCATCGTCTATTACGGGCGTGCGGCGACGATCCGCATCGCGCTCGACGAGCAACTGCGCGCGCGCGCCATCAGCGGCGAGCGCTGTAGTGGCTGCAGTTGGGAAGTGGCCACCGATCCGGAGGCGCGACAACAGGAATTGATGCGCGACTATCTCGCCGCGCATCGCGCGCTGCCGCTGTGGAACGATCCGCAGCGCCTGCCGACTTAAAGGAGTTGGTGGGTCGTACTGGGATCGAACCAGTGGCCCCTGCTGTGTGAGAGCAGTGCTCTACCGCTGAGCTAACGACCCGGGGAGCCGGATTCTAGCAAACGCTTCTCAGCGAAGCGTGTACTGCACGCCGACTACGACGCCGGTAGAGGCGGGCTGCAGCGGCCCGCTCACTGCGTAGTCTTCGCGCTTGAGATCGTACAACTGGTATTCGATAGTAAGCGCGAGATTGCGCGAGAACGCGCCTTTTGCGCCGAGGCCCCACAGCCATCCGGTGTGGGTCTTCGACGAATCCGGATCGAGGAAGCTGCCGGTAAGCTCTGCGCGCGTATAGCCGAGGCGCGCAAAGAGAAGCGCCGCGTTGCCGAATTTGTAGCCCGGCAGCACCGAGACCGACCACGCATTCCGGAGCTTGGCGCTGGTGGAAAATGCGGACAGGTCGACCTTGCCGATCTCATTCGCGTAGCGCAGTTCCCCGGCGAGGTTGAAATCGCCGAAACTACGCCCATAGCCGGCGTCGAGATTGAGCCCCGCCGTGTGCTTGTCATTGCCGAAGGTGAAGCTATCCGGGATCTGGATGGTCGCCTTGTACAAGCCCATGCCCGCGCCGAAGAAGATGCCATCGAACTGCGCATGTGCGGCGCTTGCGCCGAGGGCGATGGCAAAAGCAGTCAAGATGCGAGCGAGTTTAAGTGCCATAGGAGGTTCCTCTAGCGTTGCTGGACAATAAAGCGTACCAGAGTAGAGTAAGGCGCCGATGATATTCCGCCAGCTCTACCATCGACCCGGTGTTCGAGCAGGCGCGGCGCGATGCGGCGCTGCTCGAGGAGCTCGGCCTGCGCCTGAAGCTCACGCTCGAGACGCACGTGCACGCCGACCATGTCACCGGCGCATGGCTGCTGCGGCAGAAGCTCGGCAGCCGCATCGCGGTGGCCGCGGAGAGCGGTGCCGAAGGGGCGGACCTCTATCTTCGGCCGCAAGAGAAAATCCAGTTTGGCGCAAGATATCTGCAAGCGCGGCCCACCGCTGGCCACACGAACGCGTGCCTGACTTACGTGCTCGACGACCAGTCGATGGCGTTCACGGGCGATGCGCTCTTCATCCGCGGCTGCGGCCGCACCGACTTCCAGGACGGCGATGCGCGCACGCTCTACCGTTCGGTGCGCAACCAGATCTTCACGCTCCCCGATCACTGCCTGATCTATCCAGGCCATGACTATCGCGGCCTTACGGTCACGAGCGTGGGCGAGGAGAAGCTCTACAACCCGCGCCTTGCCGAGTCGATCGGCGAGAACGATTTCGTCGGCTATATGACGAATCTCGGGCTCGCGCACCCGAAGCAGATGGACGTGGCGATCCCCGCCAACATGAAGTGCGGGCGACCGGAGAAGACAACCACCTTGGATCCAGACTGGGCGGCGCTCACCTACACCTTCGCCGGCATCTGGGAAGTGCAGCCGCACTGGCTCGAAGAGCACTTGCGCGAGGTGCAGATCGTGGACGTGCGCGAGCCCGACGAATTCAACGGACCGCTCGGCCACGTGCCCGGCGCGCGCCTCATCCCGCTCGGCACGCTCACCGCGCGCGCTGACGAGCTCTCCAAAGCCGAGCCCACCGTTACGGTGTGCCGTTCCGGCGCGCGCTCGGCGCAGGCCACGGTGCTGCTGGGCAAGTGCGGCTTCGAGAAAGTCGCGAATCTCTCAGGCGGCATGCTGCGCTGGCGCGCGCAGCGCTATGCGGTGGAAGGCGGCGCCGACTGAATTCCCTACTAAGTACGAAATAACTATTACGTACTTAGTACGGAATTAGAATCCGGGATCCATGGCTGTTCGCACCCGGTTCGCGCCGAGCCCCACCGGCTATCTGCACATCGGCGGCGCGCGCACCGCGCTTTTCTCCTGGGCCTATGCGCGCCGCCATGGCGGCGAGTTCATCCTGCGCGTGGAGGACACCGACCTCGAGCGCTCCACGCAGGCCTCGGTGGCGGCAATCGTCGACGGCATGCGCTGGCTTGGCATCGACTGGGACGAGGGTCCGTTCTTCCAGATGCAGCGGCTTGCGCGCTACAAGGAGCTCGCCGGGCAGCTCATCGCCGCCGGCCATGCGTATCGCTGCTGGGCGACGAAGGAGGAGCTGGAGCAGCTTCGCGCCGAGCAGCGCGCGCGCGGCGAGAAGCCGCGCTACGACGGCCGCTGGCGCCCCGAAAACGTCGCCGCGAACGGACTCACCCCGCCGCCGGGAGCGAAGCCCGTCGTACGCTTTCGCAATCCCGACGACGGCAGCGTCGTCTGGAACGATGCCGTCAAAGGGTCGATCGAGATCGCCAACGCCGAGCTCGACGACCTCATCATCGCGCGCTCCGACGGCACGCCGACGTACAACTTCTGCGTCGTCGTCGACGATCTCGACATGCGCATCACGCACGTCGTTCGCGGCGACGATCATGTCAATAATACGCCGCGCCAGATCAACATGATTCTGGCGCTCGGTGCCGCGGTGCCGTCATATGCCCATTTACCGACGGTGCTGGGCGACGACGGTCACAAGCTCTCCAAGCGCCACGGCGCGGTCAGCGTGATGCAATACGCGAGTTCGTCCAATGGTTCGACCTCGCGCACGTGTCGCGCTCGCCCGCGCAGTTCAACCCCGAAAAGCTCGCCTGGCTCAACCAGCACTACATCAAGAGCGCGCCCGAGGAGCGGCTTGCCGAGCTCCTCGAGCCGCTCCTGCGTGCGCGCGGCGCGCAACCCGGCGGCGGCCCACCGCTCGTGCGCGTGATCGCGCTGCTCAAGGATCGCGCCTCGACCCTGGTGCAGCTCGCGAACGAAGCGATGCTGTTCTACGCGGTGGAGAGCGTCGGCAAAGCGCTGCGCGTGCTCAAGGCGCGCCTTTCGACCGCGCGCTGGGAACGCGCGGCGCTCGGTGAGGCGATCAAGGATGTGGTGAAGTCGAGCGGCCTCAAGATGCCGCAGCTTGCGATGCCGCTGCGCCGCCTGGTGACCGGACGCACGCAGACGCCGTCGATCGACGCCGTGCTCGAGCTCCTCGGCCGCGAGACGGTCCTGCACCGCCTTTCAACACATCTCGACCAGGATTGATATGCGCCTTGCGCTTCTCGTGGCAATCGCCATACCGGCGCTCGCCGCCGCCGCGAGTATCGAGCCGGGCAACTGGGAATTCACGGTGGACGTGCACGCGAAGGGCCTCGGCGCGTTTCAGCCCAAACCCGGGCCGGTCACGAAGACACGCTGCATTACGCCCGAGCAGGCGGCGAATCCCGCCAAGGTCATGAGCGACGCCGGCGCGCGCGGCGAATGCGAGTTCTCGAACGAGCACGACACCGGCGCCGAGTTCTCATTCAACGTGCGCTGCACCGGCCGTATTCCGCTCGAGGGCACGGCAAAGATGCGCTACACGGCGCAGACGCTTGATGGTGACCTCGATCTCGAGGGCGATGCGCAAGGCATGAAATTCACTTCGCGCTCGCACGTGAGCGGCCGACGCCTCGGTCCGTGCAGCTCTTAGGAATCGGACGCGGCGTAATTTCGGCTTGCTATAATTCGCCCCCTTGGTTGGGGGTATAGCTCAGCTGGGAGAGCGCTTGCATGGCATGCAAGAGGTCACCGGTTCGATCCCGGTTACCTCCACCAGCCAACCTGAAGAGAAACGTCGCAGTCCCCATCGTCTAGAGGCCTAGGACATCGCCCTTTCACGGCGGTAACCGGGGTTCGAATCCCCGTGGGGACGCCAAACGATCCGCCAATTAACCCGCCAATTAAGAGATGTTCCGTGAAGCGTACTCAATCGCCAAGGGCTTCACCCAGCCGGTAGTCCTGTCGCGCATGTCCGTCGCCGGCCAGTGCTCCAGCAGCATTGGCACATTCGTAGTGATCAATAAAGCGGGCTGGATCGTGACGGCTTGGCACATCATCGAGCAGCTCACTCGG
>VBCM01000240.1 GCA_005883675.1 Betaproteobacteria bacterium
CGGGAACACTGCGCGCCACGAGTGCGACGTGGACGTTGAATGGCTCGAATACGGGCTCGGTAACGAACCTGTCTGGTGTGTTCGCCGGCATGGGCAACCTTGCGGACCTCGGCACTGGCACGTTCAACATGCACGGCAGCGCTAACGGCTCGATTACCGGCAATCTCAGTGGCGGCACGAACGGCACGATGAATTACGCCAGCTACACGCGCCCCGTGACGTTCAGTCTCTCCGGCGCAGCTGGAACGACGACCGGCATTGGCGGGACGCGCACGGGCATCACGTCCGTGACCGGCAGCCCGAACAGCGACACGATCACCGGCAGCGGCGCGACGTACAACCTCACTGCTCAGAACGCTGGAAATAGCGGAGCCTTGAGCTGGACCTCGTTTGAAAACATAAGCGATGCGGCAGGAGGCACGTTCAATCTCGCCGTCGCCTCCAACAACGTGACGGGCACGATATCGTCGGGCGGCACCGGTCCAATGTTGAATAGCACTGCCGACATCACCGCGCTGAATTTGTCTGTTCCGTCGACGCTGACAATGACCGGAACGGCGAACAGCTGGAACCTCACTGGTTCGCCGCAGCCGACGCTCTTCCAGACGACCAATGCAAATGCGAACGTGTACTTTAACGGCGCGTGCATCGGCGGGCCGGCGTGCGGCACGGTGATTACGATCGTCGGATCGATCGGCTCTACCGTGAGCCAGATCGCGTCCCAGGCGCTGAAGGATGCGCAGTCGACCGACTCGGTCGCGAAGCAGATCGACTACGGCTTCGCCGGTGACGTCGGCACGACGCCGCCGATGGACCATCGCATCGACGAAACGGGCATTTCAACTCCCGAGTGCTTAGAGGAGAGTCGCGAGAGCAGGCCCTGCAAGAATTAAGGGGAGGCAGTGAGCGGAGCTTGGGGGCGCGACAGCGCCCCCATTTTTTTTCCCGGTAGAATGACTCCCGAAAGGGAGGCGGCCGGGGTCGATGGCGGAGCAGGTCAGCGAATTCTCGGTGCTGTTCGCCGACGTCAGCGGCAGCACCAAGCTCTACGAGACGACGGGCGACGCCGTCGCGCACGCCGCCATCGAAAAGTGCGTGAACATCATGCGCGACAAGACGGTCAACGCCAAAGGCCGCGTCATCAAGACGATCGGCGATGAGGTGATGTCGGTGTTCGCGACAGCGGACCAGGCGGCCGACGCGGCGATCGAAATGCAGAGCGCGATCTCCGAACTGCCGCCGGTTGGCAACACCCAGATCGGCATCCGCGTCGGCTTCAACCATGGCCCGGTGGTGGAGCGCGAGGGCGATGTGTTCGGCGATGCGGTCAATCTCGCCGCGCGTCTCGCCGGCGTGGCGACGAAAGGGCAAATCATCACCGCGCGTGACACGGTGATGCTGATGTCGCCGATGCTGAAGGCGGCGACGCGCGCGATCACGACTATCCAGGTAAAGGGCAAGGCGCAGGAGATCCAGGTCTACGAGTTGATCTGGCAGCAAAGCGAGGACATGACCACTCTCGCTTCGCAAAAGTCGGTGTACAAGCCGAAGAACGCGAAGCTGCGGCTCCTCGTGCAGGGAAGCGAGGTGGTGCTCTCCGCCGAGCGCCCGGCCGTCGCGCTCGGACGCGACGCCGCCGCCGATCTCGTGATCAAGGAGCGCATGGCCTCGCGCGCGCACGGCAAGATCGAGCGGCGGCTCGACAAGTTCATCCTCACCGATCACAGCGCGAACGGCACATTCGTGACGATCGAGGGCGACAAGGAGATCGTGCTTCGGCGCGAGGAGTTCACGTTGCGTGGCCACGGCTGGATCGCCTTCGGCCAGTCGCGCGCCAGCGCGACCGACGTCGTCGAATTCTTCTGCGAGTGACGCGCGTGCGCGCGGCGTCACGCCTCTTCGCGGCCGGCGCGCTCGGCGCGGCGCTCGCCTTCGGGTTGCAGCCAGTTTGCGCACAGACCACAGATTCCGCAACGCAGCAAAGGCCTGAAGCGGCTCCAAAAAAGCGACAGGCGACCCCAAAGCCGCGCCCTAAGGCCGTACCCAAGCGCAAAGCCAAGCCAACGGCCAAGCCGAAACGGCAGGCCTAGCCGCCTGCCGCAAAACAGTTGCTTACAACTTCTGTGGGTTTCACGTCGGCACTACGCGGCGCGAAGCGCAGCCGCCGGCTGAGCGAACAGGCGCGCGTTTTGGGCGCTCGATGTCTGAACGGTCCCGCTATGAACGTCCGCTCGCACGCGGCGCGTGAATGAAGCGCGGAAGCGAATCCGTCGCGTGCAAATTCACTTCGACGGGCGGTCAGACTGCCCGACGTACTGCCTTGTGGCCCTTCGGCGCCCCAAAGATAATTAGGCAATACACAACAAGGGGATGCACCAAAGTCTTGAGCCATGGCCGCGCCGGCTCCTGAACTGAAAACGCTTGGCCGCTACAACATCGAGCGCACGATCGGCAAAGGTGCGATGGGTGTCGTCTACGAGGGCCTGGATCCGCGCTTGGGCCGCCGGGTGGCGATCAAGACCATCCTCAAGAGTCACCTCGATGAGGACACGGCCAAGGATTACTCGATGCGCTTCGTGCGCGAAGCGCAGGCCGTCGCGCGACTCAATCATCCCAACATCGTCCAGGTCTACGACTTCGGTGAGGAAGGCGACATCGCCTACCTCGTCATGGAGTTCATCAAGGGCAAGGAGCTCAAGACCTTCTTCGACGCGAACGAGCGCTTCGACCTGAAGGAGGCGGTGCGCATCATGTGCGAGCTGTGCGACGCGCTCGACTTCGCGCACAACGCCGGCATCATCCACCGCGACATCAAGCCCGCCAACGTGATGCTCGACGCGCAGGCGCGCACCAAGCTCACCGACTTTGGCGTCGCGCGCGTGCAGGACTCGGACAAGACTTCGGTGGAGCGCACGCAGGCGGGAACCATGGTGGGAACGCCGGCGTACATGTCGCCCGAGCAGATCACCGGCGGGCAGCTCGACAAGCGCACCGACGTGTTCTCTGCCGGCATCATCCTCTATCAGTTCCTCGCCGGCGAAAAGCCGTTCACCGGCTCGGGCGCCTGGACCATCGCCAAGAAAATCATCCAGGAGGAGCCGCCACTGCCCTCGTCGCTGAACAACGCCGTCACGCCGCTCTTCGACGCAGTGGTGAACCGGGCCCTCGCCAAGAACCCCGACCAGCGCTTCCAGTCGGCGCGCGACCTCTCTGTGGCGCTGAAGCGCGCGCTCGAGGGCAAGTCTGCGGAGGACGATTCGGACAGGACGGTCGCCGGCGCGCTGACGGGCGAGTTCGCCACCCTCAAACCGGCGCCGGCGGTTGCCAAGGCACCGGCGCAGGATTCGTCGCGCACCTCGGGCAGCGGCACGCAGGGCAGCAGCCAGGAGGTCGAGCTCGAGTTCTGGCGCGCGATCAAGGACGGCAACGACCCGGACGACTTCGAGCTCTACGTACAGCAGTTCCCGAACGGCATCTACGCGGCGCTCGCGAAGCGCAAGATCGCCAAGCTGCGCGGTGTGCCGCTCGAGGAATCGTCGGCAAAGGCGAAGGAGCAGGAGCGCAAGGAGCTCGAGGAGGCGGCGCGCCGCGAGGCCGAGGCCAAAGCGAAGCTCGAGGCGGAGAAGGCACGCCTCGAAGCGGAGATGGCGCGCAAGGAAGCCGAGTACAAGAGGCGCGAGGCCGAGGCGGAGGCGAAGCGTCAGGAAGCCGAGGAGCTTGCCAAGCGCGAGGCCGAGAAGGCGAAGCAGGAGGCCGCTGCCGAGCTTGCGCGGCGCGAAGCGGAATTCAAGAAACGCGAAGCCGAAGTCGAGGCAAAGCGGCAGGCCGAAGCGAAGGCGCGCGCGGAAACCGAAGAGAAAGCGCGAAGCGAAGCCGACAAGAAAGCGCGCGAGGAGTTCGCGCGGCGCGAAGCCGAGCTCAAGAAGCGCGTGGCGGCAGCGGAAGCGGCGCCGGGCGGCAGGAAGCAGCAGATCAAGGTGGCGCTGGTCGTGGGCGTCGCAGCGCTCGCGATCGCGGGCGTTGCCCTTTACTTCGTCGGCGGCACTGACCAGCAGACCAAACAGCAGCTCGCCGCGATGCAAAAGCAGCTCGAGGAGGCGAAGAAAAAGGCCGAAGAGCTCGCGCAGGCGAAGCAGAAGGAAGAGCAGGCGCGCCTCGCGCTCGATAAGGCGCGCGCCGCGGAAGCCGAGGCGAAGAAGTCGGGGAACCTGGCGAGGCAAAAGGAAGCTGCGGCCGAGCTCGCGCGGCGCGACGCGGAGCTCAGGAAGCAGGCGGAAGCGGCGAAGGCGGTCGAGAAGGAGAAGCTCGCCGCGGAGGACAAGGCGCGCGACGCGAGGGCCAAGGCCGACGGCAGGAAGGCCGAAGATCCCAAGCTCGCGAAGGCTGAAGACGCGAAGAAGCAAGCCGAGCGCGATCGTCTTTCGGCGCTCGAAGCGGAGCGGCAGAAACTGCTCGCCGAAACCGAAAAGGCGAAGCGCGAGGCGGCCGAGGCAAAGGCGGCGGAACAGGCCGAGCGCGAGCGCCTGGCGGCGCTCCAGCGTCAGCAGCAGCAGCCGTCGAGCGTCGCCGCGCCGAGCGGCGCGATCGTCTTCCACACCGCGCAGGCGCTCGAAGGCGAAGGCAAGGCCAAGGAAGCCGTCAAGACTTACATCAGCGCCGCGCGCGGCGGGAGCTGCGACGCCGCCAAGCGGCTTGGCGACATCTACGACAAGGGCTTGATCGGCGTCTCGCGTGACTATGCCGAGGCGCTCAAGTGGTACAACTTTGCGCGCACGCTCGGCACCTGCGACGTGCCGACGCCGAAGAACCGGCTATAGGCAATTCGATCTGCGCTAGACCATGACCGCCCGGTACTGCGCCATGCGGGACGGCCGCTGGGCCGACCACGGCTGGGGTGCCGCTTAGCCGATGCCGGTAACCATCAAGATCTTCACCAAGCAGGCCGGGCGGCCGACGCTTTTTCAGACCCGCGACTTCGACGCGCTGCCGGTCACCATCGGCCGCGACGCGACCTGCAGCCTGGTGCTTGAGGATCCGCTTAAGCACATCTCCCGCGTGCACGTGGAGCTCGCCGAGGAAGACGGCACCTGCTGGATGTCAGTCGTCTCCAAGGTGAACCCGGTGATGGCGAAAGGCCGCCGCTACGGCTCGGGCACCCGCCTGAAGCTCAATTCCGGCGACAGCTCCGAGATGGGCGAATTCGAGGTCCCGGTCCTCTTTCCCGAGAAAGCGCCTGCCGCGCCCCCGCCGGCGGACAAGAAATCGCTCCTCAGCATCTTCGGCGAAGAGGGCGATGCCGGCGAGGCGGCCACGGTTCCGCCACCCGAGGCCCGCATGCTCGAAGAGCCAACCTACGTCGGCGTCGAGCCCACGTACATCGGCCCTGCGGCGAAGCCGCCCGCGGCCGCGCCGGCGTCGATGAACGAAGCGCTGCGCGTCTTCCTCGAAGGCGCGGGCATGCCGCACAAGGCACTCTCGGCGGCTGAGTCCGAGCGGCTGCTGCGCGACTGCGGGGCGGTGCTGCGTGCGGCGGTCGAGGGATTGACGATGCTGCTCGTCGCGCACGCCCAGATGCGTAAGGAATTCGAAGCCGGGGAGCGCACCCTGGTGGCGGCGGGCGACAACAATGCGCTCAAGCTGATGGCCGATGCGCACGAGGCGATGCAGTTCCTGCTCGACCCGGGCGAGCGCACCGAGGGCTTTCTCGATCCGGTGCGCTCGATCGGCGAGGCCTGCGAGGATCTGCGCGCGCACGAGCTTGCGCTCATGGCGGGCATGCGCGCCGCGGTGCTCGGGGCGCTGAGGCGCCTCGACCCTCAGGTGCTGGAGAAAACTTTCGAGAAATCGGCCGGCGGCTTCGCCCTCGGCGGGCGCAAGGCCAGGTTTTGGGAGGCGTTCGTCGCGCACCAGCAGCAGCTCGCCCGGGAGGCGCAGGAAGACTTCAACAAGGTATTCGGGCGCGAGTTCATGTCGGCCTATCAGGCCGAGCTGCGCCGGCTAAAGAGTAGGCGCTAGGGGCGCTTGTCAGCCGCCGATTACTGTATGAAAATACAGTATGGGCGCCCTCGAGGAAATCCTGCAGCGGCATCCGGTCTGGCGCGGCGGCGCGCTCGCCCAAGGCGCTCAGGCGATTCCGAGCGGCTTTGCCGCGCTCGATGACGAGCTGCCGGGCGGTGGCTGGCCACGCCAAGGGCTTACGGAAGTCATGGCCGACGACCCTGGCATTGGCGAGCTCGCGCTGCTACTGCCGGCGTTTGCCGGTCTCACGAGCTCGGGTAAGCGCGCCATCTGGATCGCGCCGCCGCACATCCCGTATGCGCCCGCTCTGGCTGCCGGCGGCGTTGATCTGGCGAATTTGCTGATCGTGCAATCTCCGGGCCGGCGCGATGCCCTGTGGGCCACGGAGCAGGCGTTGCGCGCGGCAAGCTGCCATGCGCTTGCCGCTTGGCTGCCGAAAGCGCGCTACGCCGAGCTCCAGCGCCTCGCGGTCGCCGCGCAGGTGAGCCGCGCAGCGGCGTTTATTTTCCGTCCGCTCGCCGCTCGCGCTGAATCGTCACCTGCCTGCCTGCGCCTTGCGCTCGAGCCGGCTGGATCGGCGCTTGCCGTGCACCTCTTCAAGCGGCGCGGCTCGCCGCTCGCCTCACCGCTGCACCTTCCGCTCGAAAGGCCGTTCCATGTTCTGGGTCGCGCTTCACTTCCCCGGCCTGCCGGCGACGATGCTCGCCCCGCTCGCCGCCTGGGCCTGCCAGTTCACGCCTAAGGTCGCGCTCGAGCCGCCGGAGGCCTTGCTGCTGGAAGTCGAAGGCAGCCTGCGCTACTTCGGCAGTCCTGACGCCTTGCTCGCCGCGCTCGAGCGCGGCTGCGCCGAGCTCGGTTTCCGCGCTTCGCTCGCCGCGGCGCCGAGCTCGCGCGCCGCCCTGTGGCGCGCCCGGGGCGCCGGTCTTGCGCTGGAGGAATTACCTCTCGAGGTGCTGCGCGTCGACACCGCGTTTTTCGCCGCCATTGGCATCTCCACGCTCGGCGAGCTGCTCGCGCTTCCGCGCGATGGCCTCGCCGAGCGTTGCGGCCCCGAGCTCATCGACGAGCTCGACCAGGCGCTTGGACGCCTCCCGGAGCCGCGCGAATTCTTCGTGCCGCCCGAGCGCTTCAGCGCCGAGCTCGAGCTGCCGGGCGAAGTGGCCCACGCCGAGGCTTTGCTATTTGCCGCGCGCCGCTTGCTCGCACAGCTCGCCGGCCTGCTTGCCGCTCGCCAGGCCGGGGTTCGTGCATTCACGCTGACGCTCGCGCATCACGATCGCTCGCGGAGCGCCGTGCAGGTG
The DNA here is from genome assembly GCA_005883675.1 of Betaproteobacteria bacterium. GTDB lineage: Bacteria > Pseudomonadota > Gammaproteobacteria > Burkholderiales > SG8-39 > SCGC-AG-212-J23. The sequence goes on from VBCM01000240.1 coordinate 7,320, forward strand.
CAATTCGCTTCTCCTGCGCGCGATGCCGAGCGCCTCTCGGTTCTGCTGCGCGAGAAGCTGGCGACGATAGTGCTTGCGCAGCCGGTAGAAGCAATCGCACTCGATGCCGGCGATTTTGTGCCGCTCGGCGCGCTAAGTCGCGGGCTTTTCGGCGACCGCGTCGCCGAGGCCGAGCAGTGGGCCGAGCTCGTCGAGCGCCTGCAAGCGCGCCTTGGGCGCGATGCCGTCTACGGCGTGACGCCTTTTCCGGACCATCGGCCGGAATATGCCTGGCGGCGGGTCGAGCCGGGCGATTGGGACGCGCACGATTTCGTGCAGCCCGGGCCGCGGCCGGCGTGGCTGCTCGCCGCGCCACGGCGTGTTAGCGAAACCGAGCTCGTGCTCATCGCGGGCCCCGAGCGCCTCGCCTGCGGCTGGTGGGACGGCGACGAGACGCGCCGCGACTACTTCGTCGCCGAGCTGGGCCGCTCTCTCGCCTGGGTCTATCGAGAACAAGGCACCTGGTATGCCCATGGCTTTTTTGCCTGATTACGCCGAGCTGCACGCGCTCTCTAACTTCAGCTTCCTGCGCGGCGCCTCGCACCCGGAAGAGCTCGTCTTGCGCGCGCAAGCGCTTGGCTACAAGGCGCTCGCGCTGACCGATGAGTGCTCGCTCGCGGGCGCCGTGCGCGCGCATTTCGCCGCCCGGGAATGCGGCCTGCCGCTCATCCATGGCACCGAAATCACGGTGGAAAAGGCAAAGCTCATTCTGCTCGCGACCGATCGGCGCTCCTACGGCGCCATCTCCGCGCTGATCACCACTGGGCGCCGGCGCAGCAAGAAGGGCACTTATTCCCTCACGCTCGCCGACGTCGAAGCGCTTGTGCCCAGCGGCGTGCTCGTGCTCTGGGGGCCGCGCGACGATGCTGGCACGGCATCATGGCTCGCGGAGCGCTTTGCCGGACGCGCTTGGCTCGCCGCGGAGCTGCACTGCGGGCCGAACGACCGCGCCAAGCTCAAGGAGCTGCGCGAGCTCGGCTGCCAATACGGCTTGCCGCTCGTCGCCGCGGGCGACGTGCACATGCACCTGCGCTCGCGCAAGCGCCTGCACGATGTGCTGAGCGCCGTGCGGCTCGGCAAACCGGTGGCGCAATGCGGCCAGGCGCTGCACCCGAACGCCGAGCGGAGCCTGCGCCTTCGCATGCGCCTCGCGCAGCTTTACCCGCCGGAATTGCTCGCGCAAAGCGTGGCGATCGCCGAGCGCTGCCGCTTTTCGCTCCATGAGCTGCGCTACGAATATCCGGCGGAACTCGTGCCGCCGGAGCATACGCCGAAGAGCTGGCTCGCGAAGCTGACCGAGGACGGCCTGCGCTGGCGCTTTCCCGGTGGCGTGCCGTCCGCTACGCCCGCTCGCGCCGCATTCTCTGCCAGGGACGCGGCTCGGCGGCGAACTCGGTGGTGTGTTATGCGCTCGGCATCACCGAGGTGGATCCTGCGCGCATGAACATGCTGTTCGAGCGCTTCGTCTCGCGCGAGCGGAACGAGCCGCCGGACATCGATGTCGACTTCGAGCACCAGCGGCGCGAGGAGGTGATCCAGTACGTCTACGAGAAATACGGCCGCGCCCGTGCGGCCATCGCCGCCACCGTGATCTGCTATCGGCCGAAAAGCGCGGTGCGCGACGTCGGAACAGCGCTCGGCGTGCCGGCGAACGAGGTGGATGCAATGGCGAAGAGCTTCGCCTTCTGGGACCAGCCGATCCCCGCTACCAATACGTGGATGCAGTTCGCGCAGATGCTGCGGGGTTTCCCGCGGCATCTCTCGCAGCACCCCGGCGGCTTCGTCATCTCGCGCGGGCCGCTCGCCGAGCTGGTGCCGATCGAGAACGCGGCCATGCCCGAGCGCACCGTGATCCAGTGGGACAAGGACGACCTGGAGGCGCTCGGGCTGCTGAAGGTGGATGTGCTGGGCCTCGGCATGCTGTCGGTGATCCGGCGCGCGCTCGACTTCGTCGGCAGGAAGATGCACGAGGTGCCGCCGGAAGACCCGGCGGTGTACGCGATGATCCACAAGGCGGACACCGTCGGCGTGTTTCAGATCGAGTCGCGCGCGCAGATGAGCATGCTGCCGCGGCTCAAGCCGGAGAACTTCTACGACCTCGTCATCGAGGTCGCGATCGTGCGCCCCGGGCCGATCCAGGGCGGCATGGTGCACCCGTACCTGCGCCGGCGTCGCGGCCAGGAGCCGATCACCTATCCGAGTGCGGCCGTCGAACAGGTGCTCGGGCGCACACTCGGCGTGCCTATCTTCCAGGAGCAGGTGATGCAGCTCGCCATGGTCGCCGCTGGGTTCACCCCGGGCGAAGCGGACCGCTTGCGCCGTTCCATGGCGGCGTGGAAGAAGCGCGGCGGCCTCGAGCACTTCGAGGGCAAGCTGAAAGACGGCATGCAGCGCCACGGCTACAGCGCCGATTTTGCCGACGCGCTCTATCGGCAGATATTGGGTTTCGGCGAGTATGGCTTCCCGGAGTCGCACGCCGCGAGCTTTGCGCTGCTCGTATACGTCTCTTCGTGGCTCAAGTGTCACCATCCGGCCGCGTTCTGCGCCGCCTTGCTCAACAGCCAGCCGATGGGCTTCTATGCGCCCGCGCAGCTCGTACAGGACGCGCGCCGCCACGGCGTCGTGATCCGGCCGCCCGATGTAAACGTAAGCGAATGGGATTGCACGCTCGAGGGCCCGGCGGTGCGGCTGGGCTTGCGCATGGTCGGCGCTCTGGCCGAGGCGGCGGGCAAAAAGATTGCTGCCGGCAAGCCATATATGTCGGTGCATGAGCTCGGCCTCAACCGCAAGGACCTGCGGGCGCTTGCCGCTGGCGGCGCGCTGCAATCGCTCGCCGGCCATCGGCGCCTTGCGCACTGGGCCGCCGCCGGCTCGGCGCGGCGTGCGCCCCTGGATGCTCCTTCCCTGGAAAGCCTTCCCCACCTGCCGGCGCCGGGTGAAGGTGCGGAAATTGTGGCGGACTATGCGAGCCTCGGCCTCACGCTCGGACGACACCCGCTCGCGCTGCTGCGCTCGCGTCTGCGGCGCATGCGGCTCATGGATTCGAGCGGCCTGCGCGAGCTGCCGCATGGGGCCAGCGTGGCGGTGGCGGGACTTGTCACCTGCCGGCAGCGCCCCGATACGGCGAGCGGCGTGGTGTTTGTCACGCTGGAAGATGAATCGGGCAACGTGAACGTGGTGGTGTGGCGCCACCTTGTTGAGCGCCAGCGTCGCGAGCTCCTCGGCGCGCGGCTGCTCGGCGTGCATGGCCGCATCGAGCGCGACGGCGAAGTGGTGCATCTGGTCGCGCAGCGCCTGGTCGATCACAGCGCGCTGCTCGGGCCCCTGGCAACGGCTTCGCGCGATTTCCATTAAGCTCTACGCAGATGAATCCGACCGAAGTCGGCATCCTCGATCTGATCGCTACGCGCCGCGAACGGCGGCCAGCGCGCGACCTGCCGGCGCTCGCCGCGCTCTTTCGGCGCCTCGCCGCCTGCGCGGCGCGCGAGGCGAGCGACACCGAGGAGCGCATCTGCGGCGTGTGGATGCATCATCCCCACCGCGCGGCCGCCGCGGCGCTCGACGCCGCCACGCACGACATCGCTGCGAAGCGCTACGACATCGCCGAGACGCGGCTCACGGCCCTGCGTACTACCTGCTCGGGCGCGATGCCGAGTGCCTGCACGACATCCGGCGCACGCTCGAGCTCGAGCCGCGGCACTTCGCCGCGATGCTGCACTTTGCCGAGATCCTGCTTGGCGAGGGCGCAGCCGCCGAAGCGCGCTATGCGTTCGCCGCGGCGCTCACGCTGCATCCGCACCTGCCGCGCGCACGCGACGCGCTCGCTGACAAACCCTGACCGGGCGGGCAGGGTCGGCCCCTATAATCCGGCGCATGGACGCCTCCAGCTACAAGGTGACCGTCGCCCGCGACCTCGAAGACCTGATCCCGGTCTTCATGAGCAACCGCAAGAAGGAGCTGAACACGTTGCGTGTAGCGCTCGCCAGCGCCGACTTCGAGCAGCTGCGCCAGCTCGGGCATCGCATGAAGGGCGTGGGCAACTCCTACGGCTTCGCCCACGTCTCCACGCTGGGCAAACAGATCGAGGACGGGGCGCGCTCAGGCGACCGCGCCGGGCTCGAGGCGCGCATCCGCGAATACGCCGATTACCTCGCGAAGGTCGAAATCGTGTACGAATGAGCGGATGCGCGTACTGATCATCGACGACGACCCGGACCTGAGGAGCCTCCTCGGCCATTACATCAAGCAGCGCTGGCAGGACGCCGCGGTAGACGAGTGGGACCCGCTGGAGCGCGACGTGCCAGGCGCTGACTTCCCGCTCGGCTCCTACCAGGCGCTGATTCTCGACTACATGCTCGGACGCGGCGACGGGCTCGACTGGCTCGCCAAACTCAAGCGCCGCGCGGATTGCCCGAAGGTGCTGTTCCTCACCGGCGCAGGCAACGAGTCGATCGCCGTGCGCGCGATGAAGGCCGGTGCCGACGACTACCAGCGCAAGCAGGAGCTGACGCGCGAACGGCTGCTCACCTCGCTGCACGAGCTGACCGCGGCGGAGAACGAAAAGACCGTGTCACGCGAGCTCGCTGCGCGCATGGAGGCGCATTCGCTCGGCGCCAAGGTCCGCATCCCGGGCATCAAGGTGCTGCGGCTGATCGCCGAGGGCGGCATGGCGCGCGTCTACCTCGCCTCGCGCGAAGGCGACGACGAGCCGCTGGTCGTCAAGATTCTGCGGCGCGAAGTGCTGAAGAATAAGACTGCGCTCGAGCGCTTCATGGAGGAGTACGCGCTCGTCGAGCGCATCCAGAGCCGCCATGTGGCGCGCATCTACGACCACGGGCAGTCCGAGGAGCATGCCTATCTCGTCATGGAGTTCTTCGAGGGTGGCGATCTCAACAAGCGCCTCGCGGGCACGGCGCTCGACCCGCTGGAGGCGATGCGCGTGTTCCGCGAGCTGATGTTCGCGCTCGGCGACATCCACGAGAAAGGCATCCTGCACCGCGATCTCAAGCCGCAGAACCTGATGTTCCGCGAGGACGGTACGCTCGCCATCCTCGACTTCGGCATCGCCAAGCACATCGACGCCATCGACCGTACGCGCGAGGGCGAAGTGCTCGGCACGCCGCGCTACATGAGTCCCGAGCAGGTACAGGGACGCGCGCTCGACCTGCGCACCGACATCTACAGCGCCGGCGTGCTGCTCTACCAGATGCTCACCGGAGAGCACCTTTTCGAGGGCGACACGGCGGTGGAAGTCGCGCTGCATCATCTGAATACCCCGCCGCCGGCGCTCCCCGAGCACCTGCAGGCGTATCAGCGCCTGCTCGACAAGCTGCTCGAGAAGGACCGCGAGGGGCGCTTCCGCAACGCCGACGAGGTGATTGGCTTCCTCGCGCGCAAGCTCGAGCAGGGCCCTGGGCCCGCCGACCGCACGATGAGGCTGCACTAGGGCAGCTTCGCCCAGATTGAACGAAGCTGGTCGGGCAAGTCTTTGGGAGAGAAGGGCTTGGAGATCGTGCCGGCCGCACCGAGCGCCAGCAGCTCTTCCATGTCGCGCTGCGTCGCCTTGGCGGTGATGAACACCACTGGCAGCGCCGCGGTCTCCGGCAGCTGCTTCATTTTGCGGAAAAGCGTCGGCCCGTCCATCCCGGGCATCATCCAGTCGAGCATGACGAGGTCCGGCGCGAACGCCTTGATGACGTCGATGGCGCGCAACGGGTCGGTGACGATCTCTACCGTCATCTTGCCGACGCGCTCGAGCGTCATGCGCACGATGCGCTGGATGTCCTCGTCGTCCTCGACATAGCAGATGCGCACGAGCGGCCGTTCAGGCATGGCGCGGTAGCTCGAACCAGAAGGTGGTGCCGCCGCCCTCGCGGTCTTGGAAGCCGATACGGCCCTGCATCATCTCGACCAGGCGCTTGCAGATGGCGAGCCCGAGGCCCGTGCCACCCTTTTGCCGCGAGGTGGTGGAATCGGCCTGGTTGAAGCGCCCGAAGATGCGCGGCCTGAACGCCTCCGGGATGCCCGGGCCGCGGTCGTGCACGGCCACACGCAGCCAATCGGCGAGCTCCTCAGTCGTGATCTCCACCACCTCGCCCTCAGGCGAGAATTTGGCGGCGTTGGAGAGCAAGTTCGTCATTACCTGGAGCAGCCGCTTATGGTCGGCGCTGACCTCGCGCGGCGAGAGCTCGCCGCGCGGCTCGAAGCGCACCTTGAAGCGCTCGCCGAAGCCCTTGTTGAGGACG
>VBCM01000241.1:0-8692 GCA_005883675.1 Betaproteobacteria bacterium
CTCGTAGGAGATCGGCTTCACCACATGCATGTCGAAGCCGGCCCTCTTCGCGCGCGCCCGATGCTTGTCGCCGCCGAAGCCGGTGATGGCGATGAGCTTGAGCTTCTTGCCGCCGGGCAGCGTGCGCGCGCGGCGCGCGAGCTCATAGCCGTCCATGCCAGGCAGCCCGACGTCGACGAGCGCGATATCGGGCCGGAAGCGCGCGATTTCCTCCAATGCTGCCGCGGCGTTGTCGCTGAGCGCGACCTCGTGGCCCTCGGTCTCGAGCAGCAGCTTCAGGCATTCGCGCGAGTCGGCCTCGTCCTCGACGACCAGCACCCGATGCTTGGATGCGACCTGCGCCTTGCGGCGCTCGGCGCTGGCTGCGGGCTTTGCGAGGGGCAGGCTGATCGTGAAGGTGCTGCCCTTGCCCAGCCCGTCGCTCGCGGCGACGACGCTGCCGCCGTGGAGTGAAACGAGGCGCTCGACAAGCGCGAGTCCCAGCCCGAGGCCGCGCTGCTCGCGGTCGGCAGGCTGCGCGCCCTGCACAAAAGGCAGGAAGAGTTGGGCCTGCAGATCCGGCGCGATGCCTTGGCCGTCATCCTGGACGGCGAGGCGCGCGCCGCGCTCCTCGGCCGACACCGTGACGGTGATGTTGCTGCCGCCATACTTGGTCGCGTTGTCGAGCAGGTTCTCGATCATCTGCTTGAGCCGCACGGGATCGGCGTCGACCCAGGCCTCGGCGCCCGCGACGACGATCGAGGTGCCCTTCGGCACCAGCGCGCGATAGTCGCCGATGGCGCGCTCGGCAAAGTCGCGCAGCTCGAGCGGCTCCTTGCGCAGCGTCAGCTTGCCGCTCGTGATGCGCGCCACGTTGAGCAGATCGTCGACCAGGCGCCGGAGCTGGCGCACCTGGCGCTCGATCGCCGGCACAGCGAAGCGCGCCTTGCGGTCCTCGAGTTTCGAGCGGGTGAGGAGATCCGTCGCCACGGCGATAGCGGAGAGCGGGTTGCGCAGCTCGTGCGCGAGCATGGCAATGAACTCGTCCTTGCGGATATCGGCCTCGCGCAGCTTGCCGACCAGCGCGTACAGCTCGGCGTCGAGGCGCTTGCGCTCGGTGATGTCGCGCGCGATCTTCGAGGCGCCGATCACGCGGCCCTGCGCCTCGCGAATCGGCGAGACCGTGAGCGAGATGTCGATCAGCCGGCCATCCTTCGCGCGGCGCACGGTCTCGAAGTGGTCCACCGTCTCGCCGCTGCGCACCTTGGCGAGCACCATGTCTTCCTCGGCGCGGCGCTCTTCGGGAATGATGAGCGTGATGTGCCGGCCAACCGCTTCCTCGGCGCTGAAGCCGAACATACGCTGCGCGCCGCGGTTCCAGGTCTGGATGACGCCGTCGAGGGACTTGCTGACGATGGCGTCGTCGGATTGCTCGACGATCGCGGCAAGACGCGCCTGGGTCTCCTCGGCGACCTTCTGCTCGGTGATGTCGACGAGCATGTTGACAGCGCCGATCACTTTTCCGTTGGCATCCTTGATCGGCGTCGGATAAGGCATGAAGTGCACGCGCGTGCCGTCCGGGCGCTCGGCGATCGCGCTCACGCCTCGCACCGGCCGCCCTTCGCGCAGCGCCACCGCCATCGGGCATTGATCGTGCGGCAAGGGCGTGCCGTCGGGGTAATAGAGCTTCCAGGTGACGCACCAGGAATCGCTCCCGAGCTGCGGCACGCGGCCCGAGAAGCGCACCGCCTCATCGTTGAAGCTGGTGATGCGGCCTTCGGCATCGGTCGTATAGATCGCCGCGGGCAACGCTTCCAGGATGGCACGCATGCCGCCGAGCCGGTCGAAGAGCTCGGTGGCGTACTGTCCCATGCTCGACACCGGGAACGGCAGATCGCGCTCGAATTTCATCGCTGGCATTCTAAAGCCGTGGCATCCACCATCGCATGTCATGGTCCGGACTACAACGATCGCCGAATCGCGACACCGCACTCGGTTGAATCTGCCGATGCGGCAGCGTAGATTGCGGCACTTATGCGAGCGAGCGAACCAATCAATACCGAGCATTCGCTGCTGATGTCGCCGGATGACGATCGCGTCACGCACTTCGGCGGCAGAACGAAGCGCGTGCTGATTGCGGATGACAACCGCGACTGGGCCGACGGCCTCGCGGTGTTGCTCGAGGAGCAGGGCTATACGGTGCAGACTACGTACGACGGGCGCGAAGCGATCGAGGCGGCGCGCACCTTCCACCCCGACATCGTGGTGCTCGATATCCGCATGCCGCGGCTCACCGGCTACGAGGCGGCGCGCGTGTTCAACCGGCACCCGCAGAGCACGCGGCCGATCCTCATCGCCATCACCGCGTGGGCCGGCGAGTCGGGGAAGCTGCGCGCCGAGATGAGCGGCTTCGACTACTACCTCGCGAAGCCGGCCGAGCCAGCCGAGATCCTCGAGCTGCTGAAGAACCTCTAGAGCAGCACCACCATCGCTACCACCGCCGCGGCCATCACCGCGGTGGCGAGCCAGCCGAGCGCCTTGAGGCGCCCGCTGATGACGAACGGTCCCATGACCGCGGGCTTCGCGGCGAGCAGCATCATCACTCCCATGATCGGCACGGCGATCACGCCGTTCACCATCGCCGCCCACACCAGCATGCGGATCGAGTCGGCGCCGGAGAAGTCGACCGCCACGCCGAGCAGCGTGGCGACGCTCAGCACGAGATAGAAGCCGCGCGCCTCGGCGAGCGTCAGACCGAGGCCGATCGGCCAGCGCAGGCTCTCCGCCACGGCGTAGGCGGCGGAGCCCGCGAGCACCGGCACGGCGAGAAGCCCGGTGCCGATGATGCCGAGCGCGAAGAGCTGGAACGCGAACGGCCCGGCGATCGGCCGCAGCGCCTGCGCCGCCTGCTCGGCGGTGGCGATGTCGGTGATGCCGGCGTCGTGCAGCGTCACCGCGGTCGTCAGCATGATGCAGAGCGCGATCAGGTTGGAATAGATCATGCCGATATAGGTGTCGAACTTGATGCGGCGCAGGTGCGAGCGCGCCTGCTCGGGCGCCTCGCGCAGCGGCGAATGGCCCTCGGTCGCGCGCTGCTCCTCGACCTCCTGCGACGCCTGCCAGAAGAAAAGATAGGGGCTGATCGTGGTGCCGAGCACCGCGACGAACATCGCCGCGTACTCGCCGCTCTTCGACAGGCGCGGGAGCAGGGCGCCGACGGCGAGCTGGTCCCACGAAACATGCACCACCAGGATCGTGCCCACGTATGCGAGGAGCGCGAGCGTCAGCCACTTGAGGAGCGGCGCGTAGCGCGGGAAGGGGACGAAAATCTGCAGCGTGAGCGACACCAGCGCGAAGAGCACGATGTAGATCTCGCTGCGCCCGCCGGCAATCAGCTCGAGCGCGTTGCCCATTGCGCCAAGATCGGCGGCGATGTTCAGCGTGTTGGCGAAAAGCAGCAGCGCCACCACGCTGATGAGCAGCGGCCGGGGGAAGTGCTCGCGGATGTTAGCCGCAAGGCCATGCCCGGTGACGCGGCCGATGCGCGCGCTGATCACCTGGATGCCGATCATGAGCGGCGTGGTGAAGAGCACCGACCACAGCAGCCCGTAGCCGTACTGGGCGCCCGCCTGCGAATAGGTGGCGATGCCGCTCGGGTCGTCGTCCGCCGCGCCGGTGATGAGGCCCGGCCCGAGGCGCTTGATCAACGGGACGTGCTGTCCCTCGGCAGCTTCCTCCGACGGCGGATGTGCAAGGCTCACGGCCAGCTACCTATAGCACCGTTGCCAACGAGATTGCCTGCAACGACCTGACGCGAAGCTTCAGTCGATGCGGGCACCGGAGCGCCGGATCACCTCGGCCCATTTCGCCGAGTCGCGACGGATGAGCGTGGCGTAGTCGTCGGGCGTGCCGCCGCCACTTTCGCTGCCCATTTCGGCGAGGCGCTCGCGCGTCGCCGGCTCGTTGATGGCGGCGTTCACCGCGGCGTTCAGCCGTTCGAGCACCGGCCGTGGCAGGCCGGCGGGCGCGATGACGCCGCTCCAGGCCGTCACTTCGTAGCCCGGCACGCCCGTTTCGATCATCGTGGGCACCTCGGGCAGGCTGTGCGCGCGCCGTGCCCCGGTGACGGCTAGCGCGCGCACGCGGCCCGCGCGCACGTGCGGGGCGATGGAGTTGGTGCTCTCGAACATAAGCTCGACATGGCCGGCGATGAGATCGGCGATCGCCGGTGCGCCGCCTTTATAAGGCACGTGCACGATGTCCGTGCCCGTCATGTACTTGAAGAGCTCGCCGCTCACATGGCCCGGCGAGCCGTTGCTGGACGATGCGTTCGAGAGTTTGCCCGGATGAGCCTTAGCGTAGGCGACGAGCTCGCGCACCGTCGTGAACGGCGCCTTCGGCGAGGCGGCGAGGAGCATGTAGCCGGTCGTGACGAGCGCCACCGGCTGGAGATCGCGCTCGATGTCGTAGGGCAGCTTCTCCACCATGTGCCGCGTGATGGCGAGCGCGCCCACCGGCCCCATGCCGATGGTGTAGCCGTCGGGCGCGCTCTTCGCCACGGCGTCGATGCCGATGGTGAGCGCGCCGCCCGGGCGGTTGTCGACCACGACCGGCTGGCCGAGTTGCTTCGCCATTTCCGGCGCCACCAGGCGCGCCAAGTTATCCGTGGCGCTGCCCGGCGCCTGCGGCACGATGAAACGCAGCGGCCGCTCAGGGTATTGAGCGGCCGCGGCGAAGGCGAGAGCGACGAGCGCTAGGGCTGCAGCTGCGCGCGTATTTCGCCTCCTTTGTAGCGGTCGCTGTGCACGTTCACGTAGAGGTTGCCTTCCTTCAGCGCCTTGAGCTGGTCCGCGGTGAGCTTCTTGCCATCGGGCACCGTATAGGTGTCGCCGTTCTTCGTCAGCGGCACGATCACCGGCCCGTTCTGGCCCTTCGGGCCCTGATGGATGTGCGCCATGGTGCCCTTCACGCCTTCCGTGCTCACGGCTCCCGTGATGGTGCCGTCCTCGGCGACGCGGAAGCTGCCGCTGCCCTTGCCGTCGCTTTTCGCGGGCGGTACTTCCTCCGCGCCGCTAAGGCTCACCTTCATCGCGCCGCTGCCCGGCATCCAGTCGGGCATCTTGTCGCGCATTCCCGCGCAGCCTGCGAGCGCGACGATCGCCAGCATCGCCACCATGCTTTTCATTGTCTTTCCCTCCTCATCGAGTATTGAACCAAATGCAGAATGAAACAGACGGGCGGCTAGAATATTCCCATGCCTGCCATCGCCGCCTCGTCCGCACTTTCGCGCCTGCGCATTCTAGACTTTTCGCGCGTGCGCGCCGGTCCCTCCTGCGTGAGGCAGTTCGCCGACTTCGGCGCCGACGTGATCAAGATCGAGTCGCCGCCAGGCGTCGATCCCAACGAGAACATGGGCGGTCCGCGCGACGGGCCGGACATGCAGAACCTGCACCGCAACAAGCGCGGTATGACGCTCAACCTCAAGCTGCCGCAATCGCGCGAAGTGCTGACGAGGCTGGTGAAAACCGCCGACGTGGTGGTCGAGAACTACCGGCCGGACGTGAAGTCTCGCCTGGGCATCGACTACGAGTCGCTCGCCAAGATCAACCCGCGCATCATCCTCGCGAGCATCTCGGGCTTCGGCCAGGACGGTCCGTATCGCGACCGGCCGGGCTTCGACCAGATCGCGCAGGGCATGAGCGGCATCATGTCGGTGACCGGCGCCCCGGGCGAGGGCCCGATGCGCGTGGGCTGCGCCGTGGCGGACGTCGGTGCGGGTCTCTTCGCCGCCCTCGGCATCATGACGGCGCTGCTTGAGCGCGAGCATTCGGGGCGCGGCCAGTGGGTGCAGAGCTCGCTCCTGCAGGCGGGCATCGCGCTCCTCGACTTCCAGGCGGCGCGCTACACCATGAAGGGCGAGGTGCCCGCGCAGGTCGGCAACGACCACCCGACCAGCATGCCCACCTCGGCGTACCAGACGAAGGACGGCTACATCAACGTCGCCGCCTCGGGCGACGGCATGTGGACGCGCATCTGCCAGCTCTTCGGGCGCGAGGACCTCGCCGCCGACGAGCGCTTCAAGAGCAACGAGCTGCGCGCCAAGAACCGCGCCGCCCTCAACGCGGAGATGAACAAGGCGCTCGCGACGCGTAGCTCCGCCGAATGGATCGAGGCGCTGAACAAGATCGGCGTGCCCTGCGGCCCGATCTACAAGATGGACCAGGTGTTCGCCGACCCGCAGGTGAAGCACCTGGGCGTCGCCGCCGAGGTAAACCATCCGCGCCTTGGCCGGTACCGGATTCTCAATCAGGCGGTGAAGCTCTCGCGCACGCCGGCGACGCTGAAAACGGCGACGCCCGAAATCGGCCAGCACACGCAGGAAATCCTGCGCGAGCTCGAGTACAGCGACGCCGAGATCACCCGGCTGCGCGCGCAGGGCGTGGTGTGAGCGCGGGGCGCATCGCCGCGCGCCGCGACGGCGCAGTCGGCTGGCTCGTCTTCGACAATCCCGAGCGGCGCAACGCCGTGTCGCTCGAGATGTGGCAGGCGATCCCGCCCGTGCTCGACGATTTCGCCGCGGACGCCGCTATCCGCGTAGTGGTGCTCGCGGGGAGCGGCGAGAAGGCGTTCGTCTCCGGCGCCGACATCTCGCAGTTCGAGCGCAGCCGCGCGAGCCCGGAAGCGGTGGGGCGCTACGACGAGATCGGCAGCCGCGCGCAGCAACGGCTCGCGGAGTTCGAGAAGCCCACGATCGCCATGATCAGGGGCTACTGCCTCGGCGGCGGCCTCAACATCGCTCTTCTTTGCGACCTGCGCATTGCCGCGGACGATGCGCGCTTCGGCATCCCGGCGGCGCGCATGGGACTGGGCTACCGGGCGAGCTCGATGAAGAAGCTCGTCGACGTCGTTGGAAAAAGCGCGGCGCTCGAGATCATGCTCACCGCGCGGCAATTCAATGCGGCCGAGGCGCTGGCCATGGGCCTCGTGCACCAGGTCGTGCCGGTGCCTGAGCTCGAGAGGGCGACGCGCGGCTACTGCGACATGATCGCCGCGAACGCCCCGCTCACCCTGCGCGCGACGAAGCGCATCATCCAGGAGGTGACGAGGGGCGGCGCCTACGACGCCGGGGCGTGCGAGGCGTGGGTGAAGGAGTGCTTCGCGAGCGAAGATTACATCGAGGGCCGCAGGGCCTTCATGGAAAAGCGAAAGCCCGACTTCAAAGGACGCTAACGACGAGGAGGATGCAAATGAAGCGAGCGATGATGGCGCTCGCGGCTGCCGGCGCGGTGGCCGGCGCCGCGGCGCAGAACTTCCCCGCGAAGCCGATCACGACGGTGGTGGGCTTCGAGCCCGGCGGCGGCACCGACACCACGGCGCGCATCGTCGCGCCGGCCTTGAGCGACCTGCTAGGACAGCAGGTGGTCGTGGAGAACCGCGCCGGTGCCGGCGGCGATATCGCGGTCGACTACGTCGCAAAGAGCGCTGCCGACGGCTATACGCTCGTGCTCGCGAACGTCGGCGCCCTGGCGGTGAACCCGCACATCCTGAAGACGCCGTACGACCCGCTGAAGGATCTCGCGCCGATCAGCATGGCCTCCGTGTTCCCCAACGTGCTGGTGGTGCAGCCCTCGCTGCCGGTGAAGTCGGTGCAGGATTACGTGAAGCTCGCGCGCGAGAAGCCGGGGCAGATCACCTACGCCTCTTCCGGCATCGGCGGCGCGGGCCATCTCGCGGGCGAGCTGCTCAAGCTCGTCGCCAAGATCGACATCGTGCATGTCCCCTACAAGGGCGGCGGCCCGGCGATGCAGGGCTTCCTCGGCGCGCAGGTCGATTCGTTCTTCGCTACGCCGGTCTCGTCCATTGCCCAGATCAAGGGCGGCAAGGCGCGCGCCATCGCTACGACCGGTCCGCAGCGCGACAAGCTCATGGCCGACGTGCCGACGATCGCGGAATCCGGCTACCCGGGCTACGAGGCGGTCAACTGGTACGGCTACCTCGCGCCGTCGAAGACGCCGAAGGAGATCATCGACCGGCTGTCTCGCGACATCGGAAGAGCGCTCGCCGATCCGAAGGTGGTTGCTGCACTAAACAAGACCGGTGTCGAGCCGGTCGCCATGACGCCCGAGGAATTCGGACGCTACATCAAGCGCGAGTACGACACCTGGGGCAAGGTGGTGAAGCAAGCGGGCATCAAGGCCCAGTAAAGCCGGGCAACCCCTAGTAATTCCGATCCAGGGTCGCAATTATTGGGCGGGCGCAAACGGCCGTTACAGGTCAACGCCCGCGCGTCGCACGCCTTTACACCGCCCAGCGCCACTGATACGCCGCCCAGGTTTCGCCTTCCGCAGGCTTCGGTCCCATCCAAGAGAAGGCGACGCGACCGACAAAGCTATTCGCGAACAGCCTCAACACGACCACGACCGCGGCGATCGCTGCATAAAGGACTACAACTCTGGTGGCATCCATTGAAGATCGGACAATTGCGACCCTGGATCCGAATTCAGATGCGCACGACGATCTTGCCGACGTGCGCGTCGGCTTGCATGCGCTCGACGGCTTTGGGCAGCTCGGCGAACTCGTAGACGCGGTCGACGATGGGTTTCAGCTTGCCGCTCGCGAAGAGCGGCAGCCAGTCGCGCGTGAAGCCCTGCACGGTGAGCGCGCGCTGCGCCGCCGTGCGCAGCTTGTTCGAGACGCCGAAGAGCTTGAGGCG
>VBCM01000241.1:8706-16468 GCA_005883675.1 Betaproteobacteria bacterium
GTGGCATGCCGCCCCTCGTAGGCAAGCACGCGGATCGTCTCGGCGAAGACCGAGCCGCCGACGTTGTTCACCACCAGGTTCACGCCCTTGCCGCCGGTCGCCTGCATTACCGCATCGTGGAAGTCCGCCTTGCGCGTGGCGATGCCGACGTCGAGACCAAACGATTTGAGCTTGGCGAGCTTGTCGGCGGAGCCGGAGGTGCCGATGACTTTGGCGCCGATCGCCTTCGCCGCGGCGAGTGCCGCGACGCCGACCCCGGCCGAGACGCCGGTCACGAGCAGCCACTCGCCGCTCTGCAGGTTTCCCTGCTGCACGAGCATGTCGTACACCACGAGGAAGGTGATCGGCACCGCGGCCGCTTCCTCCCAAGAGAGGTTCGGCGGCACCGGGATGGCGTCGGGCTCGTCCATGAGCGCGTACTCGGCGAACGCGCCGGGAAGCCGGCCCATGACGCGCTTGCCGCTACCGACGACTTCGCCCGCGCCGTCGGTGCCGGCGGCCTTGGCCGCGCCGGGCTTGGTCAAGCCGTGGCTGCGGATGAACTCGCCGCGGTTCAAGCTCGCGGCGCGCACGCGCACAAGCAATTTCCCCGCCGTGGCCTGGGGCTGCGGCACCTCGCGCTGCTCGAGCGCCGTGCTTCGCTCGGTCGTCTGGATGAAGTAGGCTTTCATGGCCCGGGATTATGCCCAGGACCGGCGTCACATCACGCCGCTATATTCGGAGCCTCGTTCATCCCAGGAGCCGATATGAAGAGGTTACTTGGCATGCTGATCGTCGCCGTGGCGCTCGCCGTCCCGCAGGCCCAGGCCGGGGTCATTGGCACCGAGCAGGCGCTGCAGGCCCCAAGCGAGCGCGAGCGGGTGAAAGCGATGCTGGAGCGCCCGGAAGTTGCCCGGGAGTTGCAGAAGTTGGGCATCAACGCGCGCGATGCTGCTGCGCGGGTCGATGCGATGAGCAATGAAGAGGTGGCTCAGCTCGCCGGGCGGCTCGACGCGCTGCCCGCCGGCGGCGTGCTCAGCAACCAGGACCTGGTGATCATCCTGCTGGTGGTGATCATCGTCCTGCTGCTCGTCTAGCCAAGAGTTAGTCGTCGTTCCCGCGGAAGCGCGAACCCATGACTTTTTAGGAACAAACTGGGCCCCCGCTTTCGCGGGGGCGACGGTGCAGAGCTTCCCTAGGCGGTAAGCTCGACGGTTTCGTTTCTCTCGTTCACCGTGGTGAGGCGCACCGGGCGGCGCCACACCCGGTGGACGTAGTCCAGCACGCGCTTCGCGCGCGTGACATCGAGCCCGCGGCCGTCGCTCGGGTGGTCGTGGGCGAGCGTCAGGCTGCCGTCGTGCTTGAGTTCCGCCGCGGCGACGCGCGGTGCGCCGAAGTTGAATTTCGGCGCGAGGATCGCCTCGCGGATGGCGCCGATGTCCTTGGTGGCGACGCGGATCTCGTCGCCGGGCCGCGCCTCGTAGACGAACAGTCCCGCCTGCTTCGCGAGCTCTTCGTCGAGCCAGTTGCGGATGAAGCCGAAATCGTCCTCGTCGCGGCGCACCTCGCGCGCGCGCTCGATGCCGTGCTTCTCGACGATGCGCTCCCAGATGGTGAAGCCGAGGTGGTACGGGTTGATGGCAAGCGCGGTCTGCTGGCCGCTCGCGAACGGCCGCACCACGTCCGAATGGGCCTTGATCGCCGAGAGATACAGGGGCTGCGGCAGGAACTCCGCCTCGCGCAGCAGCCGCGCATGCCAGTACGAGGCCCAGCCCTCGTTCATGATCTGGCAGGCGAACACCGGGTAAAAGTAGAACGACTCCGAGCGCACCATGAGGAAGATGTCGCGCTCCCACTGCTCGAGCTCGGCGGCGTAGTTGGCGATGAACCAGAGGAGGTCGTATTCGGCGTGCGGCGGGATCGGCGCGCGCACCAGGCCCGGTTTCGCGCTCTTGGGCTCCTCGATGCCGGGCAGCTGCCGAAAGCGCGCCTGGAACGCGGTGTCGGTGGGCGCCTCCTTCTGCTCGACGAATTCCGGGTAGCGCGCGCGGTGAAGCTCGGCGCCGACGTCGATGTGCGATTCCAGCGCGAGGGCGGCATCGAGGATCGATTCGACGCGCTCGACGCCATGCGATTCGATGGCGAGCTGGATGCGGTGCGCGTGCGCCGCGGCGGTCTCGACGATGTTGCCGCCCGCCATGGCGTGGAAGCGGGCGAAGAGCTGGTTGTTCTTGGCGAAGTCGGCGTGTCCCAGGACGTGCGCGGTCACCAGCGTGTTCTCGGCGAGCGAGTTGCCGTCCATGAGGAAGGCGCGGCAGGGGTCGCCCGGGAACATCACCTCGAAGATCTTCGAGTGCCCCATGCTCTGGCGCACCAGCTGGTGGATGTAGCGCACGCCGAAGGACCAGTGCGGCATGCGCACCGGCAGGCCGTAGACCGCGATCTCGGTCATCAGGCTCTCGGGCGCTAGCTCGAAGTCGACGGGGTAGTAGTCAAGCCCCAGGCGCCGCGCGAGCGACTCGATGCGCTCGGCGTAGTCCTCGAGCTCAGTCACTTGCAGCCTGCTGCGAGAAGAACTCGCGAATCGCCTTCCAGACATCGTCCTGCGAAGCGATGTGGCTCGTGCCGACCGCCAGGCCCGAGCCCTTGAGCTCGGTGAAGAGCTCGGCGAGCTGCGTGTCGCGCGGCCGGAAAGTGGCGACGCCGCCGGTCTCGCAGTAGCCGGTGTAGTTCACCAGGCGCGCGATCTCGGTGAGGGAATTGCGCGCCTCGTCGCGGTCCTCGGCGGCGTTCTCGCCGTCCGAGGCATAGAAGAAGTAGACGTTGTAGCGGCTCGGGTCGTAGCGCGTGCCCATGATGTCGAGCGCGAGGCGCGCGACGGTGGAGGTCACCGTGCCGCCGCTCGAGGAGGCCTGGAAGAACTGGCTCTCGTCGAACTCCCAGGCCTGGGCCGCATGGGCCAAGAACACCGTCTCCACCTTGGCATATTGGCGCCGGATGCCCTGCAGCGCGAAGAAGAAGAAGTGCTTGGCGAGACGCCGCTGCGCCTCGTCCATCGAGCCCGAGACGTCGAGCGCGAAGATCACCGCGGCGCTCGTCGCGGGCGAGGGCCGGCGCACGAGCTGGCGGAAGCGCAGGTCCTCGTTGACGAGCGAGATCGGCTCCTCGTCCGCCGTGCTGTCCGCGCTGCCGGGGGCGTTGCCCTGGATGGCGTGGCGCTTCACCGCCTCCTTCATGGTGCGCCGCCGGTCGAGGCGCGAGCGCGCGCCGCGCTTGTCCCAGCCCTCGCGCACGTATTCGGCCTGGTCCATGCTCGCGGTGCGCTTGGGCTTGAGCTCGGGGAGCTTGAGCTCCTCCCATAGCCAATCGACGATCTCGTCGACTTTCAGCTCGACCACGAAGCGGATCTCGCCGTCTCCGGTGCCGCCCGCCTGGCCAGCCTCGCCGCCTTCCTCGCGCCCCGGCTGCAGGATATCGCCGGGCTCACCCTTGCCCTGGCCCGCGCCCTGCTGCACCTGCGCGTCCGCCAGCCGCAGGCGCGCATGCTCGAGGAACTTCACCGGCACCGCGACCGTGCGGTTGCCCGGGCGGGTCATCAGGTCCGAGCTCGCCAGGAGCTCCGGCAGCGTCTCCTTCACCGCCTCGCGCACCTTCTCGTTGTGGCGCAGCCAGTCGCGGGCGCCTCGCGAGAAGAGGTCGTACCAGGGCGTCTCGGCGGCGAGGCGAACGGTCATTCTTGCGCGAGCAGCGTAGTCACGTAGTTGAGCGCCTCGCGGGCGCTGTGCGGGTCGTACCCGTACTCGTCGACGAGGCGCTTCTCCACCACGGAGATCTTCTGCCGAGTCTCGTCATCGGGCCGCGCGGCGGAGGAGACCAGGCGCAGCACGTCGCGCCGGCTCTCGAAGAGGTACTGCTCCACCGCGTCGTGCAGCGGCGCGTGCGAGTCGAGCGTGAACTTCTCGCCGCGCTTGTACGCGCCCATCGCCTTGCGCACCACTTCCTGGCGGAAGGAGAGCTTGCCGGACTCGGAGATGCGGATCTTCTCTTCCACCGAGCGCAGGAACCGCTCGTCGGGCTTCCTCTCCTCGTTGGTGATCGGATCGCGCACCGTGCGATTGTCGAGCGTGGCTTCGACCTCGTCGAGGTATTTGTCCAGCAGTTGCTGAGCCTCCTGCTCGAAGGAGACGAAGAGGGCCTTGTGCACGTCCTCCTTGACCCAGCGGTTGTAGAAGTCCTTGCGCACCACCACGAGGAAGTCGACCCATTTGCGCTTCTTTTTCCCATCGATGCGCACGTCCGACTCGATCGCATCCTTGAGCGCGATCAGCACATCCATGGTGGTGAGGCTCTTCGCCTGCGACTGGATGATGGCGTTCGAGAGCGCGTTGATCACGAAGCGCGGCGAGACGCCGGCGAGGCCCTCGTCGGGGTTCTTCTGGCGCATCTTGTCGGCTTCGGTCGCGGAGACGCCCTCGACGTCTTCGCCCGCGTACAGGCGCACCTTCTTCACGTTGTCGGCGTCGCGTTCCTCGGCCTCGCCCAGGCGCGAGAGCACCGCGTACACCGCGGCGACGTGCAGCGCGTGCGGGTCGAGGTGCACCTCGCGGAACGCCTGCGTGGAGGAGCAGAGCTTGCGATAGATGCGCGCCTCCTCCTTGTAGTCGAGCGTGTAGGGCACCTGGATGATGACCATGCGGTCGAGCAGCGCCTCGTTCTCCGGCTCCTGCAGGAACTTGCGGAACTCGGCGAAGTTGGTGTGCGCGACGATCGCCTCATCGACGTGGATCAGCGGGAAGCGCGATACCTTGACGTTCTTCTCCTGGGTGAGCGTGAGCAGCAGATACAGGAACTCGCGCTTCACCTTCAGGATCTCGATCATCTCGAGGAGCCCGCGGCTCGCGGCGAACACCGCGCCCGACCAGGACCAGGCGCGCGGATCGCCCTCGTCGCCGAACTCCGAGACTTTGGAGAGATCGACCGAGCCCACCAGGTCGGCGATATCCGCCGTGGTGGGGTCATGCGGCGCGTACGTGCCGACGCCGTTGCGCGCGGCTTCCGAGATGAAGATGCGCTGCACCGGCATCTGCATGAAGTCGCCGTTGAACTCGTGCTGCAGGCGCGTGGTGCAGAACGGGCAGAGCTCGCCCGTGATCTCCACGCCGTAGGTCTGGCGGAACTGCGCGCGCAGCGTGTGCGGGACGAGATGCAGCGGCGACTCGTGCACCGGGCAGCCGTGGATCGCGTAGAGCGCGCCGGCGTCGGTCTGGCTGTAGGCCTCCATGCCGCGCTTGAGGAGAATCACCATGCTCGACTTGCCGCCCGAGGGCGGGCCGAGCAGCAGCAAAAGGCGCCGGCCCACTTCGGAGCCCGCGCTCGCCGCTTTGAAGTAGTCGACGATCCGTGCGATCGTGTCGTCGATGCCGAAGAGCTCGTCCTCGAAGAGCTGGCAGCGAAAGCGCCCGTTGACGTCGTCGAAGCCGTTAGCGCGCAGCATGTCCCAGATGTACTGGTGGCTCGAGCGCGTAATGCCCTTCGCCTCCGCGGGGAATATCGTCTCGAGAAATTCCGCGAGCGTGCCGCTCCAGCGCGCGGCGCGATGATCCTTGGTGAACTCGACCAGCGACTTAAGAAAGTCGGAGTGCCGCCCGGCCGGTGCACTTCTCATTGGCGTGTCTGCATTCACGATCAGCACTCCTTGGTCAGAGCAAGAATTGACCCACATGCGGCCCGGGTCCCCCCTTTTGGCACAGCGGGCCGCGGTTGTATTGCGTACGCCTTTTCCCACGAACGCGCCGAACGGCCCAGCGTTGACCCCGGGCAGCCGATATCGCGCTCGTCGCGACTTGATGACAAAATTCGCCTGACAAGAGAATCGAACTCATCCATGACCCCCTCGCTCAAAGACCCCAGATGCTGAAAGAAATTCACGGAGTCGCCGACGATCCCCCGGCGCGCCGGCGCTGGTTTCACGACGAGTACTTCGATCTCTTCGTCTGGCAGACGGGCGACCAGGTGACGCTCTTTCAGCTCTGCTACGGCGTCGACTCGAGCGACCGCGCGCTGGTCTGGGACAAGCGTCGTGGCTTTTTCCACGACGGCCCGCCGGCGCCCGACGAAGTGGTGGCGCGCTTCGACGACGCGGCGACCGCGCTGCCCGAGGATATCCGGGCCGAGATCAGGGAGAAGATCCACGAGTTCGCCGGCCGGCGCATCGCCGTGACGTCGCGGCGCCGCCAGTTCCGCCGCGCTGCCTGGCAGCGCTAGCGACACGCGTCGACGATCGTCGACAGGTCGGTTATTCAGGGGAAATGAGTCTTCAGCGGGGCGCGTGTTGCGCGCGCTCGGGGACACGTTGCTGCTCGTCGCGGCTCTAGGCTTGGTCGCGGTTCTTCCCTTCTTTCTTATGCGCTGCTCCCCCATCTTGCTCCAGCCGCATCCGGCATGCAAGTCCGCAGATGCGTCAAAATGTGCCGCCTTAAGGGAGGAAAAACCATGAAACCGGAATTAGCGTTCGTCGTCTGGGCGGTCGTGCTGACGTTTGTGCAGATGCTTCTCGCTGTGAGCGGCGCCACATTGCAGGTCGGCCTGCCGGCGCTCGCCGGCAACCGCGAAGGGCTCGCGCCGTGCACCGGCTGGGCGGGTCGCGCGGCGCGCGCGCACCACAACATGCTAGAGAACCTCGTGCTTTTCGCAGCGCTCGTGCTGGTCGCCGTCGTCGCCGGCCGCGCGAACAGCGTGACGCTGCTTGGCGCGCAGCTCTTCTTCTGGGCGCGCCTTGCCTACGCGGTGGTCTACGTGGCGGGCATCCCGTGGCTGCGCACCGCGCTGTGGCTCGTCTCGGTCATCGGCCTGGCGCTGATCTTTTCACAGCTACTGTAGCGGCGCCGATCGCCACCGGCCGGATCGCCGAGCCGGCCGCGCCCTTTTCACGCAGCGGCAGGATCATGGTGCACGAGAGCCACACCCGGTCGCGCGCGAGCTCCTCGAGCTTGGCGTTCTCCACGAGATGCACGCCCGCCTGCGTCAGCAGGTGGTGATGCACGGCGAACGGTAGCCCGGGCGGCGTGCCTTCGGCAGGCCCCGCCTTGCCTTGCAGCATGCCCTCGGGCACCGTGTCGATGAACGGCGCATCGAAGCCGACCGCGACGATGCGCTTCTGCGCGAGATAGCGCGCCGCGTCGTAGGAGAGCCCGGGCGCCGCCGCGTAGTAGCGCTTCTCGGTGTCCGGGTCGCGCCAGTTCTCGCCCCAGCCGGCGTGCACGTACACCACGTCGCCCGGCAGGATGCCGCGATTGGTGAGCGCCTGGACCTTGAGCATGCCCTCGATGTCCTTCTCGGTGACGAGCTGGCCCGCGGCCATGGGCTTCCCCTTGCCGACGTAGGCTTTCGCATCGAGCAGCACAGCGCTCGTGATGATCGGCGGCGCTTTTTCCACCCCGAGCCGCTGTAGCGGCGAGTCGGGCGTGGGCTTCACTTCCTGCTCGGTAAAGCCGCCGTAGTACTGCGCCTGCTCGGCCGGAAACGGCGGCTTGCCGTCCCACGGTTCCTTCAGCGCGGCGAAGTGGCCGAGCGGGTCGAACTGCGTGCCTTGTTGCCCGGGCTCCGCGCCCTCGTTGATCGTCTCGCTGTTGTAGGCATGCGCCGTCATCGGGATGCCGGCGGTCGCCTTCGGCTTCACCACGTAAGGCCCGGCGAAGGGCGAGAGCGGCATCGTGTTCGTGCGCAGCTGCGCGAGCTCGTACGCTCGTGCTCCCGGCAGCGTCATGTGCCAGGCACAGCGGTT
>VBCM01000280.1 GCA_005883675.1 Betaproteobacteria bacterium
AGGCTCACCGTGAGGTACACCGCCATGATGATGGCGACGCCTTCGATCGCCTGGCCGGTCTGGTTGATGGTGGTGTTGGCGATAGACACGAGGTCCGGGTAGCCGATCGCCACAGCGAGGGAGCTATTCTTCGTCAGGTTGAGGTATTGGCTCGTGAGCGGCGGCACGATGACGCGCAGCGCCTGCGGCAGGACGACGAGGCGCGTCACCTGCCAGCGGCTGAGACCGAGCGCGTATGCCGCGTCGAGCTGCCCGCGTTCGATCGCGAGGATGCCCGCGCGCACGATCTCGGCGATGAACGCCGCGGTGTAGGTCGCGAGGCCGATGAGCAGCGTGGCGAATTCCGGCGACAGCGCCGCGCCGCCGACGAAGTTGAAGCCGCTGAGCTCGGGCACGCTGCCCGGGCCCGGGAAGAAGATGCCGCGGTTGGTCAGGAACACGCCCGGCAGCGGCGAGAGCGCCTCACGTGGAGCGGGCAGCGCCTCGGTAATGAGGGCGTACCAGAAGAAAAGCTGCACGAGGAGCGGGACGTTGCGCACGAACTCCACGTACGCCGCCGCCAGCGTGCGCAGGAGCGCGTCGCGCGCGAGGCGCGCCAGGCCGATGGCGCCGCCGAGCACGGTGGCGAGCACGATGCCGATCGCCGCCACGCCGAGCGTATTGACGAGGCCGACGACGAGCGCCCGGGCGTAGCTGTCGGCGGCGCTGTAGCGCAGGAAGAACGACTCGCCGATCTCGAAGCCCGCCTCGCGCGAAAGGAACCCATAGCCGCTCGCGATGCGGCGCGCCTCGAGGTTCGCCGCGGTGTTCGATATGAGAAACCAGCCGAGCGCCGCCACCGCCGCAGCCGCGAGCCCCTGATAGGCTATGCGCCTCAAACTTCGAGGTGCGAACATGGGCCGCAAGCTTACCCGCCAGGACCTGCGCGAAGCCGCCGAGAAGTACAAGAGCTGGGGACGATGGGGCCCGCAGGACGAGATCGGCACGCTCAACTACACGCGGCCCGAGGACATCGTCGCCGCCGCGCGCCTGGTGCGCAAAGGCAAGGTCATCTCGCTCGCGCTCAACTTCGACAACGCCGGCCCGCAGGGCGCAAAGAGCAAGTATCCGGCGCTCGGGCGCATCAACCCGCTGCACACGATGCTGCGCACCGGCACCGACGCCTATTCGGGCGTGCTCGACCATCGCGGCATCCGCGCCGCCGACGACATGGTGGTGATGCCGCTGCAATGCGGCACCCAGTGGGACGGACTTGGCCACGTGTTCTACGAGAACTACATGTGGAACGGCTACGACTGCCGCGAGGTGACTTCCCTCGGGGCGCAAAAGTGCGGCATAGAAAAAACCAAGAACAAGATGGTCGGCCGCGGCGTCTTTCTCGACGTGGCGCGCGCGCTCGGCAAGCGCTGGCTTGACGACGGCTATGCCATCACCTGCGACGACCTGGACCGCACGGCGCGTGCCCAGAAGGTGGAGGTGCGGCGCGGCGATTACGTCATCGTGCGCACCGGCCAGATGGAAGCGAAGCTCGAGGCCGGGAGCTGGGATGGCTACCCGGGCGGCGACGCGCCCGGTTTTGGTTTTGAAACGCTGGAGTGGATCAAGCGCACCGAGCTTGCGGCACTGGCGTCCGACACCTGGGGCTGCGAGGTGCGCCCGAACGAGACCGAGCCCGGCATCAACCAGCCGTGGCACTGGATCACCATCCCGCTGATGGGCATGACGATGGGCGAGATCTTCTACCTCAAGGACCTGGCGGAAGACTGCGCCGCGGACGGCGTCCACGAGTTCCTCTTCGTCGCGCCCGCGCTGCCGATTACCGGCGCCGTGGGATCTCCGACCAACCCGCTGGCAATCAAGTGACGTTAGGTCGCATAAGGATACCCATACCCGAGCTTCCAAATGGCAGGGCTCTGCTTATTCAGCTTTTGCTGATTACTTGCGCTGCGTCGGTTCCGCGCTGGGTTCAAGCGCAGCCAAAGCCCAATCCGTACATGCAGAAGACGCTGGAGCAAAAGGGCGTCACCTACGAGGATTGGTTGCTTTACGAAGGATTGCGGTTAAAGAACCTCGAGTATGTCGCCGCTGCCATCAAAAGGGGTGCCGACGTAAATAGCGCACGAGACTGGTTAAGCGACCAGCCGCCGCTCTTCATGGCGGTCAGTATTGATAAACAAGACCCTGAAATAGTGAGGCTCTTGCTGCAAAAGGGAGCGAAGATGGCAACGCTCTGGACACCGAAGCTGGACTTGGACCGACCGGATATCTCGCCGATGCAGCGCTTCATGGCCAGTGCCGCGGCAAAAGAAGAAAATCGCGACTACTTCCCGCTGTATCACGCCGCCCTTCACAGTCGTAGCGCGGATGTCGTGAATGTCCTGCTCGTTCGCCACGTATGAAATTGATGTTGCTCGCCTGCTTCTAAAACATGGCGCCGATATCAATGCTCGCGACGTTCGCGGAGAAACAGTGTTGAAGCACGCGAAGGGCTTTTACGCACTCAATAGCCCTGATCACTGGATGCGTCGTCAAGTGGACGGATATTGCAATTGGCTCGTCGCGAACGGAGCCAAGGAGTGAGCATCACCGGCGCTCAATGCCTCGCCGAAATGCTCGCCGGGTATGGCGTGTCGCACGTCTTCATGGTGCCGGCGGTCCTGCGCCGCACCTTCGCCGAGATGGAGCGGCGCACGTCGATCGCACGCATTCACACGCATGGTGAAAAGGCAGCCGCCTATATGGCGGATGGCTATGCGCGGGCCAGCGGAAAGCCCGGCGTATGCATGGCGCAGGTGGTCGGCGCGCTCAATCTCGCAGCGGGACTGCGCGATGCGTACCTCGCGCATTCGCCGGTGATCGCGTTCACCGGTGGCAGAGAGCCGAAGACCAAGTTCCGCAAGGTGTACCAGGAGGTGGACGAC
>VBCM01000242.1 GCA_005883675.1 Betaproteobacteria bacterium
GATGAAGATCGACTGGGACGTGCCGCTCCGCATGGACGACGGCCTCGTGCTGCGCGCCGATGTGTTTCGCCCGGAGGAGGGAAAGCATCCGGCCATCCTGAGCTATGGTCCGTACGGCAAAGGCCTCGCGTTCCAGGACGGCTACAAGACCGCATGGGAGATCATGGCGCGCGAGAACCCCGACGCGCTCGCCGGCTCGTCGAACCGCTACCAGAACTGGGAGGTCGTCGACCCGGAGAAGTGGGTGCCGGAGGGCTACGCGTGCGTGCGGGTGGATTCGCGCGGCGCCGGGCGCTCGCCCGGCTACCTCTGCCACAACAACGCGCGCGAGACGCGCGACATCTACGAGTGCGTCGAGTGGACCGCCGCGCAGCCGTGGTGCTCGGACAAAGTCGGCATGAACGGCATCTCGTACTACGCGTCGAACCAGTGGCGCGCCGCGGCGGCGAAGCCGCCGCACCTCGCCGCGATCTGCGTCTGGGAAGGCTGGAACGATGCCTATCGCGAGAGCGCGCGCCACGGCGGCGTCATCTGCAGCTTCCGCAAGAACTGGCAGGACATGCAGGTGAAGACCGTGCAGCACGGCGTGGGCACGCGTGGGAAGAAAAATCCCAACACCGGTGAGCTGGCCTGCGGCCCGGAGACGCTGGGCGATGAGGAGCTGGCGCGCAACCGTGAAGACATGTGGCAGGCATTCCTCTCGCGCGAAATGGACGGCCCGTACTATCGCGAGCGCAGCGCCGAGCTCGGCAAGGTGAGCGTGCCGCTGCTGTCGGCGGCCAATTGGGGCGGCCAGGGACTGCACACACGCGGAAATTTCGAGGGGTTTGTGCGCGCCGCGTCGCCGCACAAATGGCTGGAGGTCCACGGCGGGTCGCACTGGGCGCCGTTCTACACCGACTATGGGCGCAGGCTCCAGCTCGCGTTCTTCGATCACTTCCTGAAAGGGGCGCGCAACGGCTGGGAGCGCCGGCCGCGCGTGCAGCTCAACGTGCGGCGGCCGGGCGAGCGCTTCGAGCTGCGCATGGAAGACGAATGGCCGCTCGCGCGCACGCAATGGACGCGCTTCTACCTCGATCCGCAGGGACTGCGGCTCTCGCCGCAGGCGCCGAGCGGGGGGCGGCCGCTCACCTACGATCCCATGGGCGAGGGCATTACTTTCTCGATGGTCGCGCAGCGCGAGACCGAGATCACCGGCCCCTCTGCGCTCAAGCTCTACGTCTCATCCGCGACCACGGACGCCGATCTCTTTGTCGTGCTGCGCGTCTTCGAGCCGGGCGGCAACGAAGTGCTGTTCCAGGGCGCGCTCGATCCAAAGACGCCCATCGGCCAGGGGTGGCTCCGCGCCTCGCACCGCAAGCTCGACCGCGAGCTGTCGCGGCCCTACCGTCCCTATCACACGCACGACGAGAAGCAGCCGCTCGAGCCCGGCGAAGTGGTCGAGCTCGACATCGAGATCTGGCCGACCTGCATCGTGGTGCCGGAGGGCTATCGCATCGCGCTTAGCATCCGTGGCCGCGACTATGAGCACGACGAGCCGCCGGCGAGTCTCTCGAACATGAAGCATCCGATGCGCGGCTGCGGACCCTTCACGCACGACGACGAGACTGACCGGCCGCCGCACATTTTCGGCGGCAAGGTGACGCTGCATTTCGAGCGGCAGCCCCATCTTTTGCTGCCGATCATCCCGCCGAAATAGGAGCCAGCATGAAGGTGACGGTCACCATTTTGGGATTGCTGTGCTCGGCGCTCCTTCACGCCCAGGGCTATCCCAACAAGCCGATCCGCCTCATCGTGCCGTTCCCGCCGGCCGAGACGATGGACCTGATGTCGCGGCTCATCGGTGCGAAGCTCGGCGAGCGGCTCGGCCAGCAGGTAGTGATCGAAAATCGTCCCGGCGCAAGCGGCATGCTCGGGCTCGACCTCGTCGCGAAGAGCGCGCCCGACGGCTACACCATCGGCGCCGGCCAGGGCGGCAACATGGTGATCCTGCCGCACACGAGCCGCAACATCCCGTACAACGCACTGAAGGACTTCGTGCCGATCGCGCTCTCGACAACCAACTACCTCGCGATCGTGGGAGCGATGAATGCGCCCTTCAAGACGATCGGCGAGATGGTCGCGTACGCCAAGGCGAACCCCGGCAGGCTCACCGTCGCCACGAACGGCGAGGGCGGGTTTCCGCATCTCGCGTTCGAGCACCTGCGCGTGCTCGGCGGCTTTACCTTCACCCATGTGCCGTACAAGGGCGCCTCGGCCATCGTCACCGATATCGTCGGCGGCCAGGTGCTGACCGGCATCACCAGCATCGCCACCGCGACGCCGCATGTGAAGTCCGAGCGGGTGCGCATGCTGGCGGTGACCAACCCGACGCGCGTGGCGCTCTGGCCCGACGTGCCGGCGGCCGCCGAGGCGGTGCCGGGCTATGAATCGCGGGGCTGGTTCGGCTATGTCGCGCCGGCCGGCACGCCGCGCGACATCGTGCTGCGCTTGAACATGGAGATCAACCGCGCGATCCGCGAGCCCGATGTCTGGGAGCGCGACTACGCGAAGTACGGCAAGCTCGTGAAGGACATCGGCTTCACGCCCCAATGAAGGGCAAGCGCATCGCCATCCTCGAAGCGCGCCTTGGCCGCGAGCTCGCCGAGCTCGTCGCCGCGCGCGGCGGCCTGCCGGTGCACGCGCCGGCGCTCGCCGAGGTGCCCGACCTCGATGCCGGCGCCATCGCGGACCTCGTGCGCTCGCTCGAGGCGCGTCCCGCGGCGCTGGCGATTTTTCAGACCGGGGTGGGTACCCGGGCGCTCTTTAATGCGACCGATGGCCTCGGCCTCACCGCGCGCTTGCTCGCGCTCCTCGCAAAGAGCACGGTCGTGGTGCGCGGACCGAAGCCCACGGCGGCGCTGCGCTCGCGCAGCGTGCGCATCGACCGCGCCGCCGCCGACCCTTTCACGACCCATGAGGTGCTCGCGGCGATCGGACAACTCACGCTCGAGCGCAGCCGTGTCATCGTGCAGCGCTATGGCGTGGCGAACGCGGAGCTCGACCAGGCGCTCGCGGCGCGCGGCGCGGAAGTGGTGGAGATTCCTACCTATCGCTGGTCGCTGCCCGCGGATACCAAGCCGCTCGCCGAGCTGATCGAAGCGCTCGAGCGGCGCGAGATCGATGCGGCGGTGTTCACCAACGCCGAGCAGGTGCGTAATCTCTTTGCCGTCGCGGCAGAGCAGGGCAAGCGCGAAGCGCTGCGCACGGCGCTCAACGCCACGCTCGTGGCGTCGATCGGCCCGGTGGCCTCCGCGGCGCTGCGCGAGGCGCAGGTGAAGGTGGGCGTCGAGGCGAGCCCGCCGAAGCTCGGCGCGCTGCTCACTGCCCTGGCGGCCGCGCTCGGCTGACTTACAGCTTCTTGCCGAGCACCTGATCCATGTCGCCGCCCGACTTCATGCAGGTGCTGTAGAGCTCCTCGGCGAACTCCTGGCTCGAGGACGGGCCTTTGGCGATGTACGCGGCGTCGATGATGTCCTTCATCAGCTCCTTGCCGCGGTCGGACTGCGACACATCGTAGATGCGCGCCATGATGGTGTTGGCCTTCGCGCGCTGCACCTGCTCCTTGGCAAGCGAATGCGCGACGACCGCCATGTCGGCGGCGATGCCGCACTCGAGCGCGCTTTCGGCGCGCGGCGCGGCGCCGGCGCCCGTGGCGAGCGCCACCCCGAGTAGGGCCGCCGCCGTCCGCGTGAACAGGAGCATGATGGTTCTCCGGTAGTGGCGCGCTGCTTATTTCGTATTCGAGCCGCTGGTGCTCGCGTCGCCGCCGCCTTTGCCGGGCGTGGGGCTCCTGCCGGGCTGGCGCGGCTCGGCGCCGCTGCCGCTCATGCGGCCCGTGCCCGTCGCGCCGCTGGCGCCGAGCGCTCCGCGCGAGCCTTCATTGAGCGCGCCGTACTCCTCGCGCGATAGCTTGCCGTCGTTGTCCTTGTCGAGCTCGCTGAAGCGCGTCTGCAGTTCGGGGGCATCCTTCGCCTCGTCGCGCGAGATGAAGCCGTCGCCGTTCGTGTCGAGGCGGTCGAAGCGGCCGCGCGTGCTCGTGCCGGTGGCTCCGCGAGCCGGGCGCTGCGTAGCGCCGGCGTTCATCTTGTCCGACTCCATCGTGCCGGGCTGGCTCGTCGTTCCGGGCTGGCGGTTCGCCATGTCCGGGGCGTCGGCACCGCCGCCGCTGCCGCTGCCGCCGCCCGCCTGGGCGACGACGATGTTGTCGCTCGCTGCCGACGCGGCGACCGGCAGCGCGAACACGCCGGCAACCGCTACTGCCATCAAAGTCTTGATCATCACTATCTCCAGAGAGTGAAAACGATCGTCTGGCTTTGCCAGTGGCCCCTCACCCGCAAAAGCCATGCCGTGTCGTGCTTCGGGTACGATTGCCGTCCTTCGCGACCACCGGAGGAGGAGGCTCGATGAAGACCGCCTGCTATGTTCTGAGTGCTGCCGTGCTCGCCGCCTCGCCCCTGGCACTCGCCCAGCACGGCTCGAGCGCCTCGAACATGGCGCTTGCCGGCCACGACGACCTGCAAGGCCGCAGTGCCTACCAGCCCTACGTCAAGGAGAGCCGCGGGCGCTGGATCGCCTACGTTGGCCACCACGGCGGCAAGGCGCTGAACACGCTCACTGGGCGCGAGGAGGACAACGGCACCTCCATCGTCGACGTCACCGATCCGCGCAAGCCGCGATTCCTCGCCCACATTCCCGGCGAGCCGGGCCAGGCGGAAAGCGGCGGTGCACAGATGGTGCGCGTCTGCAACGGCTCGGAGCTGCCCAAGGGCGACAAGAGCAAGGTCTACATGCTGCGCAATTTCGGCAACCAGGCGCACGAGCTCTGGGACGTCACCACGCCGGAAAAGCCAACGCGCCTCGCGGTTGTGGTCGACAAGCTCAAGGACACGCACAAGAGCTGGTGGGAATGCGATAGCGGCATCGCCTACCTCGTCTCCGGCCTGCCCGACTGGCGCGTGCGGCGCATGACCCAGGTCTTCGACCTTTCCGATCCGGCGCACCCGCGCTTCATCCGCAACTTCGGCCTCGTCGGCCAGCAGCCGGGCGCCACCGGCGCGGCGCCGACCGAGCTCCACGGCATGATCTCCACCGGCCCCAAGGGCAACCGCATCTACTTCGGCTACGGCACCAACAAGTCAGGCGTGCTGCAAATCGTCGACCGGCAGAAGCTCATCTCCGGGCCGCCCGAGCCGACCCCCGCGAATCTGCTCGCGCCGCAGGTCGGTCGCATGGACCTCAACGCGAACAACGGCGCGCATACCACGCTTCCCGTGCCCGGCATCCAGGTCGCGGAGTTCGCCAAGGACAAGGACGGCGGCAAGCGCGACATCGTCGTCGTGGTGGACGAATCGCTCGCCAACGAATGCACCGAGCCGCGGCAGATGGTGTGGATCGTCGATGCGACCGACGAAAGAACGCCAGTCAGCATCGCCACCTACACGGTGCCCGAATCGAGTGGCAATTTCTGCTCGCGCGGCGGGCGCTTCGGCTCGCATTCCTCGAACGAGAACCAGCCGCCGATGTACGCCGGCCATTACGTCTTCGTCGCCTGGTTCAACGCCGGCGTGCGCGCGCTCGACATCTCCGACCCCTATCACCCGCGCGAGGCGGGCTACTACATCCCCGCGACCACCGACAAGACCGACAAGCGCTGCGTCAAGGACGCCTCCGGCGCCGAGCGCTGCAAGGTGGCGATCCAGACCAACAACCTCGAGGTCGACGACCGCGGCTACATCTACGCCGTCGACCGCGCCAACACCGGGCTGCACATCATCGAGTTCAAGCACTGATGGAGCTCGGCATCGCCGGCAAATGCGCGCTCGTCACGGGCGCGAGCATGGGCATCGGCCGCGCGATCGCGCTCGCTTTTGCCAAGGAAGGCGTCAAGCTCGCCGTCGCCGCACGGCGGCGCAACCTCCTGGAAGAATTGCAGCGCGAGACGGGCAAGCTCGTCATCATCGAGCAGGACTTCCTCGCGCCCGAGGCGCCGGCGCGCATCGCCGAGGCCGCGCTCGCCGGCCTCGGTCACATCGACATCCTCGTCAACAACGCCGGCGGCAGCCGCAGCTTCACGCTGGAGTCGACCAACGAGCAATGGGAGGAAGCACTGACGCTCAACTTCCGCCGCCATCGCGAGCTCACGCATCGCCTGCTGCCGCAGATGATCGAGCGAGGATGGGGCCGCATCATCAACATCACCGGCAAGTCCGAGCCCGAGGGGCTGAACGGCGCCTTCGCCGCCAAGGCGGCGGTACATTCGTGGGCCAAGGGCCTGTCGCGCGACGTCGGTAGACACGGCATCACGGTCAACTGCGTCCCGCCCGGTCGCATCATTTCCGAGCAGATCCTGCGCAACTACCCGCCGGAATTCCGCGAGCGCGAAAGCCGCGAGGACATCCCGGTGGGCGAGTACGGGCAGCCCGAGGACGTCGCCAACCTGGTCTGCTTCCTTGCTTCATTGCGCGCGCGCTATATCACCGGCGCTGTCATGCCGGTTGATGGCGGTCTGCGCCGTTACCAGTTCTAAGGAGCACGCATGCCCACGAGACGCCAGTTGCTGCTTGCTGCCGTCGCCTCCACCTTCGCCCCGCGCCTCGCGCTCGCCAAGGCTTCGCAACCGGCGACGCCGGTGAATTTCGACGTGCCGCCGCTCGCCTGCGATTGCCACACGCACATCCACGGCGACATGCGCGAATTTCCCATGTCGCCGAGCCGGATCTATACGCCCGAGCCGGCGATGCCAGAGGAGATGGCCGAACTCCATCGTGCGCTACGCATGCAGCGCGTGGTGATCGTCACGCCGAGCGTCTATGGCACGAACAACGCCGCCACGCTCTGGGGCATGAAGGCGCGTGGCGCGGATGCGCGCGGCGTGGCGGTCATCGACGGAAGCACGCCCGATACCGAGCTCGACGCCATGGCACGCGCCGGGATCCGCGGCATTCGCATCAACCTCGCCACCGGCGGCAAGACGGCGGATCCGGCGGCGGCGCGCCAGCGCTTCCAGGACGCCGCCGAGCGCATCAAGTCGCGCGGCTGGCACGTGCAGATGTACACCACGCTCGACGTAGTCAGCGCGATCAAGGATCTCGTGCTCGCCTCTCCGGTGCCCGTGGTGTTCGACCATTTCGGCCGCGCCCAGGCCGCGCTTGGCACCGAGCAGCCGGGCTTCGCCGATCTCACGGAGCTCGTGCGCTCGGGCAAGGCGTACGTGAAAATCTCGGGCGCCTATCGCATCTCGAAGCAAGCGCCCGATTTTCCGGACGCCGCCCCGATCGCGCGAGCGCTGATCGCGGCCAATCCCCAGCGCATCCTGTGGGGCACCGACTGGCCGCATCCGAACTCCGATCCGCTGCCGGGCTACGGCGCAATGGACGTGCGGCCGTATTCTCAGATCGACGATGGACGGCTGCTCAACCAGTTGCCCGTCTGGGCGCCGGAGGCGGCGATCCGCAGGGCGATCCTCGTCGACAATCCCGCGCGCCTCTACGGCTTCGCCGCCGCATGAACGCGCGGCTCGCACTTTGCCTTTTGGTCGCGGGATGCAGCTCGGCGCCGCTCGCGCTGCGCGACATGGGCTCGTTCCATGTCGGCGGCCGCGAGGTGACGATCTCCGGCAAGCCGGTGAAGGAAGTGGTCTTCACGCCGGGTGGCGTGCCGGCGAAGATCGATCCGAACGGCACCTACGTCGCCGAGGCGATGTACGTCCAGTACTTCCTGCCCGCCAACCGCCGCGGCGCAGTGCCGCTCCTCATGTGGCACGGCGGCGGCCTCACGGGCGTCACGTACGAGAGCACGCCCGACGGGCGCGAAGGCTGGCTCAACTGGTTCGTGAAGCGCGGCTGGGACGTCTACAACTCGGACGCGGTCGAGCGCGGCCGCGCCGGCTGGGCGATGTACCCGGACATCTTCAAGAGCGAGCCGATCTTCCTGCCGAAGGCCGATCCGTACGGGCGCTTCCGCATGGCGGGGAGCCAGTTTCCAGTGCAGGCGTACGACAACTTCATGCGCCAGGTCGTGCCACGCTGGACGACGACCGATGAGGCAATCATCGCCGCCTACACCGCGCTCGTCGATCGCGTCTGCCCCTGCGTGCTGCTTTTCCATTCGCAGGCGGGCCAGTTCGGCTTCAGGGTGGCGCAGGCGCGGCCGGAGAAGGTGAAGGCGCTGATCGCCGTCGAGCCCGCCGGCCAGGGCGATCCGCGGCAGGTGGACCGGCTGAAGGCGATCCCGACGCTCTTCGTCTACGGCGACAACATCGAGAAGGACGCGCGCTGGCCGCAGATCCGCAAGAACGGCGTCGCCTTCGGCGAGGCGATGCGCGCGGCGGGCGGCAAGGTGGAGCTGGTCGATCTGCCGCAGGCCGGCATCCGCGGCAACTCGCACATGCTGATGATGGACAGGAACAACCTCGAGGTGGCGGCGCTCATCCAGCGCTGGCTCGAGCAGCAGGGCCTCTACCAATGAAGGCGCTCGCGCTCATCCTCGCGGCTGTGGCCGGCGCCGCGGCTGCGCAAAGCTATCCCACGAAGCCGATTCGGCTGGTGGTGCCGTTCGCGCCGGGCGGCTCGAGCTCGATCGTCGCGCGCAGCTTCGCCGCCGAGATGTCGAAGGCACTCGGCCAGGAGATGTACATCGAGAACAAGGGCGGAGGCGGCGGCAACGTGGCGATGGCGGACGTGGCGCATGCGGAGCCCGACGGCTACACGCTGATCATCGGCCACGTCGGCAGCCTGGCGATGACGCCCTTCATCGAGAAGAACCTGGGCTACGACGTGAACCGCGACTTCGCCGCGGTGTCGCTCCTTGCCAAGGTGCCGAACATCTTCGTGGTGCACGAAAGCGTGCCGGCGAAGAACCTGCGCGAATTCGTGGCGCTCGCCAAGCGCGAGCCGGGGAAGCTCAACTACGGCTCGGCGGGCAACGGCAGCGCCGGGCATCTCGCGATGGAGTACCTCAAGCTCGTCACCGGCGTCGACATCCAGCACGTGCCATACAAGGGCACCGGGCCGAACCTCATCGACCTCGTCGCCGGCCGCACGCAAGCGACTTCCGCCGGCACGCCGCCGCTCATGCCGCATGTGAAGAGCGGGAAGCTCCGCGTCATCGCCGTGGGCACGCCAAAGCGCCTTCCTTCGATGCCCGATGTGGCTACCGTCGCCGAGCAGGGCTATCCCGGCTTCGAGACGAGCCAGTGGTATGGCCTCAACGCGCCGGCGAAGACGCCGCCGGCAATCATCAAGCGCCTCGCCGATGAGGCGGCAAAAGGAGCGAAGACGCCGGCGCTGCTGCAACGCTTCGCGGCGGAAGACGCCGAAGCGGTCGGCTCGTCGCCGCAGGAATATGCGGAGTTCATCGCCAAAGAGCAGGCGCGCTGGAAAGAAGTGATCGAGCGAGCGCACGTCAAGGCGGACTGATGTACGACGTCATCGTCGTCGGCGGCGGCAACGCGGCGCTCTGCGCGGCGCTCGCCGCGCGCGAGCACTGCGACAAGGTGCTCGTCCTCGAGCGCGCGCCGGAGGAGGAGTCGGGCGGCAACTCGCGCTTCACCGCAGGGCTTCTGCGCATCGCCTATGACGGCGCGCAGGACATGCAGCGCCTGATCGACGATCTCTCGCCCGAGCTCCTCGCCCAGACCGACTTCGGCACGTACACCGAAGCGCAGTTCCTGGACGACATGGCGAGCGTCACCGAGTACCGCTGCGATCCCGACCTCACCGAGCTCTTGGTGACGCGCAGCCTCGACACGGCGCTCTGGATGAAGTCGAAAGGCGTGCGCTTCACTGCTGCGTGGGGCCGGCAGGCGTTCAAGGTCGAGGGCCGCTTCAAGTTCTGGGGCGGGCTCACGCTCGAAGCGGTCGGCGGCGGGCCGGGCCTCGTCGAAGCGCTCACGCAGTCGGCGAAGAAGCGCGGCGTCGATATCTGGTACCGCGCTCGCGCGCTCTCGCTCATCGCCGACGACGCGGGCGTTCATGGCGTCGTGGTGCGCCACCAGGGCAAGAGCGAGCGCGTTCCGAGCAAGGCGGTGGTGCTCGCCGCCGGTGGCTTCCAAGCGAACACCGAGTGGCGTACGCGCTACCTCGGGCCGGGCTGGGAGCTCGCGAAAGTACGCGGCACGCGGTTCAACACCGGCGACGGCATCCGCATGGCCCTCGACGCCGGTGCGGCAGCCACCGGCAACTGGTCCGGCTGCCATGCGGTGGCGTGGGAACGCAATGCGCCCGAGACCGGCGACCTCGCGGTCGGCGACCAGTTCCAGAAGCACTCGTACCCGTGGGGCATCTACATCAACGCGCTAGGCAAGCGCTTCGTCGACGAGGGCGCGGATTTCCGCAATTACACGTATGCCAAGTACGGGCGCGTGATCCTGCAGCAGCCGGGGCAGTTCGCCTGGCAGATCTTCGACGGCAAGGTGCGGCATCTCCTGCGCGACGAGTACAAGATCCGGCAGGTCACCAAGCGCACGGCGAACACGCTCGCCGAGCTTTCCTCCCAGCTCGAAGACACCGACGGCAAAGCCACGCTCGCCGAGATCGAGGCCTATAACCGCGCGGTGCGCACCGACGTGCCGTTCAATCCAAACGAGAAGGACGGCCGCGGCACCCGCGGGCTCGCGATCCCGAAGTCCAACTGGGCGAACACCATCGATACGCCGCCCTTCGAAGCGTACGCGGTGACCTGCGGTATCACGTTTACGTTCGGCGGGGTGAAAATCAACACCGATGCGCAGGTGTTGAGCTCCGACGGCGAGACGATCCCGGGCCTCTTTGCCGCCGGCGAGCTCGTCGGCGGCATCTTCTGGTTCAACTATCCCGGCGGCTCGGGCCTCACCAACGGTGCGGTGTTCGGCCGCATCGCGGGAACTAATGCGGGGAAAACAGCCGGCGTCAGGTCTTGAATTGGCGCATCCGGGCGCTGCAATTCAAGACCTGACCCCAATCATTACTGCGGCGGCTTGACGCCGGGTGCCGGGAACGAAGGTCACGATCTCC
Source organism: Betaproteobacteria bacterium (assembly GCA_005883675.1). GTDB lineage: Bacteria > Pseudomonadota > Gammaproteobacteria > Burkholderiales > SG8-39 > SCGC-AG-212-J23. The sequence continues at coordinate 11,034 of VBCM01000242.1, forward strand.
GTCTCGGGCGTGACCAGGATCTTCTGCTCGCCGTCCTTGTACTTGAGCGTGATCTCATTACCACCGCTCGTTTGCGCGGTGCTCGTGATGTTGGCGTTGGTCATCGTCGAGTTTGGCGTCGAGTCCCACGGGCCGTGCATCTGCGGCACCTGCGGCCCGATGGAATGCACTTCCTTCGCCACCATGCGGCCGTCGGGACCCTTCACCGAAGTCACGCCGACATAGGCGCTCGGGCCCATCTCGGCGAGCGTGGTCTTCTTCGCCGTCACCACCTGGGTATCCGGCAGGAGGTGCAGCTGGATGTCGCGCCCGTCGCGCGATTTCACGTTGAGCACGTCGCCGTTGAGCGCGCTGATCGTGCCGCGTACGCGGACGTTGGTCTGCGCCGCCGCCGTCGCGCAGGCGAGGGCAAGCAGCAGGAAAGCGAGCGGTTTCATGGAGTCTCCTTGTGGGTCGAGGGTGAACACCTTTATTCTGCGCCGCATTCCATGCTGAACCCCTTCCAACCGGTGAAGAAGATCGAGGTGCAGCGCTTCACCTCGCTGCCCGCGAAGCTCCGCCGCAAGCGCCGCAGCGCCTGGTCAATCCCCAACCGCCAGGGCGCGGCGCTCGACAGCTTCCTCGAGGGCCCGTCCTTTGACCGGCAGGGGAACCTGTGGTGCGTGGACATCCCGAACGGCCGGATTTTCCGCATCGACGCCAAGGGCGGTTGGGATCTTGCGGTGCAGTACGACGGCTGGCCGAACGGACTCAAGTTCCATCGCGACGGCCGCGCCTTCATCGCCGACTACCGGCGCGGATTGCTTACGCTCGATACGCGGCGCGGCAAGGTGGAGGAGGTACTCGGCAGCGCGTTCAGCGAGAGCTTCAAGGGGCTGAACGACCTGCACTTCGCCGACAACGGCGATCTGTACTTCACCGATCAGGGGCAGAGCGGCATCGCCGATCCCACCGGCCGGGTGTGGCGGCTGCGGGGCCCCGGGAAAAATGAGGGCGAGCTGCAGAAGCTCGTGGCGAATGCGCCCTCGCCGAATGGAATCACGCTGAACAAGAAAAACACGCAGGTGTACGTCGCCATCACGCGCTCGCAGCAGATTTGGCGCCTGCCCCTCATGGCTGGCGGCACGCCGTCGAAGACCGGCGTCGCCATCCAGCTCTCGGGCGGCCATGCCGGGCCGGACGGCATCGAGACTGACGACGAGGACGGGCTCGTGGTGTGCCATCTCGGCGTCGGCATCTGGCGCTTCGATAACAACTGCCTCCCCACGCACCTTGTCCACGCGGGCAAGGAGCACCGGCTGATGACGAACATCGCATTCAAGGGAAGCACGCTCTACGTCACCGACTCGGCGAACGGCGAGATCGTGACCGCCGAGATGCCGGTGGCCGGCAAGAAAATGTATTCGATGAGGTGATCATGCGACTGCTTGCACTCGCCGCGCTATTCGCGGCGTCGATAGCGAATGCGCAGTACCCGGCGAAGCCGGTGCGGGTCATCGTCGGCTACGCCGCCGGCAGCTCGACCGACATCGTCGCGCGG
>VBCM01000243.1 GCA_005883675.1 Betaproteobacteria bacterium
CGACCGTGCGCGACCTCACGGTAGGTTCCGGATTTCGGTTCGAGGACCGCGGCACGTATCGACTGAAAGGGGTTCCCGGCGAATGGCGCGTGTTCGCGGCGTCGTAGCGCGCACCGGTAAGAGACTCTCGGGCACGGCTCTGAGGTAGAAGCTAATTCGGGGACGGAACCCGAACCCGGGCAAAACCACGGCGACGACTATGACGACTGATTAAGCAGTTGATGGCGCTTGCGTGCGCAGCTCAATGCCGGTGGAGCGCCATTTGGCCAGTACGGAAGGCCCGGCGTCACTTTTTCCAGGGACTCGGGCGCGGCATTCCGGGCACGGGCGGCGCGACGGGCTTGGGCGGCTGCTTGGGCTTCTTCTTCTCGCGGTTGCTGCGTTGCTCCCCTTTGGGCACCGCGACTCCTTAGGCAGCTTGGCTTGGGCTGGACGGCGCGGACTTGGCGCGGCGCGCTGCCTTTTTCGCCTGCTTGGCCTGCTGCGCCAGCCGCTTCTTGTTTTTTTGCAGGCGCATGCGGTTGTTGCGGTGGCGCGTGGTGTGTCTCATGGTGCGGTTCTCTTTGCGGACAGTCCGACTGGACGCCAGGGAAGACGAATCCGAACGTGATGATGCAGATGACGAGCTTCGTGACCCAGATCCACTTCTGCGAACGGGTCATATCGGCGAACTTCATGCCCGAGGATTGCTCCATCGGTTTGTCGAACGGCGTTGTCATAGTGACTCCTTGAGTGATTGTTCGGCGCGCTCGAGCGCGCCGAATTCGAGCGCGTACTCGAGCGCCTCCAGCAGGGGCCCGGCCTGCGGGGGCCTCGCGAGGTAAAGGAAGAATCCCGCCTCGAGGCTCTTGACGGCCGCTTTCGGCGAGGCGTCGGCGCCCAGGGCGAGGACCGGCGTCACCTGCGTTGCCGGGTCGGCGCGCAGGATCTTCATGAGCGGGACGCTGCCGAGCGCGGCGAGATCGACGTTGACCATGATCACTTCCGGCCGCTCGCGGCGAGCCACCTTCATGGCGAGCTCGATGTCCGCCGCGCGGAGCAGCACCAGGTCCTTGCGGCCGGCGATGAGCTCCTCGACAAGCGCGAGGCTCTCTGCGTCATCCTCGACGTAGAGCACGCGGCAGCGTCTCGGGGCGGTTTTCGGTATGGAGCGGGAAGCCATGGCGCAACTGCTAAGTATGGCAGCTGAAGTTAGCGGCGACTGTGCGCTGGGGCGCATAGCGCTGCGAAGCGGCGACCGAAAAAGAAGGGCGGGCTCGTGGCGCCCTTCGGCGTTGTGACCCGGGCGCGGCCATCGTTCCCGCCATTTCCAGTCGTCGTTCCCGCGCAAGCGGGAACCCAGGCTTTTAGAAAGAACTGGACCCCCGCTTTCGCGGGGGCGACAACCGTCGCCGGCGCTCGCTCAGCCCGGCTCCTGGCCCTTCGCCTTGAACGCCGCGCGAGCGTCGGGGCTCCTGAGGTGGTCGACGAGCGCTTTCGCCGCCGCGGCGTTCTTCGACGCTGTCGCTACGCCGCTCGAGAACGCGGTGTAGGTCTGCAGCTCCGCGGGCAGCGGGCCGGCGACCTCGACGCCGGGCTGCGCCATGATCTCGTTGATGAGCAGCGCGCCGAGGTCGACCTGGCCGCTCGCCACTTTCTGCGCCGCCGTGGCGCCGTCGGCGGCGAGGTCGGCCTTGCGCTTTGCGTCGTCGGCGATGCCGAGCTTTTCAAGGGCGTTCAGGAACGAAATGCCGCTTGCGCCTTCCTTCGCCCAGGTGAGCGATTTCGCCGAGAGCACGGCGCGCTTCAGCGCTTCGGGCGAGCTGAGATCCGGCTTTGGCGCGCCTTTGCGCACCATGAGGCCGACGCCGGAGCGGGCGATCGGCGTCTCCGAGCCGGCGGCGATTTTCCCCTGCTTCACGAGGTCGGCGACGATGGCGTTCGTGAGGATGGCGAGGTCGAACGGCGCGCCGGCTTCGATGTCTCGCTTGAGCACCGCGGCGACGCCCCACTTGAACGAAAGCTTGTTGCCGCTTGCATGCTCGTAGTGCGGCGCCAGCTCTTCGAGCGCGCCCTTGACGCCGTTCGAGGCGATGACGACGAGGTCGGCGGCGTGCGCGACGGACGCGAGCGACACGGCCGCTGCAGCCGCGAGCGCGAGGACTGGACGTTTCATGGAGCCTCCCGGGGATGGTGGGACGGCAGTCTAGCGGCAAAATGACGCCATGGCGGACGCGCTATCGGAGGTGCTGAAGAGTCCCGGCGCCTTCGCATTGCGCAGCCTCAAGGCGTTCCGCGCGAATCAGGGGCTGCTGCTCGCGGGCGCGGTGGCGTACTACGCGCTCCTTTCGATCGTGCCGCTTCTCATTCTTGTCGTGATCGTGCTGTCGCACTGGCTCGAGCACGCGCTGCTCCTCGATACGCTGGAGCGCTATCTCGGCTGGCTCTTCCCCGGCCAGGCGCCGCCGGTGGTCGCGGAGCTCGCGCGCTTCATCGAGCATCAGGAGGTGCTGGGCTGGGTGCTCCTCGGCACGCTGATCTTCTTCAGCTCGCTCGCGTTCACCGTGCTCGAGAATGCGATCTCCATCATCTTCTATCACCGCGTCGCGGTGCGCCGGCGGCATTTCCTCGTCTCGGCGATCCTGCCGTATTGCTACATCCTGTTCCTCGGCACCGGGGTCCTGATCGCCGCGCTCGCCGCCGGCGGGCTCGAGGCGCTTGGCACGCACAGCATCGATTTTCTCGGCCGCTCCTGGTCGCTCGACCCTTTCTCCGGCGTGGCGCTCTACCTGCTCGGCCTCGCCGGCGAGATCCTCATCATCAGCTCGGTGTACCTGGTGATGCCGGTCGGGCGGCTGTCGTTTCGCCACGCGCTCATCGGCGGCGCGGTCGCGGCGCTCCTCTGGGAGATCACGCGGCACTTCCTCCTGTGGTATTTCGCGCGGCTCTCGCAGATCAACGTGGTGTACGGCTCTCTCACCACGGCGATCGCGGTGCTGCTCTCGCTCGAGATCGGCGCGACGCTGCTCCTGTTCGGCGCGCAGGTCATCTCCGAATACGAGCGCATCGGGGGTCCCGATGCCGCGCGAGCGCCAAAGCCGATGCGCACCGGAAGGGCCTAGCCGGAGGCCGCGGCGGGTAAGGCCGTCACGGCGGGTCTGCGATGCTCGAGCCCGAGCGGCTTGTTCGCCAGCGCCTGCCGCGGAAGATTGATACGATGCCGTCGCAGCATAACTAAAAAGGAGAATAAGCATGGCCAAGCGGTCCAACGCGATGAAGCGCAGGGTGAAGGCGAAGAAGAACCTGGCCAAGGCCAAACTGAAGCTCGCCAGATTCAACAAGCGGGCGAGAGTCGAGCTGGCGCGGCACACGAAAGCGCTGAAGCTCGCAGCGAAGCGCTATAAGGCTGCTCTGAGGTAGAAACTAATTCAGGGACGGAGCCCGAACTCTTAGCCGGGTGAGGGCCGTACTTAGTACGTAATAGTTATTTCGTACTTAGTACAGATTTCGGCCTTCCATACGCGCTTCGAAGGGCCGCGGCCGGCTTATTCGCAGCTTGGCTGTCGGGGAAAGTCCAACGGCGCGCTGGCGCGGCTCGAATTCTTTTGCGGCGCCATGTAGTTAGTTCGCTACTTTAGCGCCTCGGAGTCATTGAAGAAGCGCTCGTCGCGGCGCAGCTTATCCATCTCTTAAATCAAGTTTGAACCGCGGCTATGGACCAGGCACGGCGACTCGTTTACACGTTCGGCCTCGTAGCACTGATCATTCTCGGCGCTATCGCGCCGCGCGCAGCGCTCGCGCAGCTCGGTAGCTCCGCGCCGCCCCGCGCGTGCAGCGCATGAACTTCTAATTTGTTGGACTGGTTCGTCGGCAAGACGAACTAGGTGGTCGTGGCAAGCCCGGAACCGGAGCGGCCGGTTCCGGGCTTTTTTTGTTTCGCGCCGCTTGCGCACGCCGGTGTTACGCTCGCGCGCGATGCCCACCTACCTCAAGCAAGCGGCCGACACCACGGTGGTCGACACCGCGGAAGCGCGGCGCGTCGTCGCCCGGATGCTCGCCGAGATCGAGCGGCGCGGCGAAGCGGCGGTGCGCGAATACGCGCGCAAGCTCGACGGCTGGACGGGCGAGATCGTCGTCACGCCGAAGGAGATGGAGCGCCGCACCCGCGATGTGCCGGCGGGAGTCAAGCAGGACATCGAGGTCGCTACCGAGCACGTGTTCCGCTTTGCGCTGGCGCAGCGGCAATCTATCCGCGAGTTCGAGAGCGAGATAGTGGAGGGCTTGGTCGCCGGGCAGAAGCTCGTGCCGGTGAACGTGGCGGGCTGTTATGTGCCGACGGGGCGCTATGCGCACATCGCCTCGGCCTACATGAGCATCGCCACGGCCAAGGCCGCAGGCGTGAAGACGGTGGTCGCCGCCTCGACGCCGTACAAGGGCGAGGGCATCCATCCGTACGTGCTCTACGCAATGAAGGTCGCGGGCGCCGACGTGATGCTGACGCTCGGCGGCGTGCAGGCGATCGCGGCGCTCGCGCTCGGCCTCTTCACCGGCAAGAGCGCCGACATCGTCGTCGGGCCGGGGAACAAGTACGTGGCGGAGGCGAAGCGCGCGCTCTTCGGCCGCATCGGCATCGATGTGCTCGCCGGCCCAACGGAGATCGGCATCATCGCGGACGATTCCGCCGATCCGGCGATCGTCGCCGCCGACCTCGTCGGGCAGGCGGAGCACGGGCCGGAGTCGCCGGCGTGGTTGATTACCCTGGATGAAAAATTCGGCACCGAAGTCATGCGTCGCGTCCCGGCGCTGATCGAAGCGCTGCCGCCGTTTGCGCGCGAAGGCGCCGGCGCGGCGTGGCGCGATCATGGCGAGGTCGTGGTCTGCGAGACGCGCGAGGAGGCGGTCGAGCTCTCGGACCGCTACGCGCCCGAGCATCTCGAGGTGCAGGCGCGCGAGCTCGACTGGTGGCTCGGGCATCTCACGAACTACGGCTCGCTCTTCCTCGGCGAGGAAACCACCGTCGCATTCGGCGACAAGGCGTCCGGCCCGAACCACATCCTGCCGACCAAGGGCGCGGCGCGCTACTCGGGCGGGCTCTCGGTGCACAAGTTCCTCAAGGTGCTCACCTGGCAGCGCATGTCGCGCGAGGCGAACCGCGACCTCGCGCCGCTCGCTGCGCGCATCTCGCGCCTCGAGGGCATGGAGGCGCATGCGCGCACCGCGGACGAGCGGCTCGGCAAATACTTCCCCGAGGAGAAGTTCGACCGCGGGGAAAAATAGGGACGGTCCCTGTTTCCCTGCTAGGCTGGCGCTTTCCCACAGGGGGGAGGAGCCATGCGAATCATCATTGCCGCCGTTTGCGCGCTTCCGTTCGCCGTCGCCGTCGCCGCCGAGGACTTTCCCATGCCGCGCATGCTGAAGGGCATGGACAAGGGCCAGTGGAAGGTGGACATCCTCGAGCACTCGGAGGCGAAGCCCGGCCAGAAGATGCCGGCCATGACCATGTGCACCGACAACCTCATGAAGCAGGCTAAGGAGCACCAGGCCGCCGCCAAGAGCAAGGACAAGTGCACGCAGCGCCTGCTCAAGGACGGCTCGGACGAGGCGGTCATGGAAACCGCCTGCCCGAAGCGCACGGTCGTCACCACTATGAAGCGCGAAGGCTCGAAGTCCGTGCTCGCCGATATCAAGAGCACCGGCGAGCATCCGATGAACATGAAGATGCGCTACACGCACCTCGGTCCCTGCCGCGAAGGCCAGGCGGCGATGAGCTTCGACAAGAATAGCGAGCAGTGCAAGAAGATCCAGGCCTCCATGGCGAACATGGATCCCGCGCAGCGGTGCGCCGGCGCGGGCGCGAACCGCGAGCAGTGCGAGAAGATGATGCGCCAGCAGATCGCGCAGGCGAAGGCGATGTGCAACTGATAGGGAGGCCGTATCGATCGGCGTCTCGCCGAGGCGCCATGCGGTAAACGGAACAGGCGGTTATCCGTTAATGGCCTGAGGGGAGGGCCATGCAAGCGCCAAAGACGGAGACCATCGCCCGGTTGGTGCACGCCGTTCGCGGAGAACGCGTGCTCTTCGATGCAGACCTTGCGGTTCTTTATGGCGTTTCGACTGCGGCACTCAACCAGGCGGTGAAGCGCAATCAGCAACGCTTTCCCGCGGACTTCATGTTCCGCCTGACTGCGGACGAATGGAGCGCCATGCGCTCGCAGATGGCAGCCGCATCGCCACCCGGCGCGATGATGTCACAAATTGTGACATCATCCCGACGCAAGCTCGTCGCACCGCCTTATGCATTCACGGAACAAGGCGTGGCAATGCTGTCGAGTGTGCTGCGTTCGCCGTGCGCGGTGGAGGTGAACATCGCCATCATGCGCACGTTCGTCGAGCTTCGCCGGCTGATGGATTCGAACCGTGAGCTCGCCCGCAAGATCGAGGCAATGGAAAAGAAATACGACGAGCAGTTCGCGGTGGTGTTCGGCGCCATCAAGCGCCTTATCGCAGAAGACGACGCGCGGCGCGCGAGCCCCAAGCGCCGCATCGGTTTTATCGCCTGACTTCGGCCCGGCAGTTGACCGGCTGCCATCGGCAATGAGAAAAATAGGGACTGTCCCTAATTATTCATGAGCGACATCGTCTTTGATGGCGTATCGCGCGCGTTCAAGCGCGACGGGCGCGACACGCTGGCCGTGGACAACGTCTCCTTCGAAGTGCGCGAGCGCGAGTTCGTCGCGCTCGTCGGGCCGTCGGGCTGCGGCAAGACCACGTGCCTGCGCATGGCGGCGGGACTGGATTTCCCCACCGCTGGCGCCGTTCGCGTTGGGGGAAAACCGGTGACCGAGCCCGGCCCGCAGCGCGCGGTGGTGTTCCAGCAGTTCGCGCTCTTTCCGTGGAAGACGGTGCACGACAACATCGAGTTCGGCCTGCGCAGCCAGGGCGTGCCGCAATACGAGCGGCGCGCGCGCATCGCGCAGCAGCTCGAGCTGATGGGGCTGCAGGGCTATGAGTCTGCATATCCGCACGAGCTCTCGGGGGGCATGCAGCAGCGCGTCGCGATCGCCCGCTGCTACGTGATGAACCCCGACGTGCTGCTGATGGACGAGCCGTTCGGCGCGCTGGACGCGCAGACGCGCACGCTCATGCAGGAGGAGCTCATCAAGATCGCCCGCCGCAATCCGCGCACGGTGCTCTTCATTACCCACGCGGTAGAGGAAGCGGTGTACCTTGCCGACCGCGTGGTGGTGATGACGCGCCGGCCGGGCCGCATCGCCGAGATCGTCGATGTGGCGCCGGTGAGAAAGAGCGGCGGCTGGGAGACGCTCACGCGCGTGGAAGAGGTGATGGAGCGCTCGTCGTTCGTGGAACTCAAGTCGCGCATCTGGCGACTGTTGCGCGAGCAGCAGGTCCAACAGGAGAGGAGGGAGCACGCATGAGGATCATCATCTGGGCGCTGGCGCTCGTCGCGGGCGGCGCGCTTGCGCAGCAGCAGATCAAGGTCAGCTACCAGCCGGCGCTCTACTGGTCGCTGCCCTATTACATCGCGAGCGAAAAGGGCTGGTGGGCGCAGCTCGATCTGACGCCGCTCTACAGCACGTTCCCGGCCGGCGTGCCGCAGATCGCCGCCTCGGCCTCCAAGTCCTGGGACGTCGGCGGCGCAGGCTCGGTGCCGGCGATCCTCGGCGCGGCGCGCTACCAGCTGCTCACCATCGGCATCACCAACGACGAGTCGGTCGGCAACGCGCTGATGGCGACGCGCGACAAGGCGGACGGCTTCATGCGCAACCCGGCGAGCATCAAGGGCCAGGCGATCGTGCTCACCGCCAACTCGACCGGCGACTACGCGGTGCAATCCTGCCTGCGCAAGTGGGGCCTCGCGAAATCCGACGTCAGCATCAAGAGCATGGGCCAGGCGGAGATCATCTCGGCGATGTCCTCGGGCAACGCCGATCTCGGCGGCCTGTGGGCGCCGAACATCTACACGCTGGAGGAGAAGGCGGGGGGCAAGCTCATCTGCTCGGGCAAGGACGCGGGTGCCGTCGTGCCCGGCGCGCTCATCGTGCGCGCCGAGTTCGCCAAGCAGGAGCCGCAGAACGTCGCCAAGTACCTCGCGATCTACATCCGCGCGCAGCAATGGGCGGTGGCGCACCGCAAGGAGGCGATCGCGATGATGCGCAAGTTCTACGACCAGGGCGGCGTCTCAATTTCCGAAACTTCCATGAACAAGGAGTTCGACACGCGCCCGGTGTACGACCTCGCGCAGCAGCTAAAGATCATGGACCGCTCCGGCGGGCAGTCCGAGGTCGACAAGTGGCTCACCGGCATCGGCGAGTTCATGCGCGCGAACGGCACCTTCCCCGAGGCGCCGGCGGCGAAGAGCTTCGTCACCGACGAGTACCTGCGCATGGTCGATCGCGATCCCAAGCTCAAGGCTTTTGCCAATAAGAAGGACTGAGGCAAAGACTGACCCGCTCATCGCGTTGGGCACCGTCGCGGCGGTGCTCGGCGCGTGGTGGCTCCTCACCGCGACCGAGGTCATCCCGCCGACGCGCCATCCTGCATAGCTCGAAGCTCGTGCTCATGGGCTTTGCGGTAGCGATCGCTACCGGCGTGCCGCTCGGCCTCGCGATGGGCTGGAGCCGGCGCGCCGAAGCGCTGGTGAACCCCGCGTTTCTCCTCGTGCGGCCCATTCCGCCGCTTGCGTGGATCCCGCTCGCGATCGTGTGGCTCGGCCTCGGCGACGCGGCGAAGGTGCTCGTCATCTGGTTCGCCGCCTTCGTTCCCTCGGTCATCAACAGCTACGCTGGCGTGCGCTCGCTCGAGCGGCACGTCATCGAGGCGGCGCGCATGCTGGGCGCCACTCGCTGGATGATGATCCGCGAGGTGCTCATCCCGGGCGCGACGCCGCTCATCTTCACCGGGCTGCGCCTCTCGCTCCAGGCGTGCTGGACGACGCTCGTCGCGGGCGAGCTGATCGGCGCCACCGCCGGCCTCGGGCATGTGCTGCAGCAAAGCGCGCTCGATCTCTTCCCGGCGATGATCCTCGTCGGCATGCTGTTCGTCGCCCTCGCCGGCGCCGTGATGACGTGGGCGCTCGGCCTCATCGAAAAGCGGGCGATGCCATGGCGCAGCTGAAGCTCCTCTCAGTCCTCGGCCTCGCCGCCTTCTTCGGCCTGTGGACGCTCATCGCGATCAGCGGCCTGGTGCAGCCGCAGTTCCTGCCGACGCCGCTCGCCGTGGCCGAGGAATTTTGGCGCCTGCTGCAAATTCCGTTCGCCGGCTACACGCTGGAGCAGCATCTGCTCTCGAGCCTCGGCCGCTTCGGCCTCGGCTTTGCGCTCGCGGCGGTGATCGGCGTGCCGCTCGGCCTGGCGATGGGCTGGTTCCGCACGCTGGATGCGATCGTCACGCCACTCTTCGATGCGCTGCGCTTCGTCGCGCCGATCGCCTGGGTGCCGTTCGCCGCGCTGTGGTTCGGCACCGGCAT
>VBCM01000275.1 GCA_005883675.1 Betaproteobacteria bacterium
GCACCGCGGGCATCGTCATGACCTTCGAGGCTTATCTCAAGGAGAACCCGCATCCGACGGAAGCAGAGGTGCGCGAAGTGCTGGCAGGAAACCTCTGCCGCTGCACCGGCTACCACAACATCGTCAAAGCGATCCTCGATGCAGCCGCGAAGACCTAAGCTGCGCCACATCGGCGCGCCGCTCCTGCGCAAGGAAGACCGGCGCCTGCTCACCGGGCACGGGCGCTACGTCGACGACATCGAGATCCCAGGCGCCTTGCACGCCTGCTTCGTGCGCTCGCCGCATCCGCACGCGCGGATCAGTAGCATCGACCTGGAGGAGGCGAACAAGTCTCCCGGCGTCGTAGCGATCTACACCGGCAAGGAGCTCGCGCAGTGGACGCTGCCGCTGCGCATGGCGCCGCCGATCGAGGGTCTGCTGCCGGTCGAGATGACCACGCTGCCGATCGACAAGGTACGCTTTCACGGCGATCCCGTGGCGTGCGTGATCGCGCAATCGCGCTATCTCGCCGAGGACGCGGCCGAACGCGTGCAGGTCGTTTACGAGCCGCTGCCTGCGGCGGCGAATCTCGCGCAGGCTTTTTCCGAAAATTCTCCGAAAGTAGACGAGTCGCTGCCCTCGAATGTCGTTTCGGTACAGCGCTTCTCGACGGGGGACCTCGCCGCCCGGAAGCGCGAAGCGCACAAGGTGGTCGAATGCGAGTTCCACCAGAGCCGGCTCACGCACCTGCCGATCGAGACGCGCGGGCTCGTCGCGCTGTGGGACGAGGGGCGCGAGCATCTCACGGTGCATATCGGCAACCAGGTCCCGCATCCATTTCGCTCGCAGGTCGCGGCGCGCATGCGCCTATCCGAATCACAGGTGACGATCGTCTCGCCGGACGTCGGCGGCGGCTTCGGCCAGAAGATCGCCCTCTACCGCGAGGAGCTGACGGTGTGCGCGGCGAGCCGCCAGCTGAAGCGCCCGGTGCGTTGGCGCGAGGACCGCATGGAGAACCTGATGGCAGCGAGCCACGCGCGCGAGGACAGGTGCCGCACGCGCGCGGCGGTGACGCAGGAGGGGAAGCTGCTCGGCCTCGAGCTCGAGATCCTCGAGGACTTCGGCGCCTACTGCTTTTACCCGGCGAACTATCTCGCGCGCGTCGTGGCGATGATCCTCACCGGGCCCTACAAGGTGCGTGACTACGCCTTCGAGGTGAAGGTCGCGCTGACCAACAAGTGCGGCAACGGGCCGATGCGCGCGCCGATGGCGATCACGAGCTGGCTTATCGAAGGCACGATGGATGCGATCGCGCGCGAGCTCGGGCTCGATTCGCTGCAAGTGCGCCGCGCGAACATGGTCGAGACGCGCGAGCTGCCCTACACCATGCCGACGGGCGAGGTGCTCGCCGACATCACACCGCGCGAGACGCTCGAAGCCGTGGTGAAGGCGATGGACTACGAGGCGTTTCGTTCGCGACAGGCGTCGGCGCGCAAGCAGGGACGCTATCTCGGCATCGGCTTCTGCTCGGTCGTCGAGTCGACGACCTACGGCTCGAAGTTCTACAAGGCGGCGGGCATCCCCGGCTCCGGGCACGAGGCGGCGTGGCTGCGCATCGAGCCGAGCGGCGCGGTGAACGCCTCCGTGGGGCTGGGCGCAACGGGGCAGGGCTATGAGACCGCCTTCGCGCAGGTGGTGGCTGACGGCCTCGGCGTCGAGCCGTCGCAGGTGTGCGTGCAGATGGGCAACACCGACGTCGCGCCCTACGGCATGGGGAGCCGCGGCGCGCGCGGCGGCACCGCCGGCGGCACGGCGATTTTCCTCGCGGCGCGCGAGGCCAATGAGAAGGTGCTCGCCATCGCCGCCAGGATGCTCGGCTTCGACTCGGCCGAGGGCCTGCACCTGGTCGACGGGCGCGTCGAGCGCGAGATCCTCGGCGAGCGCATCAAGACCGACATCACGCTTGCGCAGATCGCGCGCACTGCCTACCTCGACCCGACCGCACTGCCCGCGGGCATGGCGCCCGGCCTCGACTTCTCGCGTAGCTTCGATCCGCCGCCGATGACCTACTCCAATGCCTGCCATGCGTGCGAAGTGGAGCTCGATGTCGAGACTGGAGCGCTGCGGATCAACCGCTACGTGGTGGCGGAAGACTGCGGCCAGGTGCTGAATCCGCTCGTCGTCGAGGGCCAGCAGCACGGCGCGATCGCCATGGGACTCTCCGGCGCGCTGCTCGAGCACATGCGCTATGACGAGGACGGCAACAACATCACCGGCTCGCTCGCCGACTACCTCGTCGCGACCTCGACCGAGCTGCCGAACTTCGAGGTGATCCCGATGCACACCCCGAGCCGTCGGCGCGGTCATGAGCGCCGTGAACGACGCGCTCGCGCCCTTCGGCGTCGTTGCCGACCGCCAGCCGCTCAGCCCGGATTACCTGCGCTCTCTATTGAGAGCACCTCGATAGTTAGCCGCCTGTTTCATTCCACCTGGATCTTCGCCGCCGCGGCGACCGCCTTCCACTTGCGCACTTCGGCAGCCACAAAATCGCTTGCCTGCTCCGGCGTCATGACGATCGGCTCGACCGCCATGGCGCCGAGGCGGGCGGCGTAGTCGGGGTCGGCGAGGATTCTCGCGGTGGCGGCGCGCAGCCGCGCCTGCACGGCCTCGGGCGTCTTCACCGGCGTGCCGATGCCCCACCAGGTGCTGGAGATCACGCCGGGCATGCCGAGCTCGGCGAAGGTCGGGACGTCGGGCAGGAGCTTCAACCGGCTTGTGTGGGCCACGGCGAGCGCGCGCAGGTTGCCGCTCGCGAGGTTGGATTTGAGCGCGGTGAGGTCGTTGACGATCATGTCGACCTCGCCCGAGAGGAGCGCGAGCGTCGCCGGCTGTCCGCCCTTGAAGGGCACGACGAGAAGATCGGCGCCGGTCTCGTGCTTGAAGAGCTCCGCCGCCATCTGCACGATGGTGCCGGTCCCGGCGGAGGCGATGGTGTATTTGCCGGGGCTCGCCCTCGCCATGGCAACCAGCTCGGTAGCGCTCTTCGCCGGCAGGCCGTCGCGCACGGCGAGGATGTGCGGCGCGTTGGCGATCAAGCCGATGAGCGTGAAGTCCTTCCAGAAATCGTAAGGCACCTGCTTCATGACTAGCGGGTTGATCACCATGGTGCTCGTGGTGCCGAAGACGAGCGTGTAGCCGTCGGGCGCGGCGCGCGCGGCCGCGGCCGCGCCGATGCTGCCGCTCGCGCCGTCGCGGTTGAGCGTGACCACCGGCTGTCCGACGTCGGCGGCGAGGTGCTGGGCATACAGCCTGCCGACGATGTCGGCCGGCCCGCCGGCGGGGAACGGCACGATCATCTGGATCGGCTTGGCCGGATAGTCGTCGGCCGCGAATGCCGCGAAGGCGATGAGCAGCAACCCGGAGCAGATCGCGTTCTTCATGTGCGCCTGCCGAAGTCCTGGACGCATTCCGCGTAGGTGGCGCGGTGCGCGATGAATCCGCCGTCGTGCAGGCTATAGGCGAGGCGCTCGAAGCCGGTCTTGGATACCGCCGTGGTGCGTGACCAGAGGCCGGCGCGGTGATAGCGCTCGTAGGCCGCGCGCAGCAGGTTCTGCGGCACGCTGGGAAAGAAAGACGCCGTCACGCGCGCGAGCTCGGCCGGTCCGTTGTCGGCGACCCAGTCGAGCACCGTTTGCGTGGCGCGCGTCAGCGCGACGAATTCCTCGCGCCGCTTCGTGGCGCTTTCGCGCGAGGTGATGAAGGCTGTGTAGCAGGTGGCCCCGCGCGAGCTGGCGGCGTAGAGAATCGCGTTGCCATCCGCCAGCGCGCGGCTCGCATCGGGCTCGAAGAGCTGCACGACATCGAGCTTTCCCGCGGCGAGCGCCTCGAGCTGCTGCGGCATGGTGAGGTTGTCGACGAGGCGGCCGGCGCTGCGCATCGCGGCGGTATCGACGCCCGCGTCCTCGAGGTCGGCGCGCAGGCAATACCACGGCGTGGGCACTTCCGAGACGATGCCGAGCCGCATGGCGGCGAGATCTTTCAGCCGGAGGGGCGGCTGGC
>VBCM01000244.1:0-8355 GCA_005883675.1 Betaproteobacteria bacterium
GGGGTCGTGTTCATGGGACGCCCCAACTACCTGCACTATGTCGCGAGCAAAGGTGCGGTCGTAGCGATGACGCGGGCAATGGCGAAGGAGCTGGGCGAGTTCGGCATCAACGTCAACGCGATCACGCCCGGCCCGGTGTACACCGAGGTACCGCGCGAGACCGTGACGCCCGAGCAGCGCGAGGCGATGATCCGGGCGCAGTCGATCAAGCGCGCCGCCGCGCCGCAGGACCTCGAGGGCACGGTGGTGTTCCTATGCTCCGAGGACGCCGCGTTCATCACCGGCCAGACCATCAACGTCGATGGGGGCCTGAACTTCCATTGAGGCGAAGCGGGGAGCTAGGCAGCTTTAGCCTGCTGCTGCTCCTCCTTCACCAGGCGATCGACGATCTGGCGCATCGCCACCCAGGCCTTGTCCTGGGCGAGGTTCACGACCGGCGAAGGCCCGAGGTCCATGTTTTCCTGCTGCGCCTTCACCATCGTCATGTCCTGGAGGAAGATGTCCCTGATCTGCGTGCGCAGCATGTCCGAGATCCACTTCTGGTCGAGCTTGAAGTTGTAGGCCTGCGCGAAGAAATAGTGCGCCGTCTTCTCGGTCTCGGGTGTGATCGCGTTCAGGTTCCACATGTTCATCCACCGGCTGCCGCGGTCGTTCGCCGTGCGCATGCCTGCGCCCGCCGGTGCCGAGCCGACGTCGAGCTTGACGAAGGAGGGTGGCGCGAAATGCGCGATCTGCCAGCGGTCGACGTTCATGCCGTCGGGGAAATCGCCCATCTGCTTGTGGAAGGGCGCCGGCGACTTGTCCATCAGCCAGCGCGCCACCTGGATGCGGTCGCCATCGCGCGTCACTTCGAGCTCGGAGCGCGCAAATGCGTCCGTTCCCAGGCTCTCCGGATGCAGAAAGGGCAGATGGGTCGTGTCGAGCAGGTTCTCCACCAGGAGTAGATAGTTCGCCTCGACGTGCAGGTAGTTGCCGCCGAAGCCCCACTTCGGGTCGTCCAGCCAGTGGAAATCCTCGATGAGATCGGGGTCCGCCTTCGCCGGATCGCCCATCCAGAGCCAGATCCAGTGATTGCGCTCGACGAGCGGATAGGCCTTCACCTTCGCCGTCGGCGGAATGCGGTCCTGGCTCGGGATCTTCACGCACTTGCCGGACGGATCGAACTGCAGGCCGTGATAGGGGCATTGCACGATGTTGCCGACGAGCTTGCCCATGGACAGCGGCGCTTGCCGGTGGCAGCAGCGGTCTTCGAGCGCGACGCACTTGCCGTCGACCGTGCGGAACAGCACGACCGGCTCATCGAGCATGATGCGCCGGAGCATGTTGCGCCCGATCTCGTGGTCCCAGGCAGCGACATACCAGGCGTTGCGTACGAACATGTCTCCTCCTACAGCAGGACGCTCGGATTGCGCAGGCTCTGGTCGCGCTCGAGCAAATTTATCTGCTTCGCCTCGATTTTCCCATGCGCGAGTCGGTGCGCGCACCAGGCGGCGAGCTGGCGGGTTTCACCGGCACGGAGCTCCGCGAGCAGCAGGTTGGAGCGCACCATCAGCTTTTCTGCGGCGCGAAATACTTCGACATTGCTGACCATGCGCACCGTGCGGCTCGGCGGCACCTGCGACCACGCCTTCCCGGTGCGAAGGCGAAAGATCCGGTCCTCAAGGCGCTGCCGATCGTCGAAGAACACGCTCACCTCGCGCCGCGGATCTCCCGGCCGCTCGGCCGCCGGCACCCAGACGACGCACTCATCGGCGTAGAGCGCGAGCCAGTCCTCGTAGCGCCCCTCGTCCAGGAGCCGCGCCTCGCGTTCGAGGAGCCGCCGGCACTCATCGCGCGTCGCGACATCCGCGACCTCGAGCTCCGGACGCTGCCAGTCGCTGAAGCTCGCGACAAGCTCTTCGTAAAAGCGATCATTGACGTACGTCATGCCGACCCCCTGATAAGGGGGTCGTGAGCCGAAGGCGAGCGGGGGGTTTTCGTTTTTGAGAACCGAAACCCCCCGGCGCTTCGCGCCACCCCCCTTATCAGGGGGGCGACAAACAAGATCGTGGTCCGTCCCTGATCTCTCATCGAGAGAGCTGGATATTGGGGCGCGTGGTCATGAGGCGCTGCCACTCTTTCATGTGCTCGCGCATGAAGACTTCGTCGGTGGCGGGCGCTTTGAGCGTACCGTCGGCAAGCCGCTGCACGCGGCCGGGGATGCCGAGCCCACGGTGCATGTACACCCATTCGTCCTCGCAGGCGGCGAGCCCTTTCTGGATCTCCTCGAAATTCGCGGCGTCGTCCACTTCGCCGAAGTTGGGAAAGCTTTCCTGCGTGCGCATGCGGATGGCGTTCACCGCGTCGGCCATGCCCTCGAGCTCGTTCGCCTCGTCGACGATCGCGGTGGCGTACCAAACGCTCTCCGTCTCATCCACGGCGAGCGGCTGGAACACCTGAATGTGGTTGCCGAGGATGGAGAGGTTCGGAAAGATGTTGATGTTCACCGGCTCCGAGGCGGCGAGGTCGAGTGCCCGCAGCGCCCTGGCGCCGAGCCGCTCGCGGATCAGCTTCTCGTAGGCCGCCATTCCCGGTTGCGCGCCTTCGATTTCCCATAGGGCGCCTGGCCGGCGCTCAACGTTCGGGCGCTTGTCCTTGAAGTGGTGCCCGCGCCCGAAGTACTGCACGTACATGGGCGCTTCGTCAGGCTTGCCCATGTAGAACGACATGCCCTTCGTCGGATCGGCGGCGTGGCGGTTCTCGGTTTCCAGCAGCGAGCGATGCGAAAACACCACGTGGTAGCCGTCCGCCGCGTTGTCGTAGGCGAGCTTCCAGTTGCCCTTGAACTTCAGCCGGTTCGCCTCGGCCACGACGACGCGGCTGCCCGGATTGCGGTCGAGCCACTCGTCGATCGGCCGCTTGGCCGCTCCCAAGTAGTCGCCAAGCGGTGGCGCATCGGCATTCAGCGTGCCGAAGATGAAGCCGCGATAGCTCTCCACGCGCGGAACCTGCGCCAGGTTGTATTTGCCCTCGGCGAAATCGCAGGCGTAGCCCTCGGGCCAGGGCACGCCACGCAGCTTCCCAGTGTTGAAGTAGGTCCAGCCGTGATACGGGCACTGGAAGGTGCGCGCACTGCCGCGCGTCTCCCGGCACACGCGTGCGCCGCGGTGAGTGCAGCGGTTGAAGAGCGCGCGCAGCTTGCCGCTCGAGTCACGCACCACGATGATCGGCCGCAGGCCGAGCTTGCCGGTGAGGTAGTCGTCGGGGCGCGGGAGCTGGCTCTCGTGCGCGAGATAGCACCACACGCCGCCGAAGATGTGCGTCATCTCCAGCTCGAAGATCAGGGGATCGGTGTAGATCGACCGGTGAACGCGGTCTTCTTGAACCAGGTGCTCAAAAAAAATCGAAGTACTCATTCTGTTCCCATTCGGTCGGCTCGGCCTCCGGCACCCGAAATTCGGAGAGCCACTTGCGGTAACGGCCGAACTCGCTTCTCTTGAGCTTCACGTAGTAGTCGATGAACACTTCGCCGAACTGGCGGCGAAAGAGCGCGCTCGCCTCGAGCGCATCGAGCGCCTGGCCGAGGTTGGTGGGCAGCACCGCCCGCTCGGCCGTGTAAGGCTCGTCGTCGCGCGGCCCCGGTTTCAGCGAGCGCTCGATGCCATCGAGGCCGGTGACGATCTGCGAGGCGATATAGAGGTATGGGTTCGCGCCCGGCTCGCCGAGCCGATTCTCGAGGCGCGTCGCCGGATCGTCGCGCCCGCCGAGCACGCGCACCATGGCGCCGCGATGGTCATATCCCCAGCCGGCGCGGTCGGGAGCGAGCGAGTTCGGCCGGAAGCGTCGATAGCCATTCACACTGGGTGTGGCGAATACGGTCGCAGCGCCAGCGTGCTCGAGCACGCCGGCGAGGTAAGACTCGCCCAGCGGCGAGAGCAGGTCTTTGCCAGCGAAGAGATTGCGACCCGCGCTGTCGGAGAGCGACTGGTGCAGGTGCCAGCCGCTCGCGTAATAGCCCTTGAGCGCCGGGCGTGCCATGAACGTGGCAAAAGAGCCGAGCCGCCGGCAAACCTGGCGGGTGGCCGTGCGGAAGAGGAGGAAATCATCGGCGGCGCGCAGCGCGCCCTCGGCCGAGAAGGTGCACTCCACTTGCCCCGGTCCCCACTCGTTCTCGATCGAACGCAGCGGCAGACCGAGCGCGCTGTAGGCGCGCGCGAGCTCGCCGAGCACCGGTTGCATGACGTCCATGTTGGTCTCGGAGTGGTACGAGTAGCCCGGCTCGAAGGGCGTGGTGCGGATCGCGCGCCCTCGCACGCCCGGCACGCCGACGTGCTCCTCCGAGAGGCGATCCTCGGCGAGGCGCGCGAGGTACCACTCGACCTCGAGGCCGACGATGAGCTCGATCTTCTGCCGCGCAAGCCGCGCGAGCTGGCGCTTGAGTAGATGGCGCGGCGAGAAGTGGAACGGCCTGCCGTCGCGAAAGTATTCGTCGCACAGCACCCAGCCGATGCCGCTCGCCCATGGCAGCCGGCGAAAGGTCGCCGGGTCGGGCACGATGACGAGGTTCGGCGAGCCGGTCATCTCCGCGAGGCCCATGCCGCCGCCGCGGGTGAAGGAGCTGAAGACGCGCGCGCCTGCGGAATCGAGCGTGGTCGTGGCGACGTTGATGTTGTAGCCGCGCTCGAGCGCATCGAAGAACACCGCAGGCGACAGCGCCTTCGCGCGCGAGGCGCCGTGCGGATCGGCCCACGCGAGCCGAATCAATTCCACCGGTTCGCGTTCCAGGCGCTCGCGCAGCGCTTGCGCCTGCGCGCGCTGCTCATCGGACCACAGGCCGTGCTCCTCAACGAACATAGTACGATTCTAAGCGTGCTCAGGCTCGTCGCTGTCGGCAAGCGCTACGGCGCGCGCACTGTCCTGAACCGCATTTCGCTCGAGGTTCATGCCGGCGAGTACGTCGCCATCATCGGCGAGTCGGGCATCGGCAAGTCGACGCTGCTCAACGTCATCGCGGGGCTCGAGCCGCTCGACGAAGGCGGGATCTATTTCGACGAACACGAGCTCACGCGCATGGACGACGATGCGCTCACGCGCCTGCGGCGCGACAGCTACGGCTTCGTCTTCCAGGCGTTCCACGTGCTGCCGCAGCTCACGGTGGAGCAGAACGTCGCGCTGCCGCTGCTATTGCGGGGACTCTCCGATGCGACGCGCGTGCGCTCGATGATCGCGGCCGTCGGCCTCGCCGGCCGCGAGCAGAGCACGCCGCGCGAGCTTTCCGGCGGCGAGCTGCAGCGCGTGGCGATCGCGCGCGCGCTCGTCGGCGAGCCGCGGCTCGTGCTGGCCGATGAGCCGACGGGAAACCTCGATCCCGAGAATGCCCGGCAGGTGCTCGCGCTCTTCAGAGAGCAGTGCAGGAAGCGGGGTGCGGCCGCCATCCTCGCCACGCATTCGGAGCATGCGGCCGCGGGCTGCGACCGGCGCTACCGGCTGAGCGCGCAGGGCATCGAGCCGCTCGGCTAACTGGCATGGTGCTTGCTCGTCGTGCGCCATGCCCGAGCCCGTCCGAGTTCTTGTCGCCGATGTCCCGGAGATGGACGAGAAGATCCGCGAATGCCTGCCGGGGCACGACCTCACCTTCGTGCGCACCATGCACGGCGCCATTAGCGCCCTGCGGCACGATGGCTTTCAGCTCATCGTGATCGGCCTCGAGTTCGACGAGTCGCGCATGTTGGAGCTCCTGCAGTACGTGCGCGGTTTGCCCCGTTACAAGGACAGCCCGGTCGTGTGCGTGCACGCCGAGAACATGAATCTCAGCGAGGCGGTGATGAAGAACATCGACATCGCTGTCAAGGCGCTGGGCGGGATCGGATTCCTCAACCTCGCCGCCGGCGCGATCAACTACAAGCAGGACTGCACTTTCCTCGACCAGGTAGCCGTCGAAAGCGGCCAGAGCATCAGGCCGAGCTGATTTTGAAGAGCTTGCGTGCGGGAAAGGGGAGCGCTCGGGCGCCGAGCGCTTCCTCGATGCGCAAGCCCTCGTTCCACTTCGCCATGCGCTCTGAGCGCGCAAAGGAGCCGACCTTGAGCTGCCCCACGCCCCAGCCGACCGCGAGGTGCACGATGGAGACATCCTCCGTTTCCCCGGAGCGTGCGGAGACGATGGCGCGGTAGCCCGCCGCGCGCGCGGCTTCCAAGCAGGCGAGCGTCTCGGTGACGGTGCCGACCTGGTTCGGCTTCAGCAGCACCGCGTTGCAGGCGCCCTCGGCGTCTTTCACGCGAGCGGCGGCGGTGACGAAGAAGTCGTCGCCGACAATCTGCACGCGGTCTCCCGCCGCCTGGGTAAAGGCGCGCATGGCGGCGGCATCGTGCTCGGCGAACGGGTCTTCCAGGGACACGATCGGGTAGCGCTCGAGCCAGCCGACGAGCATCGCGTGCAGCTCGGACCCCGTGAGCGAGCGGTTTTCGAGCGCCAGGTGGTAGCGCCCGCCGCGGTAGAGTTGGGTCGCGGCGATGTCGAGCGCGATGGCGGCATCGACGCCCGGCTCGAGCCCGGCATCGGCGATGGCGCCGACGAGCTCGGCGAGCGGCTCCTCGTTGCTCTTGAATGCGGGCCAGTAGCCGCCCTCGTCCGCGACGCCGGCGAGGAGCCCGCGCTTCGCGAGGCGCGCGCCGGCGGCAGCATAGATCTGCGCGGTCCACTCGAGCGCCTCGGCAAAGCTGCCCGCGCCGTTGCAGATCACCATGTAGTCCTGCACGTCGACGCGCCCGCGCGCGTGCGCGCCGCCGCCGTAGATCTGGATCTGCGGCACGGGCAGCGCCACGCGGCGATTGCCCGCAAATTTTTTCCACAAGGGGATCTTCTGTGCGGCGGCGTCGGCTTGGGCGCAGGCGAGCGACACGGCGACCATCGCGTTCGCGCCGAGCCGATGCTTGTCCGGCGTGCCGTCGACGCCGATCAGCCGGGCGTCGATCGCTGCCTGGTCGGCGACGCTCAGCGCCCGCAGCGCGTCGCGGATCACCGTGTTGATGTTCTTCACCGCGGCGGTCGCCTCGAGCGAGCGTGCTTCGCCGCTGCCGGTGGAAGCGCCGGCGGGCGCTATCGCCCGGCCGGCGGCGAGCGGCGTCGCGCCGCGCCCGACGATCACTTCGGCTTCCACCGTCGGCCGCCCGCGCGAGTCCCACACGCGGCGGCCCTTTACGTCGATGATCTTTGCCATGCCTCGCGCAACGCGGCGAGCGTACGCACGGGCGCTGCGAGCAGCTCGCGCGCAGCACCACGTACCCGGGCGCGTCCCGCGTTATCCAGGTATTCAACCGGCGATTTGCCGTCCACGCGCCCGAGGAGCAGACCCGGCAGCAGCGTGGCTGCACGCTCTTCCAGCGCAGCCGGCGGCTCCCAGGTGACGCCGCGCAAGTAGGCGGCGGACAAGGTGTCGTAGCACTCGAGGAAACCGGCGCGAGACCGGGGCACCCACACGCATTTCAGGAACATGTGGTTCAGGCAGAAGGCGAGGTCGAACGCCGGATCGCCGTACCAGGCGCATTCCGCGTCGAGAAACACGGGGCCCGAGTCGCGCACCAGGATGTTCTTCGGGCTGACATCGCCGTGCACGAGGACGAGATGTGTCGCCGCCGTGCGACGCTCGAGGGCAAGCAGCCGCTCGCGCAAATCCGGGTGCAGCGCGCTCGTCGCCACCAGGTAAGGCTCGAGGCGGATGGCGTGGAAGATCGCATCGGTGCCGAAGCGCTGCGCTATATCGGCGCTGCCCGCGGTGGCCGCATGGATGGCAGCGAGCGACGCGCCGACATTTCCGGCGAAGGCGGCGTCCGCACGGCCGTCGCGCAGCAGCGCCTTCCACACCGGGTGCTCGAGATACTCCATCGCGAAGATGCCCGCTTCGTCGTCCCAGGCGAGGACGCGCGGCGCCGCGGTAGCGACGATGGAGCCGGCTGTTTGCAGCCACTGACGCTCATAGCGGTTGCGGGCGATGGGCGCCTCCCAAAGCTGGGCGACGCGCAGCCGCGGTAGCGCGCGCTTCACGCAGATCGGGCCCGCCGTTGTCCCGTCGGCGAGATCGACGCGCCAGATATCGGAGGAGACGCCGCCGGCGAGCGGCCGCACGCGAAGCGGCGCGCCGAGCCCGGCGCGCTCGAGGAAGGTGCTGAGGGTGGCGCTAGGGGGCAAGGCGCACAATGCGCCAGGCGTCGCCGTCGCGCGTATAGAGCAGCCGGTCATGCAGCCGGTCGGCGCGGCCCTGCCAGAACTCGAGCTCGGTCGGCAGCACGCGATAGCCGCCCCAGTGCGCCGGCCGTGGCGGCGCATCGCCGTGGCGCCGGCGCGCCTCTGCCATGGCCGCTTCCAGCGCCGCCCGCGAG
>VBCM01000244.1:8501-23530 GCA_005883675.1 Betaproteobacteria bacterium
CCTCGATGCCTTTCAGGAGCACGACGCGCGCCGAGGGCGCACCGTCGGCGCCTACCGTGGCAAGTGTCATGGCGTTGGGCAGGGGCAGGCGCGCGCGCAGGGCGTCTTCGAACCAGCGCTCGAACTGGCGTATCGGATCGCGATCGGCGTCAGCTTCGCCGAGGCCGGCGCGCATATATTCCTGACGCAGATCGGCGATCTTCATGTCGGGATTTTACGGTGCGAAACGCAACGCCCGAGGGAAAGGAGCGCGATTTCCCTCTGAAAGTCGTTGACACGCAGGCGGCGATTCGGCATCTTCTCGACCACCGCGCTCTCACGGGCGGGGATTTCCGGGATCGATTCCAGCAACAAATCAGCGAATCTTCACAGGAGAAACTAGATGGCGAAGAAAAAAGCGAAGAGGGCGGCGGGGAAGAAGCGCAAACCAAATGCCGCCTTCATGAAGCCGATGATGCCGACGGGTCCGCTCGCGGCGGTCGTAGGCTCCAGCGCGATGCCACGTACCGAGGTAACGAAGAAGATCTGGGGCTACATCAAGCGCAACAGCCTGCAGGACAAGAAAAACAAGCGCATGATCAACTCCGACGAGAAGTTGAAGCCCGTGTTCGGCGGCAAGAGCCAGGTCTCGATGTTCGAGATGACCAAGCTCGTCAGCCGCTACCTCAAGTAACCGGTTACCAGGGGAGGAGAGACGGAAAAGGCCGGGCTAGCCCGGCCTTTTTCATTGGTGGTACGAGCTGACGCGCTCCACTTCGTGGCGCGAGCCGAGGATCACCGCCACTTTCTGGTGCAGCCCCTTGGGCTGGATATCGAGGATGCGGCCCCGGCCGTCGGTCGCCGCGCCGCCCGCCTGCTCGACGATGAAGGCCATGGGGTTCGCCTCGTACATCAGGCGCAGCCGCCCTTCCTTCTGCTTGGAATCGCGCGGGTACATGAAGATGCCGCCTCGCGAGAGCACGCGGAACACGTCCGCCACCATCGAGGCCACCCAGCGCATGTTGAAGTCCTTGCCGCGCGGCCCGTCGGCGCCGGCGAGGCACTCGTCGATATAGCGCTTCACCGGCGGCTCCCAGCGGCGCGCGTTGGAGGCGTTGATCGCGAACTCCTGCGTGTCGGCCGGGATGCGGATCTCCGGGTGCGTGAGCACGAACGTGTAGGTCTCGCGATCGAGCGTGAAGCCGTGCACGCCGTCGCCCACGGTGAGGATGAACACCGTCGTGGGCCCATAGACGGCGAAGCCGGCCGCCACCTGCCGGTTTCCCGGCTGCAGGAACGCCGGCTCCTCGGGCTCGCAGTACTTGCCGTCGGTGGTCTTCGGGCAACGCAGCACCGAAAAAATGGTGCCGACCGAGATGTTGACGTCGATGTTGGATGAGCCGTCGAGCGGATCGATGAGGAGCAGGTATTCGCCGCGCTTGTAGGGCTCGGTGATCGGAATGGGCTTCTCCGCCTCCTCGGAGGCGAAGGCAGCCAGGTTGCCGCCCCAGGCATTGGCTTCGAGCAGGATTTCGTTCGAGAGGACGTCCAGCTTCTTCTGAACTTCGCCGTGCACGTTGCTCGTGGCCGAGCCGCCCAGCCCCTCGGCGAGCGCGCCCTTGTTCACGCGCGTGCTGATCGCCTTGCAGGCGCGCGCGATCGTTTCGAGCAGCAGCCGCAGGTCGGCGTTGATCAGGTTCGACTGCTGGCGCCCGACGAGGAACTGGGTAAGGGTGATCCGCCGCATCGGCGGCGATTCTACCTATTTCATACGCGGCGTCTTGCGAACCAGGCGCCGGCGAGGAGGAGCGCCGCAATCAGCGTGAAGACCGGCGTCATGCCGAGGGCGCTCGAGATGGCACCGGAGGCGAGCGGGATGAAGGTCTGGCTGCAGTTGAGCATGGTCGTGCGGATGCCGACCGCCTCGCCCTGGCGCCCGGGCGGTGAGGCTTCGTAGAGGAGCGCCATGATCACCGGCTGCGAGGCGCCGAGGCCGAGGCCGAGGACGAAGGAGAGCGCCATCAGGAGCGGCACGCTCTGCACCAGTGGGAAGAGAAAATAAGCCGTGCCGGCAACGGTCATCGCGCTGGCGATGAGCAGCCACTGGTGCACATGCCGTACGAGCTGCGTGAGCACGGCGCGCACGACGAACGTCGCTACCGCGAAACACGACATTACGACGCCGATCGTCCCGGGCGCAAGCCCGATACGCGAGCCGTACAGCGGCATGAGGAAGCTGTAGATGTCCCATCCCATGTTGAGGAGGCCGCTCGCGATCAGCGTGTGGCGCAGCGCCGGCATACGCAGTAGCTCCGCCACGCCGCCGTGGCGGCCGCGCGCCACGTGGGCCGGCCGCGGCAGCGGGCGCTTGCGCCGCGCGAGCAGCACGAGGGCGATTACCGGCAGCATGGCGAGCGCGAGCATCGCGCCGGCGTGCCCGAAGGTCTCGATCGCGTAGCCGGCGATGAGCGGGCCGAGCGAGTTCGAGATCGAGAAGCCGAGCGAGAGCCAGGAGAAAGTCACCGCGCGCTGCTCGGGCGTGCCGTAGGCGCCGAACACGCTGTTCATGGCGATGTGCAGCAGCATGAACGCCGTGCCGATCAGCGGACTGGAGACGTACAGGATTTCCACGCTCGGAAAGAGAAAGGGGAGCGCCGCACCGCAGGCCAGCACCGCGAGGCCGAGCATCACCGGCCGGCGCGGCCCGAGGCGGTCGATGAGGCGGCCGGCGGTCACGGAGAGCAGCATCGGCAGGACGGCGAAGAGCGCTACCAGCGCTCCGACGGTGAAGGCGGAAGCGCCGAGCTGCAGCGCGAAGAGCGTCGTCGTCATGCGGCTGCCGACGAAGCACAGGTGCCCGAGCGCGTTCAGGAGGATGAAGTAGGCGATTTCCACGGCTTGGTCCACACCGTCATGGCGACGCCTGTGCAGGTGACGCCAATTCCAACCAGGCTGAGCGCGCTTGGCACTACGTGGAAGAGCGCTAGCTCGAGGAGCACCGCGAAGATCGGCGGCAGGTACATCATGCTCGTGACGCGCGTCGCTTCGCCGTGGCGCATGAGCACGTGCAGCGCGCTCACCGCGAGGATCGAGGCGAAGATGACGAGGAACGCGATCGCCGCCACGAGCTGCCAGTCCCAGTGCACGGTGAATCCCTCCACCGCCATCGCGAGGGGCGCAAGCACGGCCGCCGATGCGGCGAACTGGATCACGGCGGCCGCCTTGAGATCAGTGTGCGGTGCGAACACGCGCTGGTAGAGCGTCGCCGCCGTCACCCCGCAGACGGCGATCAGCGTGGCCGCCAGGCTTCCCGCGGTGACCTCGCGGATGTCGATCTTGTGCCAGACGACGAGCGCGACGCCGGCGAGCCCGATGAAGACGCCGGCCCATTGTCCGGGCGCAAGGCGCGCATGCAGCCAGCGCGAAGCGATGATCGCGGTGAGGAGCGGCTGCGAGGAGATGATGAGCGCGGTCACGCCGGCGGACATGCCGAGGTACTGCGCATAGTGGCTCGCGCCGAGCTGCACCGCGTGCATCAGCAATCCCGCCACCGCGACATGGCCGAGCTCGGTGCGCGTCTGCGGCCAGCGCGGCGGCCACAGCGCGACCACCGGAGCGAGGCATAGCAAGCCGAAGCAGAAGCGCAGCGTGAGAAAGGTGAAGGGCGGCGCGTACTGCAGCCCGACTTTGGTCGCGACGTAGCCCGAGCCCCACACCGCGACGAAGTACCAGGCGAGGAGCGCCGAAGTAAACGGGGTCAGATCACATTTCCCGAATGGGAATGGGGCTGATTCTATCCTGTGGGCGCGCGCAGCCCTTTTGATGCGGCAGCAGGTTCGCTATGGAAACAGGATCAGAGCCCGATTGAAATAGGGCTCTGACCCCGATTTTTATTGCGGCGCTTGCAGCGCGGCGATGCGCGCCTCGATCGGCGGGTGCGTGGCGAAGATCTGCGCAAGCCCGGATTCGCTCGAGATGCCGAACGCCTTCACCGAGTCAGGCAGGCCGCCGGTCTGCAGGCCGCCCAGCCGGCGAAGCGCCGCGATCATCGGCTGTGGCGTGCCGAGCAGCTTGGCCGAGCCGCGGTCGGCGCGGAATTCGCGCAGCCGCGAGAACCAGGCGACGATCGCGGAGGCGAGGATGCCGAACAAGATCTGGGAGACGATCATCGTGATGTAGAAGCCCGGGCCCACGCCGCGCTCGGTGCGAAACACCACCTTGTCGACGATGTAGCCAACCACGCGCGAGAGAAAAAAGACGAAGGTGTTCAGCACGCCCTGGATGAGGGTGAGCGTCACCATGTCGCCGTTCGAGACGTGCGAGATCTCGTGGCCGAGCACCGCCTCGACCTCCGGGCGATCCATCGACTGGAGCAGGCCGGTTGACACCGCCACCAGCGCCGAATCGCGGAACGCGCCGGTGGCGAAGGCGTTCGCCGGGCCTTCGTAGATCGCCACCTCCGGCTTGCCGATGCCGGCGGCGTCCGCGAGCTTGTGCACCTTCGAGATCAGGAGCGAGATGAACGCGCCGCCGAAGCCGAAGATGGCCGAGAACCACAGGAGCGAAAAGTAATCGATGCCGTTCGCCGTGAGCCAGCGGTCGAAGCCCAGCACGCTCACGACGATGGACAGCACCACCATCACGGCGAGGTTGGTGGCGATGAGAAGCAGGATGCGTTTCATGGAAGCTTTCTCGGGTTGATCCGCGGCTCAGTTGGGGCCGGATTGTAAGGATTTCAAGATGGCGCGTGCGCCTTTCTCGGCGATTACGTATGTCGGTGCGTTTGTATTTCCGGAGGTGATGCGCGGAAACACCGACGCATCAATCACGCGCAGCCGCTCCACGCCGTGCACGCGAAGCTCATCGCCCACCACCGCCATTCGATCGCGCCCCATCTTGCAGGTTCCGACGGGATGGAAGATGGTCGTTCCCAGCTCTCCGGCTGCGCGCGCCAGCTCGTTGTCATTTGTAATGGCTGCGCCCGGCCGGTATTCCTGCGGCGCGTACTTCGCCAGCGCCTTCGCCGCCATGATGCGACGGGTAAAGCGCATCCCGGCGACCGCGACCTGCCGGTCGTCCTCGGTCGACAGATAATTCAGCCGGATCTCGGGATAGGCGGCGGGATCCGGGGACTTGACGCGCACCCAGCCGCGTGAGCTCGGCCTCAGGTTGCAGACGCTCGGCGTGATCGCCGGGAAGTTGTGCAGCGGATCGCCGAACTTGTCGAGCGAGAGCGGCTGCACGTGCCACTCGATGTTCGCGCTCGGCTGCGCGCCGTCGCTGCGCGCGAACGCGCCCATCTGGGAAGGGGGCATGGTGAGCGGTCCGGTGCGGAAGAGAAAGTACTCCGCCGCCATCGCCGCCTTGCCCAGCCAGCGGTTGGCCACGGTGTTCAGGGTGCGCGCGTCCTGCACCTTGTACTGCATGCGGATCTGCAGATGGTCGTGCAGGTTCTCCCCGACCCCCGGCAGCTCGTGCACTACCGGGATGCCGTACCGCTGGAGCAGCCCAGCCGGGCCGATGCCCGAGAGCTGCAAAAGCTGGGGCGAACCGACCGCGCCGGCGGCGAGCAGCGTCTCTCCGCGGGCAGCGGGCATGCGCGTCGGTCAGCACGGTGAGATTTCGGCGGTGGAGCACGGGCCGCAAGAAGGCGTTGGTGGCGCTCCAGCGCCGGCCGCGCTTCTGGTTCATCTGGAAGTAGGCGCAACCGAAGTTGTCGCCGTTGTTGAACACCTTGATGGAGGGAACGCCGCACTCCGCGGCGGCCTCGCGCCAGGCGTCGAGGATCTCCCAGCACACGCGGGGGTCCTCGATGCGCACTTCGCCGCCGGCGCCGTAACCATCGGTCGCGCCGTGCTCGTAGTCTTCGAGCGACTGGAAGATGGGCAGCACGTCTTCCCAGCCCCAGCCGCGCAGCCCGAGCGACGCCCAATGGTCCCAGTCGCTGCGCTGCCCGCGCATGTAGATCATGGCGTTGATCGACGAGCAGCCGCCGAGCCCGCGCCCGCGCGCGTAATGGATCGAGCGGCCGGCGAGGTATTCGTCGGGCTCGGTCTGGTAGCACCAGTCGGTGCGCGGGTTGGCGATGGTGTAGAGATAGCCGACAGGGATCGGGATCCAGAAATAGTTGTCGCGGCCGCCCGCTTCCAGCAGCAGCACCCGCGCATTCGGATCCTGCGACAGCCGGTTCGCGAGCAGGCAGCCGGCGCTGCCCGCGCCCACGATCACATAGTCGAAACTGCCAAACTCCCGCACGCGCGGTATTCTATTTCCGTGAACCAGCAGATCCGATTCTGCAGGAGCTACGACGGCGCGCGCATCGCCTATGCGATCACGGGCGACGGCCCACCGCTCGTCAAGGCGCCGCACTGGCTCACGCACCTCGAGCACGAATGGGAGAGCTTGATCTGGCGGCCGTGGATCGAAGCGTTCTCGAAAGACTACACCCTCGTGCGGATGGATCAGCGCGGCTGCGGCCTGTCCGATCGCAAGACCGGCGAATTGTCGTTCGACGCGTTCGTGCGCGACTTGGAGGCCGTGGCCGACGCGGTTGGACTCGAGCGCTTCGCGCTGTTCGGTCACTCGCAGGGCGCGCCATTCGCCCTCGAGTACGCAGTGCGCTATCCCGAGCGCGTCACGCACCTCGTGCTCTTCGGCGGCTATCTGCGCGGATTGCTCAAGCGCCGCCTGCCGCCCGAGCGCGTGGCCGAAGTGCAGGCGCTCTTGAAGCTCATTGAAGTCGGCTGGGGACGCGACGACCCGTCGTACCGGCATATGTTCTCGAGCCAGTTCATCCCGGACGCCACGCTGGAGGAAATGCGCGCTTTCAGCGACCTGCAGCGCATGTCGACGAGCCCGGAGAACGCGGCCCGCATCGTCAACGCGGTGTTCAGCATCGATGTACGCGACAAGGCGGCGCGCGTGCGTTGCCCGACGCTGGTGCTGCACGCGAGGGGCGATGTGCGCGTGCCGCTGGAAGAGGGCCGCGTCATGGCGAGCGAGATTCCTGGCGCCAGGCTCGTCGTGCTCGAGACGCGCAACCATGTCCTGCTCGAGCGCGAGCTCGCGTTCCGGCAGTTTTTCGAGGAGCTGCGCGCCTTCCTGCCCCAACGCCAAGCGCCGGCTCCGGCGCGGCCCGCCGCAGCGCAGCCCGGCGAATTCAGGCAGCGCCTCGCGGCGATCCTCGCCGCCGATGCCGAGGGCTATTCGCGGCTGATGGCGCAGGATGAGCGCGCAACGCTCGCCGCGCTCGATGCCGCGCGTGCGGTGTTCAGGCAGCAGATCGAGCTAAACCACGGACGCGTCGTGGACATGGCCGGCGACTCGGTGCTCGCGGTGTTCGACACGGCGAGCGGTGCGGTGACGGCGGCCCTTGGCGCGCAGAGGCTCCTCGAGGACGGGCCATTGCGCTTTCGCATCGGCGTGCATCTGGGCGATGTGATCGAAAAGGCCGACGGCACAATCTATGGCGACGGCGTCAACATCGCGGCGCGGCTGCAGGCGCTCGCGGCCGCGGGCGGCATCACGGTATCGGATGCCGTGCGTGGCTCGGTGAAGAGCCGTGTGGGCGCGAGCTTCGACGACCAGGGCGAGCAGCAGGTGAAGAACATGCCGGAGCCGATCCGCGCCTACCGCGTGCGCCTCAATTGAAGCTGGCGAATGACTGATGCCGAGGAATTGCGCGAGGCGCTCGATGCGCTGCGCGCGGCGCACTTCGATGCCGGCGGCAGCGCCTGCGACTACGCCGGGCTCGGCGCGTCGCCGGAAAAGCAGCGGCTCGCCGAAATGCTCGCCGCCCTGCAGGCCTTCGATCCGAAACGGGTGCGCATTGTTGCACAGACCGCCTTCTGGCTGAACGTGTTCAACGCCGTCGTGGTGCGCGATGCGGCGGAGCTCGCGCAGGCGCGCGGCCCGCGCGAGGTCGAGCGATTCTTCGAGAGCCGGCGCGCCAACATCGGAGGGCTCGCGTACTCGCTCGACGACATCGAGCACGGCCTGCTGCGCGGCAATGTGCCGAAGTTCGGCGGCATGCGCGCGCCCTTGCGGCAGGACGACCCGCGCCGCGCGTACACGCCCCTCGCCTATGACGAGCGCATGCACTTCGGGCTCTATTGCGCCTGCCGCTCGTCGCCGCCCTTGCACGCCTTCGGCGGCGGCATGCTCGACGAGCAGCTCGAGCAGGCCACAGAAGGCTACCTGCGCCGCGAGGTGCGCGTCGAGCAGCAGGGCGCTCTCGTGATCCTGCCGCGCCAGTTCTACTGGTACGCGGCCGACTTCGACGGTGAGCGTGAGGCGCTCGCTTTTGCTATCTCCCGGCTCGACGATGACACGGCCGATCTGGTCGACCGGCGCCGCGGCAAGGTGAAGATCCGCTATGCCGAGTTCGACTGGCGGTTGAACGAGCGCTGAGGCGCGAGCCTAGGCCGGCAGCAGCCGGCGGCGCAGGGTGTAGATGCGGTCGAGGAGCGGAGTGATGCGATAGCCTCCGGCCGCGGCCTTCGCTTCCGTGGAGGCGGCATCGTAGGGCAGGCGCAGGAATTCCACGCTCCACGCGCCGCTGTCCAACACCGCGCATTCGGCGAGTTTGGAAGCGTGCTTACGCTGCGCGTCGACCGAGCCCATGTTGATGAAGTAGAGCCGCTCGCGCGAGAGGCTCGCCTCGAGCGGGAGCTCGCGGGCAGAATCCGAGCCGTCCACCTCGTAGACTTTCTGGAAGTGGCTGTGGCCGAAGAAGCACAGCCGGGCGCTCGGGAACTCGGCGCGCAGGAGCGCTGCGTTCGCACTGATGAGCGCGGGCGTGCGCATGTAGAGCTGTACGTCGCGCACGCCGCCGTGCACGAGGGCGATCTCGCCGTCGACGAGCAGGCGCTCGGGCAGGGTGGCGAGCCACTCGGCGCTCTCGCGCGCAAGCGTGCGGCGTGTGCGCGCGAGCGCGTAGCGGGCGTTGTTCGAGCAGCGCTCGAAGCCCAGGCGCCGCGTGGCGATGAGGTCGTGGTTGCCCAGGATCACGCGCGCGCCGCGCCGGCGCAGCAGCGCCGCGCAGGCGTCCGCATCGGCGTTGTAGCCGACGACGTCTCCCACGCAGAGAAGCTCGCGCACGCCGCGCGCATCGAGTGCCGCGAGCACCGCGCGCAAGGCCTCGAGGTTGCCGTGGATGTCGCCTAGGACGCCGTAGAGTGCCATAGCCGTCGGAGGCGCCGCCCGAGGCGGCCGCGCCAGTAGCGCACGAAGGGTGCTGGATCGGTCCACGAGAAGATGGCGTAGACCTTCGGTGCCTGGACGAGCGACCAAAGCCAGCGCAGTGCGCCGAGCTTGCCCGCCGCGGCGAGCTCGCGGCAGGCGAGCCGGTCGTAGCTGAACGATAGCCAGCGGTAAACGAGCCCCGCCTGGGCGGGCCTCGGGCGCCGGCCGTGCACGAGGTAGTCGTACGCGACGCGCGGCAGGTTGACGCCGTTCTTCGCGCCGAGGTAGTGCCAGAGGTTGAAGCGCGTGTTGATTTCAAGCAGGTAAAAGCGTCCATTCGCCGGTGAGCGCTTGAAGTCCATCTTGAAAACGCCGACGAGGCCGAGCCGCGCGACGATGTCGCGGCCGAGCCGCTCGAGCTCGGGCTCGCGCGCAAGGCGCAGGTAGGCGCTGTCGCCGGTGAGCGCGGGGTAAGTGCGGATCTTGCGTCCGACGAATGAGGCCAAGAGCTCGCCGCCCGGCGCGGCAAAGCCGTGGAAGCTCCAGATCGCGCTGTCGTCGCCCGGCACGTATTCCTGAAACGTGAGCTGTGCGGCGAGCTGGCGCACGAGCCCGTCGTCGTACGCCGAGCGCCCGCAGTCGAAGACGCGCGCCTTGCCCGCGCCGCCGAAGAGCTGCTCGCGCACGGCGGAGTGCTCCCAGCCGAGCCTCGTTTTCGGCTTGACGAGGACGGGCTCCGGCTCTTCGGCGAGCGTTTCCCATGCCAGGCGCCGCGGCACCGGGAGGCCGCGGCTCTCGGCGAGCGCCTGGAATCGCGCCTTGTCCAGCAACGCGTCCGCGAGCGTGGGCTCATTTAGCAGCAGGGCGAAATGGCGCGCGAGCGCATCGCGGTGGTCCTGCACGAGAGCAAGGCGATCGTCGTTGTCGTAGAAGAGAGGCACCGGCGCGCCGTACTGCGCCGCGAGCCAGCGCCCGGCACGCACCAGCGCATCGACCATGGCCTCGCGCCCGGCGCCGGGGGGCAGCGCCACGGTGCCGGTGCAGTAGCGCGATGCCATCGCCGGCGTGCGACGCTCGAGCGACGCGATGATCGCCGGGACGCGCGCGAAGCCGAGCGCACGCACGATGTCGAGGCCGCCAAGCAGCACGACGGGCGGCTCGACCGGCAGCAGGCCCGCGCCGCCGAGCTCAAGCACGCTCGGCCTCATGCGCGCTCGAGCCAGCGTTTCGCGAGACGCACGAGCGGCAGCGCCGCGACGGCGAGGCGGCCGGCGCCGCGCGCGCCGATGGCGATCGTCTGCACGGTGCGGCGCTCCTTCCAGACGCGCGCGTAGTTCTTGCTCTCCGGCGCGGTGTTCGAATCGAGCCAGCGTGGGGTCGGCGCGGCCATGAACTGGCGCACGTTGTCGGCTTCCGCGACGATGCCCGGCGCGCAGCTGGCGTACGCCTCGTCGTAGGCGATCTTGAAGGTGAAGGCGCCTTCTCCCGCGCCGATCATGATGTGCCGCGCGAGCGCGGCTCCACCGAGGTCGAGGCCGGTGATGCGCAGGCGCTCGCGCCGGAACGCCTCCGGCAGCACGGCGGCGACGAAGCGCCGGTCGTCGTCGCGGCAGGCGAGCGCCGTGCCGCTACTGCCTTTCCAGCCGCTCGCTTCGAGCCGCATGAAGTCCGCGATCCAGCGATCGAGATCGTCGCCCGCCTCAAGGCTTACCGGCTTGAGCTCGCCGGCGGCGCGCAGCCGCGCCTCCCAGCGCCGCAGGTTGCTCTTCAGATTCGAGTTGTAGCGCGGGCGCGGGTCACGCTCGCGTGAGAGCACCGCGCGCGGATAGGCGTCGCGCACGAGCCACGCGAAATCGGCGGGCGGCGCCGCTTCGCTAAGCGCGGCGTAGAGCGGCCCGTCGCTTGCAATGAGCTCGAACTCGATGATCGGCGCCGGTGCGTTAGCGAGCAGCGCGGCAAGGCACCTGGCGGCGCTCTTCTCGCGCACGAGCGGCGTGCCGGTCATCATGTTGCGGTGGCGCCAGGAGCAGAGCGCGCTCACCGGCAGGCCACGATAGCGTCGCACGAAGCGCATCGGGAAGAGGGCGCCGAGCGCGCCGTCCTCCCAGACGGCGATGCAGCGCAGCTCGCCCGCGCCGTAGGCTTCCAGCGCGGGCAGCAGCATCCAGTGCTCGTAGAAGGGCGGCGCCGCGCCGTCGGCGTGGGCGCCGGGCGCGGCGCGGCGATGCGCCTTGCGGCAGCGGCGCTTACCACTCGATGTACGGCACCGGCTTGCCGGTGAGGCGCGCTTTCCATGCCGGCAGATGGATGCGCCGCAGGCGATAGGCCCAGGCGCGCGCGTTCGGCCGGAAGGCGACGACGTAGCGCGACTCGCGGGTGCCGTTGGCGAGCTGGTTCTTGTACATGTGCTCGCCGCGCAGGAAATCGAACACCTCGTTGCCCTCGCCGATGGCGTGCTCGATCGCGTAGCCGAGCAGCACGGCGCCGGGCGCAACGGCGGCGAAATCCGGATCGAAGCCAGCCTGCATGCAGAACACGCGACTGCGCAGCCGGTAGCAGTACGTAATGGCGCGCAGCTCGCCGCCGATCTCGAGGCAGTACAGGCGCAGCCACCCGCGCCGCATGAGCGAGTGCATCAGGCCGCGATGGAAATCCATGTACTGCTCCGTCGCGAACGAGTGGCTCGAGCCCGCGGTCTGCCAGCGCTTGCGGTGCAGCACCGCCAGGCGGTCGATGGCTTGGTCAAGCCGCGCCGGGTCGTTCCACACGAAGAAGCGCGCGCCGGGATGCGTGGCAAGGAGCTTGGCCCGCGCGCAGCGGATGCCCGAACGGCGCTTGGAAGGCAGCGCCTTCAGGAACGCATCCCAGCTCGGCGGCAGCCGGATGAAGAAAATGCGCTGGGCGAGGTCGGTGGTGACCGCGAGCCCGGCCGCGGCGGCGGCGCCGGTGAGCGCCTGCGCGAAGACCGAATCGGGATCGATGTCGGTGAAGAGATAGACATCGGTTTGCGCCACGCGCAGCAGCGCGTTGGCGAGCGCCGCCGCGGCGGCGGCTTCGCGCCCTGGGGCGAGGACCGGGCCGAGGTCGTCGGGCCCCGTGTCACCACCCGTGCCGACGAAGCGCAGTCGCCGCACGCGCACGCCGAGCGCACTCTTGGTGTGGATGTAGACGGGCAGGATGCCCACCATGGCGCCGCGCTCGAGCGCAACGAGAATACGTAGCGGCTGCTCGCCGCCGTAAACCTGCCACCATTGGTATTGCCAGATCCAGGAGTTGAACACGCTCGCGGCCGCGGCCTCCTCGTGCAGGCGGTTCCACTCCGGCGCGAGCGCGGCGAACTCCGCCGGCGCGGTGAGAAATTGCACCGCGATGTCGCCGCCCGCGTGCGGCGGCCGCACCGGCAGGGGACGAAAGACGGGATCCGTGTTGGGCGCCACGCTCCTTTGCACCGTTGAGGAGGATGGCAAAAAAGCAAAGGCGCCACGATGCGCCAAGGGGCAGGGGCAGCGGTGCTGACCGAGCCATGCGGGTGTTGCGTGCCGGCCGGAATATTGCCCGCTAAGCTAGGCCCTATTGCGAGCGGAGGGCAATGGGCCAGAAGGACCTGCCGCGCATCGGAGTGGACCTCGGTGGCACGAAGATCGAGGCGATCGCCCTCGCGCATGGCCGCGAGACTTTCCGAAAGCGCATGCCAACACCGCGCGGTGACTACGAGGAGACGGTCGCCGCCGTGGCGGCGCTCGCGCGCGACGCAGGGCCCGGCACCGTTGGCGTCGGTATTCCGGGCGCGCTCTCGATCGTTAGCGGGCTCGTCAAGAACGCGAACTCCACCTGGCTCATCGGCCGGCCGCTCAAGGAGGATCTCGAACGCGCGCTCGAGCGGCCGGTGCGCGTCGCGAACGACGCGAACTGCTTCGCGCTCTCGGAGGCGATCGACGGCGCGGGCAAAGGCGCGCGCGCGGTATTCGGCGTGATCCTGGGCACGGGCGTCGGCGGCGGCATCGTCATCGACGGAAAAGCGCTCATCGGGTGCAACGCCATCGCCGGCGAGTGGGGCCACAATCCGCTGCCGCTCCCCGGCCCGACGGACCTGCCGTTGCCCGCGTGCTATTGCGGCCGCGCGGGCTGCATCGAGACTTATCTTTCAGGCCCGGCGCTCGAGCGCGAGGTGCGCGTCGCGAACGACGCGAACTGCTTCGCGCTCTCGGAGGCGATCGACGGCGCGGGCAAAGGCGCGCGCGCGGTATTCGGCGTGATCCTGGGCACGGGCGTCGGCGGCGGCATCGTCATCGACGGAAAAGCGCTCATCGGGTGCAACGCCATCGCCGGCGAGTGGGGCCACAATCCGCTGCCGCTCCCCGGCCCGACGGACCTGCCGTTGCCCGCGTGCTATTGCGGCCGCGCGGGCTGCATCGAGACTTATCTTTCAGGCCCGGCGCTCGAGCGCGAGCACGCGGCGCTCAGCGGTGAGCGCCGCAGCGCCAAGGAGATCGCGCTCGTCGACGCCGTAGCGCTCAGCCGCTACGTGGAGCGCCTCGCGCGCGCGCTCGCCGGCGTGATCAACGTGCTCGATCCCGATGTGATCGTGCTGGGCGGCGGGCTCTCGAACATCGAGCGGCTCTATACCGACGTGCCGCGCCTCTGGACGAGATACGTGTTCTCCGATCAGGTGACGACGCGGCTCGTGCGCCACGTGCACGGCGATTCGAGCGGCGTGCGCGGCGCGGCGTGGCTCTGGAACGACGTCAGTTCTTGACGCCGCGCATGATGATGCGCGCGTAGCGCTGGTAGCTGAAGTAAGACCACGCCCAGTCGAACATGACGACGAGGCGGTTGCGGAAGTTGATGAGAAAGTAGATGTGCGCGACGAGCCACACGAGCCACGCCGGGAAGCCCGAGAGGTGCAGCCGGCCGATCATCACCACGGCGGCATTGCGGCCGATGGTGGCGAGCTGGCCGTAGTCGCGATACTTGAAGCTCGCCGTCGGCTTGCCGGCGATCCGGCGCCGCACGTTGCGGCCGGCGTGCCATCCCATCTGCTTCGCTGCGGGCGCGATGCCCGGCACGCCATCCACCGCCGCAAGGTCGCCGACCACGAAGATCTCCGCATGCCCGGGCACCGACAGGTCGGGCTCGACCTTCACGCGGCCCGCACGGTCGAGCGGCGCGCCGAGCTCGGCGCCGAGCGGCGAGCTCCTCACGCCGGCCGCCCAAATCACGGTCTTCGCGGCGATGCGCTCCTCGCCGAGCTGTACGCCCTCGGCGTCGATCCCGGTCACCACGCGCCCCGGCCACACGGTGACGCCGAGGCGCTCGAGCGCGAGCTGCGCCTTCGCCGAGAGGTCCGGCGGATAGGGCGGCAGCACGCGGTCGGTGCCCTCGATGAGAACGACGCGCGCATTGTGCGGATCGATGCGCCGGAATTCGCCGCGCAGCGTGTGGCGCGCGATCTCGGCGAAGGTGCCGGCGAGCTCCACGCCGGTGGCGCCGCCCCCGACCACCACGAAGGTGAGCCAGGCACCGCGCTTCACCAGGTCGGCCTCACGCTCGGCGCGCTCGAACGCGGTGAGCACGCGCCGGCGGATCTCGAGCGCGTCTTCCAGGGTCTTCAGTCCCGGCGCATGCGCCGCCCACTCGTCGTGCCCGAAATAGCTGTGGGTGGTGCCGGCGGCTAGGATCAGATAGTCGTAGGCGAGCTCATCGCCGTTTTCCAGGCGCACCACGCGCCGCCCGACATCGATCGCACGCACCTCGCCATAGAGCACTGTAGTGTTGCGTTGATGCGCGAGGATGTGCCGAATCGGCCCGGCGATGGAGGGCGCTGAGAGCCCGGCGGTCGCCACCTGGTAGAGGAGCGGCGTGAAAAG
>VBCM01000245.1 GCA_005883675.1 Betaproteobacteria bacterium
TCGGATAGAGCGTTTGCAGGTAGTCGTTGGTCTCCACCGTACGCGCCGGCGTGAGCGGGATGCCGAGCTCCTCCAGCCCGAAGCCGGCGGTGTTCGGCGCGCGCCCGAGCGCGCAGAGCAGCGCATCGAACTCGAAGCGCGCCTCGCCCGCGGCGTGCTCGCAGACCAGCGCCCGGCCCAGCTCGACGCGCACGGCGCGATGCGCGGTACGCACATCGATGCCCTCGGTGGCAAAGCGCTCGCGCACGAGCTCGGCGGCGTCCGGGTCTTCGCGCGCCAGGAGCCGCGGCAGCATCTCCACCAGCGTGACGCGCGCGCCGAAGCGCGCAAAGGCCTGCGCGAGCTCGCAGCCGATGGGCCCGCCGCCCAGCACCACCAGCCGGCGGGGCAGCTCGCGCAACTCCCATACGGTGTCCGAGGTGAGCACCCGGACCTGCTCGATGCCCGGGATGCGCGGCACGAGCGGCCGGGCGCCCGCGGCGATCACGATGGCACGCGTCGACAAGGTTTGGCGCGCGTCGATGCTGACGGTCCAAGGCGACGTAATGCGCGCCTCACCGTGCAGGCACTCGACGCCAAGCGCGCGATAGCGCTCCACCGAATCGTGCGGCGCCACGCTGCGCACGACGCGCTGCACGCGCTCCATCACCTCGGCGAAGTCGATCTCGACCGCCGGCACGCGCAGGCCGTAGTCGCGCGCGCGGCGCATTTGCGCGAGGAGCCGCGCCGACCGGATGAGCGCTTTGGAAGGAACGCAGCCGGTGTTCAGGCAATCGCCGCCCATGCGGTGCTTCTCGATGAGCGTTACGCGCGCGCGGACCGTGGCGGCGATGTAGGCGGCGACCAGTCCCGCGGAACCGGCGCCGATCACCACGACGTTGCGCTCGTAGCGCGGCGGCCGCTTCCAGCGCGAGTAGACCCGGCGCGCCCGGGCCGCATCGACGGTCTTTTTCGCCGCGAGCGGAAACACGCCGAGCAGCACGAACGCCGTGATGAGCCCGGGAGAGAGGATCTGCGCCGGCGAAGTGATTGCGGCGAGGTGCGTGCCGGCGTTGATGTAGACGAGGGTGCCGGCGAGCATGCCGAGCTGGCTCACCCAGTAGAAAGTCCACGGCCGCATGGCGGTGAGCCCCATCGCCAGGTTGATGAGGAAGAAGGGCACGGCGGGGAGGAGGCGCAAGGTGAAAAGGTAGAAGGCACCTTCCTTCTGCACGCCGCGGTCGATCGCCTCGAGCTGTACTCGATAGCGGCGACGCACCCATTCGCGCAGCACGAAGCGCGAGACGAGGAACGCGATCGTCGCGCCAAGCGCCGAAGCGAAGGACACGAGGATCGTGCCGCGCACAAGGCCAAAGATCGCGCCCGCTACCAGCGTCAGCACGGCCGCCCCCGGGATCGAGAGACCGGTCACCGCGACGTAGAGCACAAAAAAGCCGGCCGCGGTGCCCGCGGGATGCGCGCGATACCAGGCGTCGAGGTGCGCCTGCTCGGCCTTCAGGCGCTCGAAGCCGAGATAGCGGTGCGCGCCGCTCGCGAAGAACGCGACGAGGGCGGCAGCGATGAGGAGGAGGACGAGGAGGCGGCCGCCGCGCAGCCTAGGCATCCAGAGCGCCGCCGCAGGACGAGCCCTGCCCCGCGGTGCAGCCGTAGCAATGATCGCGCACCGCGATGCCGGCGCCGGCGAGGTCGCCCTCGGCGAGCTCGCGAATGTGCACCGGTTTGCGCCGGCCATGCCCGAGCGGCAGGCCGAGCATCTGGTTGAAGTCGCAGTCGTAGACGTAGCCGCGCCAGTCGACCGACACGAGGCTGCGGCACATCACCGACTCGAGGTTCTCGTCGCGATGCGAGGCGCGCAGGAGCTGCATGTAGCGGTCGAACTCGCCCTTCGAGACCAGCATGGAGCCGAAGCGCTGAATCGGCATGTTGGCGAGCGTGTAAAGCCGATTGAAGGACACGCCCTCGCGCGCGGCGAGCTCGCGCTTGTAATCGGCTTCGAGCTTCGCCTGCGGCGGCGGCAATGCCGGTCCCTGCGGGTTGTACACGAGGTTGAGCGCGAGGGCGCTCCCGGGCATGCCGTAGCCGAGCGCGTTCAGCGTGCGCAGCGCGGCGACGCTGCGCTCGTAGACGCCGGCACCGCGCTGGCGATCGACGAGCTCACGCGTATAGCAGGGCAGCGACGCGATGATCTCCACCCCCTCGGCGGCGAGGAATTGCGCGAGTCCTTCCTGTCCGGGCTCCTGGAGGATGGTGAGGTTGCACCGGTCGATGACGTGTCTGCCGAGCGCGCGGGCACGCGAGACGAGGCTGCGGAACTGCGGATGCAGCTCGGGCGCGCCGCCGGTGATGTCGAGCGTCTGGGCGCTCGAACGCTCGAGAAACATGAGCACGTCTTGCACGACGGACGGCGCCATCATCTCGGTGCGCTGCGGTCCGGCATTGACGTGGCAATGCACGCAGCTCTGGTTGCAGCGGTAGCCGAGGTTGACCTGCAGCGTCTCGAGGCGCTTGCGCCGCAGGGCCGGAAAGCCGTGGCGCGCGAGCAGCGGCAGCGTGGCGTGCACTAGAGGAGGTGCGGCATGGCGCCGGCCGCCTGCTGCTCGTCGAGCATCCCGAGCAAGCGCTCGGAGGTGCTGCGCAGGCGCTGCGAAAGCATCAGCACGAGCTCCATCAGGATCTTCGCGCCGAGCAGCGGCTGCTCGACGATGATGCGGGCGAGGCTTTCGCGGTCGAGCACCGCGATGAGGGTCGGCTCGGCGGCCACGCAGGTGGCGAAGCGCGCAGCGCCGTCGATCATCGACATCTCGCCGAGCGTGCGCCCCGCTTCCACCGTGGCAAGGAGCTGCGGGGTGTTCCAGCGGTCGCGCTTATGCACCTCGACGCGGCCTTCGATCAGCATCAGCATGAAGTCGCCGCCGTCGCCCTCGCGGATGATTTCCACGCCGGTCTCGGCCCGATACGCGTGCATGAACTGCGCGAGGGCCTGCACCTCGCTGTATGAGAAATTCTCGAGCAGGTTGCACTTCGGAATGAGCGCCTGCATCTTGGCAGCGAACGGGGTGGCGTCGCCGAGATGCTCCAGGTGGGCGAGCTGCTGCGGGAGCTCGGGCATCGCGCCCGATTATGCCGGAAGGCGGGCGTCGCCGCGGCGGCGCTTCACCGCGTCGCCGAGCGCCTCGAGCACCGCGCGCGAATCGTCCCAGCCGAGGCAGGCGTCGGTGATGCTCTGGCCAAAGCGCAGCGCCCTGCCCGCCTCCAGGTCCTGGCGGCCCTCGACGAGGTGCGACTCGACCATGACGCCGATGATGCGCCGCTCGCCGCGCGCGAGCTGCGCCGCGATGTCGCGGGCCACGTCGACCTGGCGCTGATACTGCTTGCCGGCGTTGGCGTGCGAGCAGTCGATCATCAGGCGCTCGGGCAGCCCGGCGCGCGCGAGCTCGGCGCAGGCGGCCTGCACGCTGCGCGCGTCGTAGTTCGGCTCTTTTCCGCCACGCAGGATGATGTGGCAGTCGTCGTTGCCGCGCGTCTCGACGATGGCCACCTGGCCGCTCTTGTGCACCGAGAGGAAGTGATGCTTCTGCCGCGCGGCGAGCAGCGCGTCGACCGCGATCTTGACGTTGCCGTCGGTGCCATTCTTGAAGCCGACGCCGGCCGAGAGCCCAGAGGCGAGCTCGCGGTGCACCTGGCTCTCGGTGGTGCGGGCGCCGATCGCGCCCCAGGACACGAGGTCGCCGATGTACTGCGGCGAGATCACGTCGAGAAACTCGCAGCCGGCCGGTACGCCGAGCTGGTTGATGCGCACGAGCAGATCGCGCGCGATGCGCAGACCCTCGTTGATGCGGAAGCTGCCGTTCAGATAGGGATCGTTGATCAGGCCCTTCCAGCCCACGGTGGTGCGCGGCTTCTCGAAGTACACGCGCATCAAGAGCTCGAGCTCGCCCGCATGCTTCTTTCGCTCGGCGGCGAGCCGCTCGGCGTAGGCGAGCGCGGCCTGGGGATCGTGGATCGAGCAGGGACCCATGACGACGAGCAGCCGGTCGGAGCGCGCCTGCAGGATTTTGCGCACCTGGCGACGCGTCTCGGTGACCTGCGCCTCCACCGCCGTGCCCTGGATCGGAAAGAAGCGGATCAGGTGCTCCGGCGGCGGCAGCGGCACGATGTTCTCGATGCGCTCGTCGTCGGTGAGCGAGGTCTTGTCCGCGGGGACGGTGGCGAGATAGTTGTCGAGGGGCGAAGTCATGTTTCCCTTCCCAAAAACAAAAACCGCCAGGCTTCTCAAGCGCTGGCGGTTTTGGTTGGACGCGGGGCCTGCGGCTATCCGGTCCAGTCCGCCAGCGGGCGGTGGAAGTAAAAGAAAAAGCCGAAAAGCGAGCGCGTCATGGGCGGCATTGAAGCATGCCTCCTCGGCGGCTGTCTACTTGGGCCACAGGATCAGCTGCGTGCAGCGAAAGCGCGCGATCTCGGCGCCGCTCGCTTCGGCGCGCACCGCCGCATCCCAGACCTGCGTGGTGCGGCCAAGGTGCAGCGGCGTCGCGCGGCAGACGATCGCGCCGTCGCGCGCGGTGCCGAGAAAATTCGCCTTCAGCTCGATGGTCGTGAAGCCGCTCGCCCCCGCGGGCAGCGCGGCGATGCAGCCGTAGCCGGCGCTCGTGTCGGCCAGCGCCACCACGGCGGCGGCGTGCAGGTAACCATTCGGGGCCATGACATGACGCGTTACGGCGAGCCGGCTCTCAACCAATCGCGGCTCGACCGTGAGAATTTCCACACCGAGGTGGCCGGGCAGGTGGCTGGCGCCGAAACCTTGGAAGTACTCGCGCGTTGTAGTGCTCATGCGACTACTGTAAGCCGATTGGCACTCGCTTCAATCGGCTGCTAGGCGCGCTGTTTGCTTCGAATGGAGTGCCATGCTATTTTTTCAGCACAAAAAGCAGCTAAGAGAGGTACCCCATGTCCGCCGCTGTGACCATCCCGATCGCCGGTTTCAAGGACGTCTATGAAGTCCCCACGGTAGAGAAAGCGCTGCAGCAGCTGCCCGCATCGGCGAACGAAGCGCTGCGCGCGCTCTACGAGAAGATGGTGCGCCTGGGCGGCCAGCGCTTCACCGTCAAGCCTTCGGCGCTGCCCGAGATGCAGCGCCTGTTCGAGGAGCTGCCCAACTTCGCCGTGGTGCTCGCGGACATCCGCAGGCACCTCGCGCTCTGCGTCGACTCGAACGACTCGATCGAGCTGCCGCCGATGCTGCTCCTCGGCGAGCCGGGCATCGGCAAGACGCACTTCGCGCGCAAGCTTGCTGAGCTCCTCGGCACCGGCTTCGGCTTCGTGCCCATGAGCTCGTTGACTGCGGGCTGGGTGCTCTCCGGCGCTTCGTCGCAATGGAAGAACGCGAAGCCCGGCAAGGTGTTCGACACGTTCCTCAACGGCGAGTACGCGAACCCGGTCATCGTCGTGGACGAGCTCGACAAGGCGAGCTCGGACGGGCAATACGATCCGCTCGGCGCGCTCTACGAGTTGCTGGAAATCGAGACCGCGATGCGCTTCATCGACGAGTTCGTCGAATTGCCGATCGATGCGTCCGGCGCCGTGTGGCTGGCGACGGCAAACGACGCTTCACAGATCCCCGAGCCGCTGCTCAACCGCCTCACCGTCTACGAGATCGACCCGCCCGACGAAGCCGGGTCGCTACGCATCGCGCACACGATCTATAGCGAGGTGCGCAATGCCCATGACTGGGGCCGGCAATTCCCGGACACGCCGAGCGACGATACGCTCGCGAAGCTCGCGTCGCTGCCGCCGCGCGAGATGCGCCGCGCCGTGCAATCAGCCTTCGGCACGGCGAAGCTCGCCGGCCGCAGCGAAATGCGGCCCGACGACGTGCAGGCGGGCCGCGGCGGCCGCCGGCAAAAGATCGGTTTTTAGACCCGCTGCTCCACCCAGGAGCGCACGGACTGTAACGCGCCGGCGAGCGCGCCGGGATTCGTGCCACCGGCCTGCGCCATATCGGCGCGCCCGCCGCCCTTGCCGCCCACCTGCTGGGCAACGTAGTTCACGAGATCGCCGGCCTTCAGCTTGGCGGTGAGGTCGTCCGTGACACCGGCGACGAGCGACACCTTGCCGTCGTTCACCGCGCCGAGGACGATGGCCGCCGACTTCAGCCGGTCTTTCAGCCGGTCGACAGTCTCACGCAGC
This sequence comes from Betaproteobacteria bacterium, assembly GCA_005883675.1. Taxonomy (GTDB): domain Bacteria; phylum Pseudomonadota; class Gammaproteobacteria; order Burkholderiales; family SG8-39; genus SCGC-AG-212-J23. The sequence goes on from VBCM01000245.1 coordinate 6,184, forward strand.
GTCTTCGGGTCTGCGTCCTCGAGCGTGGCGGCGAGCACCTTGGCGCCTTTCACGTCCACCGCCTGCGAAGCGATGTCCTGTCCAGGCCCGGAGAGGAGCTTCAGCCGCAGGCGCGCGAGCTCCTTCTGCAGGTTCTTGTTCTCGTCCTGCAGCGACACCGCACGTTTTCTCAGCTGCTCGAAATCGACGCTCTGGAAGCCGAACACGCCCGCCAATTCGGCGATCGCCTGTTCCCGGCCCTGCACCCAGGCGAGCGCGCCCTCGCCGGTGGTCGCTTCTACGCGCCGCACGCCGGCTGCGATGCCCGACTGCTCGACGATCTTGAAGAAGCCGATGTCGCCGGTGCGCGCAACGTGGGTGCCGCCGCAGAACTCGCGCGAGCTGCCGATATCGAGCACCCGCACCTCGTCGCCGTACTTCTCGCCGAAGAGCATGACCGCGCCGGATTTTTTCGCCTGCTCGATCGGCATGATCTCGGCGCGCGTCGGCGTGTTGCGCACGATCTCGGCGTTCACCTGCGCCTCGATGCGCCGGATCTCGTCGTCCGTAAGCGGCTTGTCGTGCGAGAAATCGAAACGCGTCTTCTCGCCGTCGACGAGCGATCCCTTCTGCTGTACGTGCGGCCCGAGCACGTCACGCAGCGCCTTGTGCATGAGGTGCGTCACCGAGTGATTGCGCATCGTGCGGCCGCGCAATGCCACGTCGACGCGCGCCTCGAGCGTGTCGCCCACTTTGAGCGTCCCGGTCTTCAGCCGCCCCTGGTGGCCGTAGACCTCGGCCTGGATCTTCTGCGTATCGCTGACCGCAAAGGTGCCCTGCGAGCCGACGAGCTCGCCGCGGTCGCCGACCTGGCCGCCGGCCTCGGCGTAGAACGGCGTGCGATCGAGCACTACCGTGCCCGAGTCGCCGCTGGTCAGCGCCTGCGCCTGCGTTCCCTCTTTGTACAGCGCGACAACCTTCGCCGTGAGCGCGAGCGTTTCATAGCCGTGGAACTCGGTCTTGCGGCCCGAGTACTCCAGAGCAGCGGCGGCGACGAACTTGGACGCGGCGCGCGCGCGCTCGCGCTGCTGCGCCATGGCGGCCTCGAATCCCGCCATGTCGATCATCACGCCGCGCTCGCGGCAGATATCGGCGGTGAGGTCCACCGGGAAGCCGTACGTGTCGTACAGGCGGAATACCGTGTCGCCATCGAGCAGCCGCTCGCCGCTCGCGAGCGCCGACTCGAGCACGCTCATGCCGTTCTCAAGCGTCTCGGCGAAGCGCTCCTCTTCCTGCTTGAGCACATCGGCGACGCGGTCCTTGGCGCTGCGCAGCTCGGCGTACGCATCGCCCATGGTGCGATCGAGGTCGGGCACCAGGCGATGAAAGAAGGGCTGCTTCTGGCCGAGCTGGTAGCCGTGGCGGATGGCGCGGCGAATGATCCGCCGCAGCACGTAGCCGCGGCCTTCGTTGCCCGGAATCACGCCGTCGACGACGAGGAAGCTGCAGGCGCGGATGTGATCGGCGATGACATTGAGCGACGGGCTTTTCAGCTCGCGCGTGTGCGTCTCGCGCGCCGCGGCTTTTATGAGATCCTGGAAGAGATCGATCTCGTAGTTTGAGTGCTTGCCCTGCAGCACCGCGGCGATGCGCTCGAGCCCCATGCCGGTGTCGACCGAGGGCTTGGGCAGCGGCTGCATGTTGCCTTGCTCGTCGCGGTTGTATTGCATGAAGACGAGGTTCCAGATCTCGATGTAGCGGTCGCCTTCGGCTTCCGGCGAGCCCGGCGGGCCGCCCTCGATGCCGGCCCCGTGGTCGTAGAAGATCTCGCTGCACGGGCCGCAGGGTCCGGTGTCCGCCATCTGCCAGAAGTTGTCGGACTGGAATTTCACCCCGCCCGGCTTGTCGCCGATGCGCACGCAGCGGCTGCGCGGCACGCCGACCATCTTCGTCCAGACCTCGTACGCCTCGTCGTCCGTCTGGTACACCGTGGTCCAGAGCCGCTCGGGTGCCAGCTTGTAGACCTTGGTGAGGAGCTCCCAGGCGAACGCGATCGCATCCTTCTTGAAGTAATCGCCGAACGAGAAATTGCCGAGCATCTTGAAGAACGTGTGATGGCGCGCCGTATAGCCGACGTTCTCGAGGTCGTTGTGCTTGCCACCGGCGCGCAGGCTGCGCTGCGCGGTCGTCGCGCGCTTGTAGGACCGCTTCTCCTTGCCGAGGAAGACATCCTTGAACTGCACCATGCCGGAGTTGACGAAGAGCAGCGTCGGGTCGTTCGCCGGCACCAGCG
>VBCM01000246.1 GCA_005883675.1 Betaproteobacteria bacterium
CCGCGATCGAGATGGGCGCCACCGCCGTGGTGCGCTTTCGCCTGCACCGCGGCGAGGCGGCGGCGAAGCGCATCACCTGGCCGCGCTTCGCGCATCCCGGCTACTTCGCGCCGCCCGAGATGGCAGCGCCGCGCAACTTCATCGCCACGATGGGCATGCCGATAACCCCAGAGGGGCGCAACGAGAACTGCGACATCACCCTCGCCGCGCGCAACGCGGTCATCAACATGATCGAGCTCCTGCTGGAGCGCGGCTGGACGCGGGAGCAGGCCTATGTGCTCTGCAGCGTGGCGGTCGACCTGCGCGTCTCCAACGTCGTCGATGTTCCAAACGTGACGGTCAGCGCACTGCTGCCGGAGGAAATCTTTTCGGTATAGTGCCAGCGCATGCATCTGCAGCGCGCGCCAAAGGCTCTGCTTTGCGCGGCTTGCCTTGTCCTGGGCGGCACGGCGGGCGGCGCCGACCTCACCGGCACGGTGACCTACACGGGCCCGCTTCCGCAGCGCGCGAAAGTGCCGATCACCATCGACCAGTACATTTGCGGCAAGGACAAGGACCCGGATGACCTCGTCCTGGGACCGAAGGGCGCAGTGCAGTACGCGGTGGTGTGGATCGACAACCCGCCCGCCGGCGCAAGATGGCCCGCCGAGGCTCCGAAAGTCGAGATGGATCAGAACGGCTGCGTGTTCGTGCCGCGAGTGGCCGTCGTTCCCGTGGGCGGCACCGTGGACTTCCTGAACAGCGACCGCCTGCTCCACAACCTGCACAGCCTGAGCAAGGACAATCCCTCTTTCAACCGCACGCAGCCCCGCGGTCGCACGATTCCCATCACCTTCACCAAGCCGGAGCTCGTCACGATCACCTGCGACCTGCATTCTTGGATGAAGAGCTGGGTGGTGGTCGCCGAACACCCCTATTACGCGGTAACCGACGCCGCGGGCGCATTCCGCATCGCGGCAGTGCCGCCCGGCAAATACCGGCTGCGGATGTGGCACGAGGTCCTCGGCGACGTCTCGCGCGAGGTCGAGGTCGGCCCGCAGGGCGCTGCCGCGACCTTCGACATCAAGACGCTCAAGGCGCCCGTACAGTAATCTTTTTGGAGCTCTCCCACGCCGCCGAGTGCGTCGGCTCGGCGAGCGCGCGCAGCGTGCCGCTCTCGTCGAGCGCGATGGTGAAGATGACCCGCGGCGCCGAGAACACCGGGTGCAAGTAGACCCGCGCGATCTCGGCCGTGTCCTTGTAGAGCGCGATATAGCGCACGTGGTGCTCGGAGAGCGACGGGTGCTCGCCCCCCGCGCCCACGCTCACGCTCACGTCGAACCATTCGCCGCGCTTCACCGAGTCGGGCGCGGAAAGCTTGGGTGTGTGCTTCGCGTCGTAGGACGAGTGCACTTCCTTGAACTCGGGCGTGAACTGCTCCTCCTGGCCGGCCGCGGCCGCAAGCGTTGCTGCTGCCATCGCCGCGAGCGCCGCCGCACTGCGAATCCGACTGCGAATTGAGCTCATGGTCGCCTCCGTAGGGTGGGTCAGGCCTCGGGAACGATCTCGCGGATCTTGGCGAGCAGATGGCGCGGGCTGTAGGGCTTCGCCAGGTAGGCGGTCGCGCCGGCGTCGTTCGCCTTCTGCGCGTCGCCGTCCATCGCGTACGAGGTGATGATGATAATCGGCACGGCCGCGGTGCGCGGATCGGCGCGCAGCCGCTGCGTCGCCTCGAGCCCCGACATCTTCGGCAGCTGCACGTCCATCAGGATGAGATCGGGCAGCTCGTCCTGCGCGGCGCGTACGCCGCTCTCGCCGTCGTGCGCCTCGCGCAGGCGGTAGCTCGTCTGGGCGAGGAGCTGGCGGATGATCTTGCGGTTGAACTCGTTGTCCTCGACGTAGAGGATGGTTTTCTGGCTCATACCGTGCTCGCTATCTCGCTTCTCAGCGGTATCGTGAAATGGAAGGCGGAGCCTTCGTTCAGCCGGCTCTCGACCCAGATGCGCCCGCCGTGCATCTCGACGAACTTCTTGGTGATGCTAAGCCCGAGGCCGGTGCCGCCGAACTCGCGCGTGACGGTGGCGTCGACCTGGCGGAACTCGGCGAACACCTCGGCGAGCTGGTCCGTCGGAATGCCGATGCCGGTGTCCGACACGCTGTAGCGCACGCAGTCGCCGTCGCGCGCGGCGCGGATCGTGACGCCGCCGCGCTTGGTGAACTTCAGCGCGTTGCCGGCGAGGTTGAGCAGGCATTGCATGATGCGCTTCGCGTCGCCGCGCAGCACCTCGGGCAGGCCGGGGTCCACCTCGACTTTGAAGTCCAGCCCCTTCTCCTCGGCGAGCGAGCGCAGCGACGCCCGCACCATGCCGACGACTTCCTGCGCCGAGTACTCTTCCATCGCGAGCTCCATGCGGCCCGCTTCGATCTTCGAGAGGTCGAGCACATCGTTGATGAGGCGCAGCAGGTGCCTGCCGTTGGTCTGGATGTCGGCGAGCGGCTCCTTGTACTGCGCCGGCACCGGCCCGTAGAGGCCGTCGCTGAGCATCTCGGTGAAGCCGAGGATGGCGTTGAGTGGCGTGCGCAGCTCGTGGCTCATGTTGGCGAGGAACTCCGACTTCGCCTTGCTCGCCTGCTCGAGCTTGGCGTTGAGCGCGCCGAGCTCCTGCGCGGCGCAGCGCTGCTCGGCGTCCAGGCGCGCGAGCTCGCGCGAGGTGGCGCTCAGCCGCGCGGCGAGCTCGCCGAACTCGTCGCGGTTGGGCACCGTCACCGTGCCGCCGAAGCGGCCGCCGGCGAGCTCGTTGAGCAACCCATGCGCCGCGTACACCGGGCGGATCAGCGCCCAGGAGATGACGAAGCCGCCGCCGAGCGCGAGCAGCACGGAGATCGCGGCGAAGCTGGCCATGACGACGAGCGAGCGCTGCTGCGCCGCGCGCAGGCCGTCGCGCAAGCTCACCATGCCCGCGTTCTCCCGCTGCACCATTTCCGCCACCCGCGCGTCGATCGAGCGGTACAGCGGGTCCTCGCGGCTGGCGTGCAGCTGGGTCGCCGCGGCGATCTTGCCGTCGCGCACCAGGTTGGCGATGTCGGCGACGATAACCATCGCTTCCTCCTGGCCCGCGCGCACCTTCTGGATGACGACGCGCTCCGGGTCCTCGACCGCCGCCTCGAGCTGCGCCAGCGCCTCGTTGAAGCGGTTGTTCTCGCGCAGCACCGAAGCCACGGCCGCCTCGTCGCGCACCAGCAGCGCCATCGCCGTGAGGTGCATCTGCATGGCAAGCGAGTGGTGGATCTCCTGCGCGCGCTCGAGGCGCTGGTGCGCGCGGTCGAGGAGCTCGCTCTGGCGCGACATCTCGCGGATCGTGAACAGGCTGAAAGCGCCCATGGCGATGAAGAGCAGCGTGATCAGCAGGAATGCGACGAGGAGTTTGCGCTGCACCGGGGCGCGCACCTGCGCCACCCAGCTCACCAGCGCTCCGAGAGGAGAACGAAGCAGGACGGCCGCGAGCGGATCTGTGCGATCGAGCCGCATGGAGCGCGCGGCGAGTATACTCCCTCGCGCTTGAGGAACCCCGCCCGCATCCTGGTGGCGGACGACACGCCCGCGAACGTGCGCATGCTCGAGACGCGGCTCTCGCGCGACGGCTATGAAGTCCTTGTCGCGCGCGATGGCGACGAAGCGCTCGCGATCGCGCATCAGGCGCAGCCCGACCTCATCCTGCTCGACATCATGATGCCGAAGATGGACGGCATCGAGGTATGCCGGCGGCTGAAAGGCGACGCGAGCTTTCCCTTCACGCCGGTCATCATGGTCACCGCCCTCGCCGACACCAAGGACATCGTCGCGGGCTTTGAGGCGGGCGGCGACGACTACCTCACCAAGCCGATCGATGCACAAGCCCTCGCCGCGCGCGTGAAGTCGATGCTGCGCATCAAGTCGCTGCACGACACCGTGAGAAGCCAGGCGCTCGAGCTCGAGCGCTGGAACGCGACGCTCGAGGAGCGCGTCAGGATGCAGCTCGCCGAGCTCGAGCGCGTCGGCCGGCTCAAGCGCTTCGTCTCGCCGCAGCTCGCCCAGCTCATCGTGCAGGGCGGCGCCGGCGATCCGCTGCAGTCGCACCGCCGCGAGGTCACCGTCGTGTTCCTCGACCTGCGCGGCTTCACCGCGTTCGCCGAGGTGGCCGAGCCCGAGGACGTGATGAACGTGCTGCGCGAGTATCACGCGCACATGGGCGCGATCATCATCGCCTACGACGGCACGCTCGAGCGCTTCGCCGGCGACGGCATGATGATCTTCTTCAACGACCCGGTGCCGGTGCCCGATCCCGCCGAGCGGGCGCTGCGCATGACCCTCGAGATGCGCGCGCGCGCTGAGGAGCTCGCCGCCCGCTGGCACAAGCTCGGCTACGAGCTGCGCGCCGGCATCGGCATCGCTCAGGGCTACGCCACCATCGGCACGATCGGCTTCGAGGGGCGCCTCGACTACGGCGCAATCGGCACGGTGACCAACCTCGCCGCGCGGCTCTGCGGCGAGGCGGCGGGCGGCGAGATCCTGATCAGCCAGCGGGTGCATGCGGCAACGGGCGAGCTCGCCGAGGTCGAGCCGGTCGGCGAGCTCGACCTGAAAGGCTTTCACCGGCCGGTGCTGGCGTACCGGGTGCTGCGGCTGAAATCAGGGTCAGGCATCCATTAGCGCGGTGCTGGTAATCGGTGGCTCGATCGCCGGCCTCGCGACAGGGTGCCTGCTGCGCAAGGCCGGCTGGGACGTCGCCGTGTACGAGCGCGCGGCGGGCGATCTCGCGGGCCGCGGCGCGGGCCTCGGCATCTCCGCGGAGCTCGTCGAAGTGATGGCGCGCGCGGGCGCCCGTTTCGATGCAGCTTCCGGGGTCTCGCAGCGCGAGCACGTGTGGATGGAGCGCTCGGGCGAGGTAGTGTTCCGACACCCGCGCAATCTGATGGCGAGCGCCTGGGCGCGCGTCTACCAGCCGCTGCGCGCGGCGCTCCCGGCTGGCATCTACCGGCAGGCCATGACTCTCGCGCACGTGACGCAGCAAGCGGGTGCCGTGACGGCGCACTTCGCCGACGGCTCGCACGCGAGCGCCGATCTCTTGGTGGCGGCCGATGGCGTGCATTCCACCGTGCGCCGGCAATACCTGCCGGAGGTCGAGCCGCGCTTCGCGCACTACGTCGCCTGGCGCGGCCTCGTCGAACGCCGCGAACTGCCGGAGGAGACCTGCGCCGCGCTCACCGATCGCCTCGTCTTCAGCTTTGCGCCGGGCGAGATGCTGCTCGCCATGCGCGTGCCCGATGGCGCGTACTTCATCTGGTACCGCCATGTGCCGGAAGACAGCGTCGCCGATCTCTTCACCGACGCGAGCGGCAAATCGCACGGCCTTTCCATACCGCCGCCGCTCATCCGGCAGGAGCTCGTGCGCGAGCTGAAAGACCACGCGTGTGATGTGCTGCCGGCAGTCATCGCGCCGCTCGTCGTGGCGTGCGCGCAGCCGCTGCTGCAGGCGATCACCGACATGGAATCACCGCGCCTTTGCCACGGGCGCGTGGCGCTGGTGGGCGACGCGGCGTTCGTCGCGCGGCCGCACGTCGCCGGCGGCGCGAGCAAGGCGTTGCTCGATGCGCGCGCGCTGTGCGACGCCCTCGCCGTAGAAAAAACGGTCGCCGCCGCGCTTGCGCGCTACGAATCGGCGCAGCTCGACTTCGGCCGGCGTATCGTGCAGCACTCGCGCTACCTCGGCGCCGACCTCGAGGGCCGGCCGACGGTGCGCGACCCGGCGCGCATCATCCGTGATTACGGCGCGCCGCACCTGCTGCACGACGTCCCGCAAACGGAATAACGGCACCGCTGACGTGTTCAACGGGCACCAACAGACGAGGAGCCCACATGATCCGCAAGCTCGCAACACTGGCAATGATCGGCGGCTGCGCCGCCGCGCTCGCCCAGGCGCCTGCCAACGCGCCGACCCGCATCCGCGGCACGCTCGAGAACGTGGACGGCAACATGCTCACGATCAAGGCGCGCAACGGCGAGACGATGAAGGTCAAGGTACCCGACAACGTGACGGTCGTCGGCATTGCCAAGGCGAGCATCGCCGACATCACCAGCGGCAAGTTCATCGGCACGACGACGGTGGGCCAGCGCGATGGCGCGATGGTGGCCGAGGAGGTGCATATCTTCCCAGAGAACATGCGCGGCACGGGCGAGGGCCATCGCGACTGGGACCTGCGACCGGAGAGCAAGATGACGAACGCCAACGTCGCCGACATCAAGAACCTGGGCGACGGCAGGGTCCTTACCGTGCAATACAAGGGCGGTGAGAAGCAGGTGCTCGTCACCCCGCGCACCAAGGTCGTCAACTTCGAGCCGGCGAGCCGCGCGGACCTCAAGCCCGGCGCGGCCGTCTTCATCAATGCCGCCGAGCGGCAGCCCGACGGCACCTACACCGCGCCGCGAGTGAATGTCGGGCTGAACGGCGAGGTGCCGCCGATGTAGCAGTTGAATGCGGCGGCGCGACAAGCGTAGGCTCGTCGCGAGAGGAGGAGCGCCATGACGACACGCCGTCCCGGTTCCCGCGAGGAAGATTCCTGGCTGTCCGACACGCAGTTGTCGCGCCTCGAGCGCGCGGAGGAGGCCGATACGCTCGGCGCGCCGGTGCCGACGCAGGTCGTTTCCAACGGCGAGTATTTCCCGTCGGCGCAAACCGCCGAGCAGCGCGAGGTCGAGGCGCGCATCGCGGAGATCGCGGGCGCGGCGGCGAAGCGCCTGGGCATGAGCCGCCGGCGCTTCCTCGCCACGAGCGGTGGCATGGCGGCGAGCTTCCTCGCGATGAACGAAGTGTTCGGGCGCTTCTTCGAGGTGAGTCCGCTCGAGCTCTTCGCGCCGGCGCACGCGCAAGGCGCGCTGCCGAAGGATCTCTTCGTCTTCGACGACCAGCTCCACATGATCCGTGAGTCGTACAACGGAACGCTAGCGCTGCGCGCGCTGGCGCAGGGCGATGGACCCGCGGCGCGCGCGGTCGGCTTCGACAAGAACCCGTTCAATCCCCAGGGCCTGCCCGACGAGTTCGGCCATCCATGGTCGGCATGGAACCCGTCGCTCGGGCAGTCGCCGATCACCGGCGCGAACTACCACCTGGTGAAGTTCGTGAAGGACGTTTACCTCGACAGCCAAGTGTCGGTGGCGATCCTCTCGAATGCTCCGCTCGGGCTTTTCGAGCCCTCTGGCGGCGGCAAGCCGCGCATCCCGAAGAGCGTGGACGAGTCGCTCACCGCGATGAACCTCACCGGCTTCCAGACAGCGGCGGTGCGCGACTGGGTGAACTCGCTCGCCGGCTCGACGCGGCTTCTCGCGCACGGGCAGATCTTTCCCGGCCGGCAGAACCTCGGCTTCATGCAGCAGCAGATCGAGCAGTTCCATCCGGACTCGTGGAAGGGCTACAACATCGCCTACACGGCGAAGCTCGACGACAACCCGGAAAGCGAGTTGAAGCAGTGGCGCCTCGATGACGAGCAGGTCGCCTATCCGACCTATGAGCTCATCAAGCGCAACCGCGGCGAGCTGGAGAAGCACCCGGGCTTTTTCAACATCTGCATCCACAAGGGCCTCGCGCCGGCGGCGCCCGACACGCCGGAGCAGGGCGCGCCGACCGACCTGCCGAAGGTGTCGCGCGACTGGCCGGAGTTCAACTTCATCATCTATCACGCCTGCTGGGGCCCGCGGTTCTTCGCTGCGGAGTCGTTGCAGTCCATCCGCGAGGGCAAGATGAGAAACGGCGTTCCCGACATCCGCTGGCTTACCGAGTTCGCGCAGCTCGCGCAGCCGCTGAAGAACGTCTACGCCGAGATCGGCACTACCTTCGCCTCGTGCGTCGTCACCTTCCCCACCGTCTGCGCGCATCTCCTCGGGCAGTTGATGAAGTACCTGGGCCCGGAGCGCATCGTGTTCGGCTCGGACGCGCTCTGGTACGGCGCGCCGCAGTGGCAGCTCGAGGCGTTCTGGCGCTTCCAGATCCCGGAAGACATGGCGAAGAAATACGGCTATCCGCAGCTCACCGAAGCGGACAAGCGCAAGATCCTCGGCCTCAACTCCGCGCGGCTCTACAACGTGCCGAGCATGGTGGGCGCCTACAAGGCGGTGCCCGCCGACTATCAACTTCCCGGGCTACTCGAAGCCCGGCGCCGATCGAGGCGACAAGCTCACCGAGATCAAGCGTGAGTACCTCGCCGCCGGTGGCTATCCGGAGAACCGGCGCTACGGCTGGGTGCGCCGGTAATCGGGGTCAGAGCCCTATTTAGTATGGCTGCGCGTAGCGATCCGCTATTCCTCATCATCGCGGGCGCGATCACTGCGCTCTTCCTGCCATTTGCGATCGCCTTTCCGCCGACGTTCATGGAAAAGGTGGCCGCGGTGGTGTTGCTATTGCTTATCGCGGCGGGCGTCTCGGCGCTGATCCTTCGGCTGCGCCGCAAATAAATCGGGTTTTATTACGACCCTGGCCCCGAATTCAGCAGCTTGGCGAAATCTCTGAGCTCGCTGCGATTGAGATCCGAGACGAGCGCGTAGCGCATGGCGCCGCGCGCGAAGCGCTCGACGTTGAAGCCGTCGCGTGCGCCGCTCCCGCCGCTCGCTTCGCCCGGCGCGACGTAGACGTGCGCGCCGACCAGTGGAAAGCCCTCGCCCGAGAGATCGGCGACCGGGGGCGAATAGGGCAGGCGCGCCGAGAGCCACGGCTTCACGGTGTGCTGGTCGGCGGAGGCGACGTCGATCAGCCGGTTGCCGAGTGTCGCGCGCACGTGGCTCGCCACGAGCTCCGCGTCTTCTGCCGGCCGCGCGATGTACAGGCCGATGCCGGCGCCTATGAGCAGCGCGAGCGCAAAGGCCGGCGCGAGCATCAGCCAACGCCTTTTCTCCTTCGGAATTTTTTTGAAGCGGCGAGGCGCGCGATGGTAATCGGCCTGCGTGCGCACCGCGCTCGAGAGCTCGCGCAGCCGCTCGGCGGCGGCACGCAGCGCCGGGTTCTGCGCCATTTCGCGCTCGAGCTCGAGCGCTGCCGCGGCGTCGAGCTCGCCGTCGATGTAGGCGTGCAACCGCTCGTCGGTTCTCATTTGTGGACTCGCAATCGCGGCACCGCCGCGGGCCGGAGCGCCTGCGCGAGCAGTCCGCGTGCGCGCGAAATGCGCGACATCACGGTGCCGATAGGCACGCCGGCGATGCGCGCGATGTCCTTGTAGGGCAGGTCCTCGAGCTCGCGCAGCACCAGCGCCTCGCGAAAGGGCAGCGGCAGCGCGGCGATCGCGGCGTTCAGCGCCCGGCGGTCGAACTCGCGCGCGGCGAGGGCCTCCGGCCCGGGCGCATCCGACTCCAGCTCATCATCGCCCGCGGCGATCTCCGCCGGTCGATTGGCGCGCAGCCACGTCCAGCAGGCGTTGCGCACGATCGCGAGGAGCCACGGCCGCGCCTCGCCGCGCAGGCTGTCGAAGTGGCGGTAAGCGCGCAGCATCGCTTCCTGGAGCACATCTTCGGCGTCGTGGTCGTTGCGGGTGAGCCAGCGCGCGAGGTTGTACGCCGCGTCGAGGTGCGGCAGCACAAGCGCCTCGTAGCGCGCGCGGTCGGTCACGAGCGCACTTTTATCACGCCGCTCATCTCCTCGTGGCCCGAGCCGCAAAAGACGTCGCAGGCGAACTCGAAGCTGCCGGGCTTGTCGGGCGTGAACGGCACGCGTGCCACGCGGCCCGGCAGGATGTCGGCGTGCAGCCCGAGCGCCGGCGCATCGAAGCCCATGTGCACGTCCTCGGTCGTGAGCTCCAGCACCACCGGCTCGCCGAGCTTGAGCTCGAGCTCGGCAGGCGAGAACTCGAATTTGCGCGCGCTGATCGGGATCACGCGCGGCGCGGGCTCGTCGGCCCATGCCGCGCTCGCCACGAGCAATGCAAGGAAGGCGCGCCGCTTCATACCCTCACGACCGGGAACTCGGTCAGCTTGTACTCGCCGCGCTCGGCCTCGATCTGCCGGAAGCCGAGCCCGCGGTACGGCTGCGCCGGATCCCATGCAACCGGCGCGCGCTTGGGCACCGAGCCCGGCGCGGGCTGCGGAAAGATGAGCGACTTCGCCGCGTGGTGCTCGATGTGCGCGGTCTTGAAGTGATGCTCCTGGTGGATGTGCCCATAGAACACGGTCGCGTTCCGGTGCGGCATGAGGAGCTCAATGGCCTTATCGCCGTCGCGCGTCGCCCAATCCCATTGCGGGTAGAGCGGGAAGAGCGGCCGGTGCGTGAGCACGACGATGCGGCTGTCGCGCGGCTGCTTGGCGAGGTCCGCGGCGAGCCAGGCGAGCTGCTCGTCGCCGATGCGGCCGGCCGGATCGGAGACGTTGTCGAGCGCGATGAAGTGCACGCCCTTGTGGTCGAACGTGTAGTGGGTCTTGCCGAAGAATTCCTGGTACGCCTCGCCCCGGTCGAGTGAAGCGTCATGCTCGCCGGGCATGAAGCGGACGTCCTTCACCTTGAGCTCGCTGACGATCTCCTTGAACTGCGCCAAGCGCCTGCGCCGTTCCTTCGGATCATCGGTCGTATGCGTGAGATCGCCGGTGAACACGATGAAATCCGGCGGTTCATTCAGGCTGTTGACGGCTGCGACGGCCTTTTTCAACGTGCCTTTCGCATCGGGATTCGGCGGGCCTTCGAAGCCCCAGTGCGAATCCGATAATTGGACGAAATAGAAATCGTCGTACTTTTGGCAGTCCTGCGACCTTCAGGAACTGCCGCCGATCGATGCCTTGCATACCGGTCTCCCAGTGGTGGTGGTACCGGATGCAAGACTCGCGTGCGCGCCGGTTTATTCCCGGCTACACGGCGCGGCGTGATTTCAGGCGGCGAGCTGGCGCGCGATGAACGCCTTCACCATCTCGTGCGCACGCGTGGTCTGCGGGCCGGGCTCGGCGACCCACTCGTGCTCCGAGCCGGCGAAGAGCTCGTACTGGCAGTCGCCGCCCGCGGCGCGATAGGCCTTCGCGAACTTCGCCTGGACCTCGGGAAGCACGTTGTCGTCGAGCTCGCCCTGCATGATGAGGAGCGGTCGCAGCACGACCGGCTCCTTGCGCTCGAGGATCTCGAGCGGGTTTCCCTCGTGGATCGTCTCCCAGGGCTGGAAGAAGGTCTTGCTCGCCTGGACGAGATTCGGATTGGGCTTGCGCTCCGCCTGCTGCCAGCGCGCGTACGGATCGCTGATCGGCGAGCGCGTCGCTACATAGGCGACCGTCGTGTCGCCCTCCAGCGGGAGCGCGTTATAGCGCGCATCGTTCGGCCGCATGGCGATGAGCTCGGCGACGTGGCCGCCGCTCGAGCTGCCGTAGATGCCGAGCGTGGACGAATCGCCCTTCCACTCCCGGGCATGCGCTTTTAGCCAGCGCACGCCGTAGCTCGCGTCCTGGATACAGGCCGGGTAGGGCGCCTCGCCCGAAATCGTCATGTCGATCGCCACCACCAGCACGCCGCTCGCGGCGATGGCGCGGTCCATCGGCTCCTCGGCCTTGCGATCCTTGCGCTGCCAGGCGCCGCCGTGCAGATCGAGCAGCGTCGCGAACGGCCCCGCGCCTTGCGGCTGGTAGATGCGCGCCATGAGCTGGCGGCCCGCGCTGTTTTTTCTAAACGGAACCTCGCTCACTCTGAGCTCGAACTTTGCCGACGGGTCGTACGCCGCTTTGCTGGCGGCGCGGGCACCGAGCGGCAATCCGGCCGCTGCGCCAAGCGCGGTCATGCCTTGCAGGAAGTTGCGCCGTTGCATCGGGTTCCTCCTCCGCGGATCACTTGAGCTCGACTTGCTTGCCGGTGTAGCGGCCATGGTACTCCTTGCCGCCCGCGCTGAAGACGATCTCCTCGCCGCGCACCTTGCCGTGGATCGGCACGGTGCGCTCTCCGGTGCGCAGCGTGCCCGAGAGAACCTGGAACGACTGCTTGAGCGTGAGCTCGCCCTGCGGCAGCTTCCACTGGCCGGCGACACGCGCCGGCACGATCCAGAAGAGCGCCGTGCACCAGGAGCCATCGCACGCCTCTACCGTCTGCTTCATATCGGGCTGCCAGTCGCCCATGGTGAAGGTGTTCGACGCGATGCGCGTGCCGGGCTTGAGGCCGAGGAGCTTTGGCCTGAGCTTCAGGTTGATGTCCGGCAGCAGGAACATGGTGATCACGGTCGCCTTCGAGAGATCGGTCTCGAAGAGATCGGCCTGCACGAACTCGACGCGCTCGGTGACGCCCGCCGCGCGCGCGTTGTTCCTGGCGAGCTCGACCATGTCCGGGTTGTACTCGACGCCCATCGCGTGCGCGCCGCGCTTCGCCGCGGTGATCACGGTGCGGCCATCGCCCGAGCCGAGATCGATGACGAAGTCCTTCGGCGTCACGCGCGCCATGTCGAGCATCTTGTCGACCACTGCCTGCGGCGTCGGCACCCAGACGACGTCCTTGCCCGGCTGCCCGACTTCGGGCTCGTAGGCCGATGGTGCGCGTTGCGCCTGCGCGAAAGCGAGCGTGCTGAACGCGATGAGCAGCACGCCGGCGG
>VBCM01000247.1 GCA_005883675.1 Betaproteobacteria bacterium
TGGACTTCCCCGAGCTGCGCGTCGAGGCGCAGTGGGACCACGACGGCGCGCGCGGACGCGCGGTGATCGAGAACGGCCGTGTGGTGGATGAGGTGCGCGGCGAGCGGCTGGCCGAAGGCGTGTACGTTGCGGCGGGCGACGCGGGCCGCCTCGAGCTCGCGCTCGTCTGCGAGCGGCAGGACGACGCCTGGCTCGGCTACGCCGCGAGCGCCGATCGCCACACCTATTTCCGCTATCGCGATCGCCGGCTCGAGCTCATCGCGCCCCAGGATGCCGACCAGTCGCTCGAGGACATCGCCTTTCGCCTCGTTGATGAGTGGATCTGGTACGACGAGGAAGACGCGGCCCTCGAGCGCGCGCGCTACGCGAACTACGGCTACCCGGTGCGCGGCGCCAACTTGAAATCGGACAAGCTCGCGCTGCTGCGGAACCGCAGCGAGCCTCATTCGACGCTCACACCCGAGAACGATGCGGTGCGCGCAGCGCTCGCCTCGCAATGGCTGAAGGCGGCCTGAGCGAGCCGCGGCGGCGCTCGGTGCAGTGCGCCTCGTCCAAGGGCCTGCACCGCATCGCGTACCTCGAGTGGGGCGATCCGCGCAACCGCGACGTCCTCGTGTGTGTCCACGGCCTGCTGCGCTCCGCACGCGACTTCGAGCCGCTCGCGCGCGAGCTCTCCAGCCACTTCCGCATCGCCTGCCCCGATCTCGCCGGGCGCGGCGATTCCGACCGGCTCCCCGATGCGGCGCTCTACGCCATGCCGCAGTACCTTGTAGACATGGTGACGCTCATCGCGCGCCTCGACACCGAGTCGGTCAACTGGCTCGGCACCTCGCTCGGCGGTCTCGTCGGCATGGCGCTCGCCGCGCAGGCCGGCACGCCGGTCAAAAAGCTCGTGCTGAACGACATCGGCCCGGTGATCCCGCGCGCGGCGCTCGAGCGCATCGGCGCCTACGCTGGCAACGCGCCGGCGTTCGCGAGCTTCGGCGAGGCCGAGCAGTACCTGCGCGAGATCGCCGCGCCGTTCGGCCCGCACAGCGAGGCGCAATGGCGCTTCCTCACCGAGAACTGGGTGCGGCGCGAGCCGGAGGGCACGTGGCGGCCGCACTATGACCCGCGCATCGGCGATACGTTTCGCGCCAACCTGCCGGAGAAGGACATGGAGCTCTGGCCCATCTACGATGCCGTGCGCTGCCCGACGCTCGTCATCCACGGCGCGCAACGCGCCCACGCTGCTCAGCGCCGAGCAGATCGGCATCGTGCGCGAGTTCCTGCTGCAAGGAGATACGCCATGAAGCGCTGGCTCATCGTTCTCGCCGCCACGCTGTCAGTGCCGGCGGCTGCGCAATCGACTCTGGACGCGGTACGCGCCAAGGGCTACCTGCAATGCGGCATCAGCACGGGCATCGCCGGCTTCTCGGCGCCGGACTCCAAGGGCGTCTGGCGCGGCATCGACGTCGATATGTGTCGAGCCGTGGCGGCCGCCGTGTTCGGCGATGCGACCAAGGTGCGCTACACCGCGCTCACGACGCAGCAACGCTTCACCGCGCTCCAATCCGGCGAGGTCGATCTGCTGGCGCGCAACAGCACCTGGACCATCAGCCGTGATACGAGCCTCGGGCTCAACTTCGTCGGCGTGAACTACTACGACGGTCAGGGCTTCATGGTGCCGAAGAAGCTCAACGTGAAAAGCGCCAAGCAGCTCAATGGCGCCACCATCTGCGTGCAGCCGGGGACGACGACCGAGCTCAACCTTGCGGATTACTTCCGCGCGAACCGCATGAGCTTCAAGCCGGTGGTGATCGAGAAGCTGGAAGAAGTGCTGAACGCCTATTTCAACGGCCGCTGCGACGTCTTCACCACCGACCAATCCGGGCTCGTCGCGTTGCGCGCCACGCGCGCGCCCAAGCCAGACGACCACATCATCCTGCCCGAGCTCATCTCCAAGGAGCCGCTCGGCCCCGCGGTGCGCCATGGCGACGACCGCTGGTTCGACATCGTCAAGTGGTCGCTCTTCGCGATGATCGAGGCGGAGGAGCTCGGCCTCACATCGAAGAACATCGACGAGCAGGCAAAAAGCCCCAATCCCACCATCCAGCGCTTCGTCGGCGCGAGCGGCGACATCGGCAAGATGATGTCGCTCGACAACCGCTGGGCCTACCACATCGTCAAACAGGTGGGCAACTACGCCGAGAGCTTCGATGCCAACCTCAAGCCGCTCGGCTTCGAGCGGGGCTTGAACCGCCTCTGGAACCAGGGCGGGCTGCTCTACGTGCCGCCGATCCGATGACGCGCGGCTGAACCGGAGGCAAAGCCATGGAAACGCCCTACACCATCCATAACGACGTCAAGTTCAAGGCGCTGGAACTCATCGACGTCGCGCAACTGCAGCGCGCGACCAAAGAGCAGTGGTTCAACCAGACACTCTGCGAGGTGAACGATTCGCTGGTGCGCCTGGGCGTGCTGCAGGGCGAGTTCCACTGGCACAAGCATGACCGCGAGGACGAGTTCTTCTACGTCGTCGAGGGCCGCTTCTTCATCGATCTCGAAGGGCACACGGTAGAGCTCGCGCCGCAGCAGGGCTTCACCGTGCCGAAGGGTGTCGTGCACCGCACGCGGGCGCCGCAGCGGACGGTCGTGCTGATGATCGAGAGCCGCGGCGTCGTGCCGACCGGCGACTAGCCGACCTCGAGCGGCTCCTCTTCCATCAGCGCGATCTGCTCGCGCAGCTCGAGAATCCGGTCCTGCCAGTAGCGCTGCGTGTTGAACCAGGGGAACGCGGCCGGGAACGCCGGGTCGTCCCAGCGGCGCGCGATCCACGCCGAGTAGTGAATCAGCCGTAGCGTGCGCAAGGCTTCCAGCAGGGGCAGCTCGCGCCGGTCGAAATCGGCGAACTCTTCATAACCGGCGAGCACATGGTGGAGCTGCGCACTCATCGCTGCGCGGTTCCCGGAGAGCAGCATCCACAGGTCCTGCAGCGCCGGCCCCATGCGTGCGTCGTCGAGATCGACGAAATGCGGCCCGGCGTCCGTCCACAGGATGTTGCCGATGTGGCAGTCGCCGTGCAGCCGGATGGCGCGGACATCGCCGGCGTTGGCATAGCAGCGCTGCAGGCCCGCCAGCGCCTGCTCGGTCACCGCCTTCCATGCGCCGAGCAGATCGGCGGGTATGAAATTGGTGCTCAGCAAAAAGGTGCGCGCCTCATGGCCGAACGTGCGCGGCGTGAGCGCTTCGCGCACGCTGAACGGGCGCACCGCGCCTACGGCGTGGATGCGGCCGATGAAGCGCCCGATCCACGCGAGCACGCGCGGGTCCTCGAGCTCCGGCGTGCGCCCGCCGCGGCGCGGATAGAGGGCGATGCGAAATTCCTCCCATCGGTAGGAATGCGTCGGGGCGACCACCGGGATCTCGCGCTCGGCGAGCTCGCGCGCGAACGCGTGCTCCTCGTCGATCTGGGCCTCCGACCAGCGGCCCGGGCGATAGAACTTCGCCACCACCACGCCAGCGTCCTCGAGCCCGACCTGGTAGACGCGGTTCTCGTAGCTATTGAGGCTGAGGAGGCGCCCGTCGGGCCGCAGGCCGGACGCGGCGACGGCGTCGAGCACCCGCTCTGGCGTGAGCTGCGAATACGGATGCGCGTCCACGGCTACAATTCTGCGCCATGGCGGACGCGGTCGAGATCGACGACCTGCATTTTTCGTACGGCGACCTGGAGATCTTCCGGGGACTGACGCTGCGCATCCCGGCGGGGAAGGTGGTGGCGATCCTGGGCTCGAGCGGCTCGGGGAAATCGACGCTCCTCAAGCTGATCGGCGGGCAGCTCCCGCCGTCGCAGGGCAGGGTCAAGGTCGCGGGCACCGACGTGCACCAGTTGAGCGCCCAGGATCTTTATCGCCTGCGGCTCGAGATCGGCATGATGTTCCAGAACGCGGGCCTCTTCACCGACCTCAACGTGTTCAACAACGTGGCGTTCCCCATCCGCGAGAATTTTCATCCGCCGGAGGAGCTGGTGCGCCGCATCGTGCTCATGAAGCTGCACGCCGTCGGCCTGCGCGGCGCGCGCGACATGATGCCGAACGACCTCTCCGGCGGCATGACCCGGCGCGTGGCGCTCGCGCGCGCCATCGCCACCGACCCGAAGCTCCTGATGTACGACGAGCCGTTCGCCGGGCTCGATCCGATCTCGCTCAACCACATCTGTCACCTGATCCGCGAGATGAACGAGGCGCTCGGGCTCACTTCCATCGTCGTCACCTACAACGTGAAGCAGGCGCTCGCGGTATCGGACTACGCCTACGTCATCGCCGATGGCGAGGTGGTGGGCAAAGGCACGCCGAAGGAGATCGAAAGCTCCTCCAGCCCGTACCTGCATCAGTTCGTGAACGCCCTGCCCGACGGCCCGGTGCGCTTCCATTTCCCCGCGCCGCCGCTCGAGGACGACCTGCGCCTCAACTCTCCAGATCGCGCTTCAGCGCATTGAGGAAGCGCGCCGCCTCGCCGCCGGTCGCGGCGCGGTGGTCGAAGGTCAGCGATAGCGGCAGCACGCGGTGGGCGGCGATCTGGCCCTCCGCGGTGACCACCGGCCGCTTCTCGATGCGACCGGCGCCGACGATCGCCACCTGCGGCGGCACGACTATTGGCGAGGCGTAGCGCCCGCCGATCGCACCGAAGTTGGAGAGCGTGATGGTCGCGCCGCGCAGCATCTCGGGCGAGAGCGAGCGCTCGCGTGCCTTTGCAACCAGTTGCTCGAGCTCGCGCGGCAGGTTTTCCCGGCCGATCCGATGCGCGTTGCGCAGCACCGGCACGAGGAGCCCGTCGGGCAAATCCACCGCGATGCCGAGATCGACTTCCTCGCGCAGCGTGCGCGCATCGGCCCTGGCATCGTACCAGGCGTTGAGCCCCGGCTCGGCTTTCGCCGCGGCGATGATCGCGCGCGCGAGGCGCGCGAGTGCGGAGGTGCCCTTCGGCCAGTGCTCGACATCCGCGTCGTCGATCACCGTGACGGCGGCGACTTCCTGGTGCGCAGCCGCCATGTTGCGGGCCATCGTGCTTCTCATGCCACGCTGGGCAGAGGGCGCTTCCTTGCTGGCCGTGGCACCATCGCCGCGCGCTGCGCGCTTCACGTCCTCGGTGCTCACCGTGCCGGCGGGACCGCTCGGCTCGACGCTCGCCAGATCGACGTTCAGGCTGCGCGCGAGCGCGCGCACGGCGGGTGTGGCTTTGACTTCCGTGCGTGGCGCCGCTGCCGCCTTTGCTTGCGCCGCCTTGGTGCTCGACTTCGTGCCGAGGTCGCCGACGATCGTGCCGGTGTCGGCGGCGGCGCCTTCGAAGCCTACGAGCGGCGCCCCGACGTGGATCTTGTCGCCGGGCGCGCCGAAGAGCCTCTCCACCTTGCCCGCGTAGGGCGCGGGCACCTCGACGATCGCCTTGTCAGTCTCGACCGCGACCATCGCCTGGTCGGACTCGATCGCCTCCCCCGGCTTCACGTGCCATTCGACGATCTCGGCTTCCTGCAATCCCTCGCCGAGATCGGGCAGGTTGAACACCCGCACTACTGGTACTCCAGGACCTTGCGGGCGGCGGCGGCGATGCGCGTGCTGTTGGGCATGTAGTGCTCCTCCAGCCGGAACATCGGCGTCACCGTGTCCCAGGCGGTGACGCGCGCCACCGGGGCGAGGAGCGAGAGCAGCGCCTGCTCCGAAATGTTCGCGGAGATCTCGGAGGCGAGGCTCGCCGTGCGCGGCGCTTCGGTCACCACCACGCAGCGTCCGGTCTTCTTTACCGACGCGAGCACCGTGTCGTAGTCGATGGGTTTGAGCGTCGCGAGGTCGATCACCTCCGCGAAGTGCCCCTCGGCGGCGAGCTCGTCGGCCGCTTTCAGTGATTCATGCAGCATGGCGCCCCAGGCAACGAGGGTGACGTCGGTGCCTTCGCGTACCACGAACGCCTTATCCAGCGGCAGTGGCTCGCCGTCGTCCTCCACCTCTTCCTTGAATTTGCGGTAGAGCCGCGACGGCTCTAGGAACACCACCGGATCGGGATCCGCAATCGCCGCGAGCAGAAGCCCATAGGCTTTCGCGGGCGACGATGGGTACACCACGCGGATGCCGGGGATGTGCGCAAACATCGCCTCCGGGCTCTCGGAGTGATGCTCGGGCGCGTGGATGCCCGCGCCGCAGGGCGTGCGCAGCACCATGGGGCAGCTCAGCCGTCCTTGGGTCCGGTGCCGTAGCCGGCCCGCATGGTTGAGGATCTGGTCGATCGCGGCGTACGCGAAGCCGGCGAACTGGATCTCCGCCACCGGGCGCAAGCCTTCCGCCGCCATGCCGACCGCCATGCCGGCGATCAGGCCCTCGGCGAGGGGCGTGTCGGCAACGCGCTCGGGCCCAAAGCGCTGCTGCAGGCCGGCGGTGGCGCGGAACACGCCACCGTTGACGCCGACGTCCTCGCCGATCATGACGACGCGGTCGTCGTCCTCCATCGCGCGCGCAAGCGCGAGGTTGATGCCCTCAACCAGCGTGATGTTCGACATCGCGCTCCGACTCCTCGCTCAACTCCGCGGCTTGCCAGGCGTAGGCGTGCGGCAGCCGCGCGTAGAGATGCTCGAACATCTGTTCCGGTCCGGGCGGCGGCGTGTCGAGGTACGCCTGCACCATCTTCTGCACATGCGCTGCGGCATCCTTGGCGAGCGCCTGCTCCTCGGCCGGCGACCAGGCGCCTTTCGCGTGCAGCCAGGTGCGCAGGCGCACGATCGGCTCCTGTTTCCACTGTTCCTTCAGTTCCTCAGCGCTGCGATAGCGCGTCGCGTCGTCCGCGGTTGTATGGTCGCTCAGCCGATAGGTCAGCGCTTCGAGCAACGTGGGCCCGCCGCCGGCCCGTGCGCGCTCCACTGCGCGGCCGACCACATCGCGGACGGCGATCAAGTCGTTGCCGTCGACCTGCTCGCAGGCGATGCCGGCCGCGATGCCTTTCTGCGCCAGCGTCTGGGCCGCGCTTTGCATGCGGCGGGGAACGGAGATGGCGTACTGATTGTTCACCACGACGACCACGAGCGGCAGCTGCCAGGCTCCGCCGGCGTTGATGGCTTCGTAGAAGTCGCCCTTGGAGGTGGCGCCGTCGCCGCACATCGCGAGCGCCACGCGCGGCTCGCGGCGCAGCTTCATGGCGTACGCGACGCCGGCGGCGTGCGGCATCTGCGTGCCGATCGGCACGTTGAACGGGAAGTCGTGCGGCGACTCGGGGAACATGTTGCCGCGCTCGTCTCCTCCCCAATAAAGGAGCGTGCGGTGCGGCGAGACGCCGCGCAGCATGAGCACGCCGCTCTCGCGGTAGCTCGGCAGCAGCACGTCCTCCTTACGGAGCACGCCGCCGATGCCGGCGTCTATCGCTTCCTTGCCGAGCGTCGAGGCGTAGGTGCCGATCTGCCCGGTACGCTGCATCGCAACAGCCTTGGCGTCGAGCGCGCGCATGAAAACCATGGCGCGATAATCGGGCACCAGAGCGCGGGGATCGCTGGCAAAAGAGGGAAGAGCTGCGGTCTCCCGGCCCTGAGGGTCAAGGTAGCGGGTAAACCGTATCTCGAAGGTGGCGGCGACGGTCATCGTTGCCCCTTTCGTACGGCGCCTTCCCTTGTGAGGTCGGCAACCGGTGGGTTACACGTATGACCGATTATGCCGCGATTGATTCGCGCTTGCACCGCGCGCAGTTTGAGCCGCGCCCGCAGCGGGCATCTTGCACACCGGCTCCGCTGCGCGGACTACTCGGCGCAGCGGCTAGTCCGACCGGCTAGGCCTTGCTGTCTTTAGGGATGAACTTAAGCGCGACGCCGTTGTTGCAGTAGCGCTTGCCGGTCGGCGGCGGGCCGTCGTCGAAGAGGTGCCCGTGGTGGCCGCCGCAGCGGATGCAGTGGTACTCCACGCGCGGGTAGATGAGGTAGTGATCCTTCTTCGTCTCGAAGACGCCCGGGATGCTGGTGAAGAAGCTCGGCCACCCGGTGCCCGACTCGTACTTCATGGCGGAAGTGAAAAGCGGCAGCCCGCAGCCCGCGCAGGCAAAGATGCCCTCGCGCTTCTCGTCGTTGAGCGGGCTCGTGCCGGCGCGCTCGGTGCCTTCCTCGCGCATGACGTGGAACGATTCGGCGGGCAGGCGCTTGCGCCACTCGTCCTTCGACAGCTTCAGCGCCTCGTTGGGCGGCGGCACAGTGGCGCCCGCGGGCAGCAGAGTCTTCCAGTTCCGTTGCAGCTCTTCGACGCCTTTCATATTGGCTGGGGGCGCAGCCGCCGCCTCGCGCGCAAATGCCGCCAGGGCCAGGGCTTTCAATACGGTGCGCCGTTCCATCGGTCTCCTTTCAGGATGCGTTCCCGCCTTGGTCGCGCGGCGGGAACGTTCCTGACAGTCTACAGCGGGAAGCTGAAGCGCACGGAGACGCCCGGCGCCGCCGGGTACATCGGCGCTGCGTACACCGGCGCTGGGCGCACCACGACCGGCGCCGCGTAGTACGGGTACACGACCGGGGGAGGCGGTGCGTACACGACTCGCGGCGCCGGGACGACATAGATCGGCCGGGGCGCGTAGTAGTAGTGACGATAGTGATGTGCGCGCCAGCCATAGGCCGGCGCCCAGTAGGGTGGATCGGCGAGCGCGCTGCCGGCAAAGCCCAGCGTGGCTGCCGCAGTTCCGATGGCGATCAGGATCTTCTTCAGCATGATGTTCTCCGTTGCGTAATGGCGATGCTCATTTCACGCGCGAAGCCGCTGAAAGTGAACGCGGAAAGTGCAACAGCTGTAACAGCGTGTTAACTTGCCCGCCGAGGAGGACCGATGAGACGCACCGCATTACTGGCAGCCGCGCTGCTCAGCTGCGCGAGCCTTCGTGCGCAGGAATACCCCTCAAAACCCATCACGATGGTGGTGCCGTTCCCGCCGGGCGGCGTCGCGGAGATCGTCGGTCGCCCGCTCGCGTCCCTCATGGAGAAGACGCTCAAACAGCCAGTGATCCTCATCAATCGGCCCGGCGCCGGTGGCGCGGTCGGCATGGCCTCCGTCGCCAAGGGGCCGCCGGATGGCTACACGATTCTGATGGGCCTGTCGTCGATCTCCATTTTTCCGGTGTCCGACCGCATCAACGGCAAAGAACCGCCCTACGAGCTCAAGGACTTCGCGCCGATCGCGCTCGTCACCGCGGACCCGACGGTGCTCGTGGTGCGGGCCGATGGGCCCTATAAAACGGTGAAGGACTTCGTTGAGGCGGCAAAAGCGCAGCCGGGCAAGATCAACTACTCATCGTCCGGGGTATACGGCACGCTGCACGTGGCGATGGAAATGTTCGCCAACGCAGCGGGCATCAAGCTCTTCCATATCCCGTACCAGGGCGGCGGCCCGGCGGTGACCGCGCTGCTCGCGGGCCAGGTCGAGGCCTCGGCGCAAGGACCCGCGGCGGCCATCGGTCATATCCGCGCGGGGAAGATGCGCGCGCTCGCGAGCTGGGGCACCGAGCGGCTCAAGCTCCTGCCCGACATCCCGACCTTCAAGGAGCTCGGCTACGACGCTGAGTTCTATATTTGGAGCGGCGTGTTCGCGCCGGCGGCGAC
>VBCM01000193.1:0-4684 GCA_005883675.1 Betaproteobacteria bacterium
GATCATCCTGTGCACGAGCAAGAAACAGGAGACCGACCGCGTCTGGGGCCTGCGTCAGGGCGCGCGCGACTACATCGTGAAGCCGATCAACCAGGCGGAGCTGCTGGCGAAGATCAGCGCGCTCGGCTGATGGGCGCATCCGCCGTCACCACCACCGGACGAGTCTCGCTGCGCGAGTACCAGCTCGCGCTTTCCGAGCGGCTGCAAAGCGCCGAAGCGGGCGCGGGGCTCCCCTCGAAGCTCGGCGTGCAGGTGGGCGGGGAGGGCTGGCTCGTCGAGCTCGCGGACGCGGCGGAGGTGATCCCGGTGCCGCCGATCTCGGCGGTGCCGCTCGCGCGCGGCTGGTTCAAGGGCGTCGCCAACGTGCGGGGCAACCTCTACAGCGTGAGCGATTTTTCCGCCTTCCTCGGCGCCGAAGCGGTAAAGCTCTCGGCGGATTGCGCGCGCTCGGCGAGCTCACGCCCCAGAGCGTCGCCGCGCCGACGCCCTGGATACGCGGCCAGTACAGCGATGCGGAAGGACGCATATGGAAAGAGCTCGACGTAGCGGCGCTCGTGCAGCACGAGGCCTTCCTGGAGGTGAGCTCATGAATCGATATGTCGCGGCACTCTTCGCGGCAGCCGCGCTTGCCGTATCGCCTGCGTGGGCCGATCCCGGCGTGACGCCGAATCGGATCCTCCTCGGCCAGGCTGCCGTCTTCAGCGGCCCGGCGGCGCAGCTTGGCATCCAGATGCGTAACG
The DNA here is from genome assembly GCA_005883675.1 of Betaproteobacteria bacterium. Taxonomy (GTDB): domain Bacteria; phylum Pseudomonadota; class Gammaproteobacteria; order Burkholderiales; family SG8-39; genus SCGC-AG-212-J23. The sequence goes on from VBCM01000193.1 coordinate 741, forward strand.
GCATCAAGGCCTACCTGGATTACGTGAATGCGAACGGCGGCGTGCACGGCCGCAGGCTCGACCTCGTCACCGAAGACGACCGCTACGAGGCTTCGGTGGCGCCCGCGGCGAGCAAGAAGCTGATCGAGGAGCACAAGGTGTTCGCACTGCTCGGCTACGTCGGCACGCCGACCGGAGCGGCGCATCTTCCCATGACGACGCAGGCGAAGGTGCCGCTCGTCGGCATGTTCACCGGCGCCGAGATCCTGCGCGTGCCGATGAACCGCTACGTGTTCCACGTGCGCGCGAGCTACTACGACGAGACGGAGAAGATCGTCGAGCAGGTGGTCTCGACCGGCGGCAAGAAGATCTCGGTCTTCTACCAGGCCGACAACTATGGCGAGGCCGGCCGCAAGGGTACCGAGCTCGCGCTCACCAAGCGCGGCATGAAAATCCATGCGAGCGGCACGGTGGAGCGCAACACGGTCAAGGTCGAGGATGCGGTGAAGGCGATCAATGCGTCGGAGCCCGACGCGGTGGTCATGGTGAGCGCCTATACCTCGTGCGCGGAGTTCATCCGCCAGATGAAGAAGGCGGGCAGCGGCGCGACGTTCTACAACGTGTCCTTCGTCGGCTCGAAGGCGCTCGCCGATGCGCTCGGGGCCGATGGCAGCGGCGTCGCCATCTCCCAGGTGGTGCCGTTCCCCTGGGGTACGGCCGTGCCGGTGGTGAAGGATTACCAGCTTCTCGCGAAGAAGGCCGGTTTTACGGACTACAACTTCAGCGCGATGGAAGGCTTCCTCACCGCCAAGGTGATGGTCGAAGCCCTGAAGCGCGCGGGCAAGAACCCGACGCGCGAAGGCATGGTCGACGCGCTCGAGGCCATGCGCGACGTCGACCTGGGAGGCTTCTACGTCAGCTATTCGCCCACCAACCACGCCGGCTCGAAGTTCGTCGACCTGACGATCATCGGGCGCAATGGCAAGTTCCTGCGCTAGGGGTGTTCCATGGGTAACCGCCTCGAAATCCTCAAGATGCCGTTCGTGGCGCGCGACGGCGCCGGTTCGGGCCACGCCGTCGCAGCGGTGGCTGCGCCGTCGAGCACCGGCCGCAAGCTGAAACTCCTCGTGGTGTTGCTCGCACTGCTGATGGTCGTCAATGGTCTGATCGTCGTCTACGACGCCCGCCAGGCGACCTTCAACACGCTCTATGTCGCCGCGGTCGGCAAGATCCGCATGCTCTCGCAGCGCCTCGCCAAGGCCGCGCAGCAGGCTTCGCAAGGTAACCGCGAAGCGTTCAAGCAGCTGCACGAGAGCCGCGACGAATTCAGCGCGCTGGTCAAGTTGCTCTCCGGCGGCGGCCTGAACGGCGGGGTGAACCTGCCGCCCACGCCAGAGAGCGTGCGCCCGATGCTCGCGGCGCTCGAGACCGAATGGCGCAAGACCGAGCGCAACTCAGGGCTTGTCATCCGTGAGGAGCCGAACCTGGTCGCGCTCGGCGCGGCGGTGCGCGCGATCAACGACAACAATCCCGCGCTGCTCGAGATCGCCGACGAGGTGGCCGCGCTCAGCGTGCAAAGCGGCGCGACGCCCCGCCAGAACGCGATTGCCGCGCAGCTCGTGATGCTCACGCAGCGCATGGCGAAGAATGCCAACGCGATGCTCGCGGGCGACGTGGTCGACCCGGAGGTGGCGTTCCTGCTCGGCAAGGACAGCAACACGTTCCGCGACCTCCTGCAGGGTCTGCTGCAGGGGAACGAACCGATGCGCATCGCGCGCGTGTCGGATGCGGAGCTCCGTGCGAAGCTCGGCGAGCTCGAGACAGGCTTCAAGGAATACCAGGTGGCGGTGAGCAGGATCCTCGGCAACATGCAGCGCCTGGTGAACGCCAAGCGCGCCACCCGCGACATGTTCAACGACAGCGAGACGCTGCTTGGCGCCGCCGAGCAGCTCGCGAGCGGCTACGATCAGCTGCTCGCCGAGCGTCGAGTCAACTTCATCGCGCTGGCGGTAGGCTCGCTCCTGGCGCTCGTGGTGCTCCTGCTGATCGGCAAGGCGTACGTCGGCGACAGCCGTCGGCGTGCCGAGCAAAGCGAGCATCGGAACCGCGACAACCAGAACGCGATCATGCGGCTCTTGGACGATATCGGCAATCTGGCGAGCGGCGATCTCACGGTGCGCGCGAAGGTCACCGAGCACATGACCGGCGCGATCGCCGACTCGATCAATTACACGATCGAGGAGCTGCGGCGACTGGTCGCCGGCATCACCAAGGCGGCCGAGCATGTGGGCAGCGCCACGCACGAGGCGCAGACGGCAGATGGCGCAATCGATGAACCAGGTCTCGACCAATGCGGACGACTCGGCACGAGTCGCCGAGAGCTCGCTCAATGCCGCCTCGAAGGGCGCGCAGGCGGTGCAGAACGCGATCCGCGGCATGAACGACATCCGCGACCAGATCCAGGAGACCTCCAAGCGCATCAAGCGCCTGGGCGAGTCCTCCCAGGAGATCGGCGAGATCGTGCAGCTCATCTCGGACATCACCGAGCAGACCAACGTGCTCGCGCTGAACGCCGCGATCCAGGCCGCCTCCGCCGGCGAGGCGGGGCGCGGCTTCACCGTCGTCGCGGAGGAAGTGCAGCGTCTCGCCGAGCGTTCGGCGGAGGCGACCAAGCACATCGGCGCCATCGTGAAGAGCATCCAGCGCGACACGGGCGACGCCGTCGAGGCGATGGAGCGCAGCACGCGCGGGGTGGTCGAGGGAACCCGCACCGCCGACGAGGCCGACCAGGCGCTGCGCGAAATCGAGAAAATCTCCAACCGCCTTGCCGAGCTGATCGGCGCCATCTCCAACGCCACGCAGCAACAGGCGGCCTCCGCCGCCCAAGTCGCCGGCAAGATGAAGATCATTCTCGGCGTGACGCAGCTCACGAGCCAGGGCACGAAGAAGACCGCCGCTTCGGCGGCGCGGCTCGGCGAGCTCGCGCAGGGTCTGAAAAGCTCGGTCTCCGGATTCAAGCTCGCCTAGGAGCCGCGCGAGGCGCGATGCCCGACACCACCATCCTTTCCTGGATCACCGCCGAGGTCGATCAGGCGCTCGAGCGGGTGCGCGACCAGATCGCGCGCTCCGGCGCCGCGCCGCTCGACGCACGGGCGCTCGGCGGCTGCCCCGAGCACCTGCACCAGGTGAGCGGCGCGCTCAACATGGTCGGGCTCGCCGGCGCGACGCGCTTCTGCGAGGCGCTCGAGACGACGCTCAACGGGCTCAATGGCTCGCGCAGCGAGGCGGCCGAGGTCATCGAGCGCGCCGTCGCCGAGCTGAAAGCTTTCGTCGACGACGTGGCGCGCGGCGAGCCGAATGTGCCGCTGCGCCTCTATCCTTCGTACGAGGCGTTGGCCGCGCTGCAGGGCCGCGGCGATTGCGCGGCGGTGGAGCTTTTCTTCCCAGACCTCACGCCGCCCGCGCCCGCGCATCCCCGGCCGAAGTCGCTCGCGGAAGGGGAGCTCGCGCCGTTCCTGCATGCGCAGCGCACGCGCTGGCAGCGCGGCATCCTCGCCTGGATCCGCCGGCAGCCAGCGGGCCTCGAGGAGATGCGCGAGACACTCGACGCCATCCATGCCGTCGCGCACCAGCTACCCGAGCGCCGCGCGCTGTGGTGGGTGGCGGGCGGCCTGGTCGACGCACTCCTCGATGCCACGGAGCCGCAGCGGCTCGCGCAGGCGCGCGCGCTCTGGAACAAGCTGGATATCTATATCCGGGACTTGACCGCCGGCTCGCGCCCCGACAATGAGGTGCTGCTGCGCGAACTCTTGTACGCGATCGCCTGCTGCGCGCCGCTTACCCAGCGCCTGCGTGACATCAAGCGACTCTACGGCCTCGACGCGCTGGTACCGCCCGCCTCGAGCGAGCCCGAGACGCGCGACACGCGCTCGCTGCAGCAGGAGGTCGCTGCCAGGCTCCAGGCG
>VBCM01000193.1:4820-37558 GCA_005883675.1 Betaproteobacteria bacterium
GCCTGCTCGAGCATTTCGAGCGGCCGCTCGCCGATACCGCGGAGCAGGTGGCGATCATGTCGCGCTGGCTCACGGAGGGCGCGGCGGGCAAGGCGAGCGCGGCCGCGCCGGCCGGTTTGCGGCCGGAGCTCACGCAGCACGTCAGCGCATTGCAGCTACGCGCGCGCGTCGCCGGGGAGATCCTCACGAACCTGCAATCGGTTGAGCAGGCGCTCGACGCCTATGCGCGCGGCCATGCCGCCAAGGACGCGCTGGCCAAAGTGGCACCGCAGTTGCGGCAGATCCACGGCGCGCTGCGCGTGCTGTCGTGGGAGCGGGCGGCGCTGGTGCTGGAGCGCTGCGAGCGAATGATCGCCGCGCTTACGCCGCAGAGCGAGGACCTCGACTGGGTCGCCGAGGGCCTGAGCAGCCTGAGTCTGTTTGTCGGGCCCTGCGCGCAGGGCCGCGAGCCGCGCGAGCAGGCGCTCGACTTCTTCCTCGCGCGCATGGAGCAGCGGCCTGCGCCACTGCCCGGCGCCGGCGCGCCCGCGCCGAGTGCGAAGCCGGACGAGAGCCTGCTGCAGGTTTTCCTCGAGGAAGCCGTGGAGGTGCTCGCGGCGCTTGCCGCAGGCCTAGTGAACTGCCGCGCCGAGCCGGCTAATCTGGAGGTGCTCGCCAGCATCCGCCGCGGCTTCCACACGCTGAAAGGCAGCGGCCGCATGGTCGGCCTTGCCGAGCTCGGCGAGGCCGCCTGGCAGCTCGAGCGCGTGATGAACCACTGGCTCGAGCGCGAGCAGCCGGCCACCGGGGAGCTTCTCGAGCTCGCCACCGTCGCCCACGGCTCGTTCACCGGGTGGATCGAGCGGCTGAAGAAGGGCGAGACGCCGGTCATCGACGCTCGGCCCATCAGCGAGCTTGCCGCGAGACTCGCCGGCGAGGACTCTGCCGTTACGCGGGTGCGCGACGTCTATCTCAAGGAAGCCGCCCAGCACCTTGTCACGCTGAGGAGCGAATGCGCGGCATGGGCCGCCAGCCAGGCGACGGAAGCTTCAGCCGCGTTTACCCGCGCCGCGCATACCCTTGCCAGCTCGTCGCGCACAGCGCGCGTCGAGCCGATCGCCCAGGTCGCCGCCCAACTCGAGCAATGGATGCCGCTCGCCGAGCGCACCGTGGAGCCAGCCGACCAGCAGGTGATTGGCGCGGCGATCGAGGAGCTCGCCGTGATCCTCGCCGCCGTCGGCCGCGGCGAGTCGCCCGCGCCGCCTGCCGAGACGCTCGCCGCGCTGCAGGCGCTCAGGAATCGCCTGCTCGTGCCGTTGCGGCCGAAGGAAAAGCGCACGGTGCGCGATGACTTCGACGGCGCGCTGCTGCCCGTGTTCCTCGAGGAAGCGCACGAGCTCGTACCGCAGGTGGCGGGCGACTTGCGCGCGTGGCGCGCCAATCCGCAGGACCGCACCGCCGCCGACGCGGTGAAGCGCGCGCTGCACACCCTCAAGGGCAGCGCGCGTATGGCGGGCGCGATTCGCCTTGGCGAGCTCACCCACCTGATGGAAAGCCGCATCGAATACGCGCTCGAGGCGGGCGAGATCACCGCCGAGCTCTTCGACGAGCTGCAGGCGAAGCTCGACCGGCTCAGCACCGATCTCGAGAAGCTCGGCGCTTCCGGCGCCCCGGCCCCCGCCGCGGCCGCCAAGGGACCGGAGCCGCGCGTGCCGGCCGGCGCCCCCGCGGCCCTGCTGCGGGTGAACGCCGAGCGGCTCGACCGCCTGATCACGGAAGCGGGCGAGGCGGCGATCGCGCGCTCGCGCATCGAGGCGGAGCTGCGCCAGACCAAGCAGGCGCTCGCCGACCTGAACGAGAGCATCGCCCGACTGCGCACGCAGCTACGTGAAGTGGAGATCCAGGCCGACAGCCAGCTGCAATCGCGCCGTTCCGAGCTCGCGGAGCACGTACAGGACTTCGATCCGCTCGAGTTCGACCGCTACACGCGCCTGCAGGAGCTCACGCGCATGATGGCGGAGGGCCTGAACGACGTCGCGACGCTGCAGCAGGGGCTGATGAAGAGCGTCGGCGAGAGTGACGCGGCGCTGCTTCAGCAGGCGCGCATCGGCCGCGAGCTGCAGCAGGAGCTGATGCGCATGCGCGCGGTGCCGTTTGCGAACCTTGCCGAGCGGCTGCAGCGCATCGTGCGCCAGAGCGCCGCCGAGCTCGCCCGCAAGGCCGAGCTCTCCATCGAGGGCGGCCAGGTGGAGCTCGACCGCGGCGTGCTCGAGCGCATCTCGGCGCCGCTCGAGCACATGCTGCGCAACGCGCTCGTGCACGGCATCGAGCTGCCGGCGGCGCGCGTCGCGGCCGGCAAGCCCGAGGCCGGACGTATCGCCATCAGCCTGCGCCAGGAAGCGAACGAAGTCGTCGTGGGCGTGGCCGACGACGGCGCCGGCCTCGACCTCGAGCGCCTGCGCGCGAGCGCCGTCGACAAGGGTCTCGTCGCCGCCGACCAGGCGCTCTCCGAGGCCGAGCAGGTGCAGCTCGTGTTCATGCCGGGCGTCTCGACCGCCGAGTCGGTGACCGAGCTCGCGGGCCGCGGCGTCGGCATGGACGTCGTACGCACCGAGATCCAGGCGCTCGGCGGCCGTCTCGAGGTGACGAGTGCTCGCGGCCGCGGCACGACCTTCGCGATCTATCTGCCGCTCACCCTCGCCGTCACGCAGACGGTGATGGTGCGCGCGGGCGGCATCACGCTCGCCATTTCATCGGCGAGCGTCGAGCAGGTCCTGCGCGTCAAGGCCGACGCGCTCGTCTCGCACTACGAGGCGGGCAGGGTCGAATTCCAGGGCCGCCAATATCCGCTGCACTACCTGCGCCAGCTTCTTGGCAGCCGCGCCGCCACCAACATCCAGGACTGGAACCTCGTGCTCCTCGTGAGGAGCGGCGCGCATCGCGTCGCCGTGCACGTCGACGATCTCATCGGCAACCGCGAGATGGTGGTGAAGAACATCGGCCCGCAGCTTTCGCGCATGCCCGGCGTGGCCGGTGCCACGGTGCTCGCCGACGGCTCGATCGTGCTGATCGTCAATCCGGTGCAGCTTGCCCACCGCGCCCAGGGGCCGATGAAGAGCACGGCGACGCCCGAGCTCTCCGGGAGCGCGACGCGCGCGGCGCCGCTCGTGATGGTGGTGGACGACTCGCTCACCGTGCGCAAGATCACCGGGCGCCTCCTCGAGCGCGAGGGCTACCGCGTGCTCACGGCCAAGGACGGCCTCGACGCGCTCGAGCAGCTCAAGGGCGAGCTGCCCGCCATCATGCTGGTCGACATCGAGATGCCGCGCATGGACGGCTTCGACCTCGCGCGCAACGTGCGCGGTGATCCGCGCACCATGGAGATCCCGATCATCATCATTTCCTCGCGCACGGCGCCGAAGCACCGCTCGCGCGCGGCCGAGCTCGGCGTCAACGCCTTCCTCGGCAAGCCCTACCAGGAGGCGGAGCTCTTGCAGCAGATCGCCGCGCTGGCCCGCGCATGAAGTTCGAGCTCCAGGAGCACATCGGCAAGTACCCGCTGCTGCGCGAGATCGGCGCCGGCGCGACGAGCAAGGTCTATCTCGCGCGCGACCCGTTCGCCGAGCGCGATGTCGCCATCAAGGTGTTTCTGTTCGACAAGGACGCCGACGGCGAGCAGGAGCGCATGAAGCACAAGTCGTTCATCGCCGAAGCGTCGCTTGCCGGCAAGCTCGCCCACCCGCACATCGTCGAGATCTTCGACGCCGTGGTCGAGCCCGGCCGCAGCTATCTCGTCATGGAATACGTGCCCGGCACGACGCTCGAGGCGCACGCCGACGTGGCGCGCCTGCTGCCGGTCAGCAAGGTGGTGGAGATCATCTTCAAGTGCATCCGCGCGCTGGAATATGCGCACCGCCATGGCGTCATCCATCGCGACATCAAGCCCGGCAACCTCCTGCTTTCCGAGAGCGGCGAGACCAAGGTGAGCGACTTCGGCGCCTCCTTCCAGCAGAAGCTGCAGGACACGACGCAGATCAGCGGCGTCGGCTCGCCCGCCTACATGTCGCCCGAGCAGGTGCGCCTCGAGCCGCTCACCCTCCAGACCGACATCTACTCGCTCGGCGTCACCATGTATCGTCTGCTCACCGGGCGGCTGCCGTTCAGCGCCTCGACCCAGCCCGCGCTCACCTACGCCATCCTCAACACCGAGGCGCAGCGCCCGGCGAAGCTCCGCCCCGAGCTGCCGGGACTGCTCGACGCCATCGTCATGAAGGCGATGGAGAAGAACCCGGCGGCGCGCTACCAGTCATGGCTCGATTTCGGCAAGGACTTGAGCCAGGCGTTCGCCAGCCTGCGCCTCGCCGGCGCCACGGTGTCCGACTCGGAGAAGTTCACCAAGCTGCGCGACTTCCCTTTCTTTGCCGACTTCAACGACGTCGCGCTCTGGGAGCTGATCCGCATCGCGACGTGGAAAACGATCGCGCCGCAGACCGTGCTGATCCGCGAGGGAGAGACCGGCGAGAACTTTTATTTCCTGGTCGAGGGCGAAGTCGACGTCACGCTCTTCAGCAAGCTTCTCGCCACGGTGAAGACGGGGCGCTGCTTCGGCGAGCTGCTCTACTTCGCCGAGCGCTCGCAGCGGCGCACCAGCACCGTCACCGCGCGCACGCCGATCACCGTGATGGAGGTGAAGGCGGACGCCATGCGCGCGGCGACCGACGCCTGCCAGGCCGCGTTCAACAAGGCGTGCATGCGGGTAAGACGTCCTGCGAGCGCTCGAGCGCATAGAAGTGCGCGCGCAGCGCGGGGATGGCATGCGTGGCGATCGCCTCGGCGCTCCAGCCGCTCTCGCGGTGCACCGAGCGCAGCGGCCGGTTCTGCGACATGAGGAAGATCTCGTTCGCGCGCACGGCAAAGATCTGCCCGCTCACCTCGCGTGCGGCCTCCGACGCTAGATAGACCGCCAGCGGCGCAATCTTCGCCGTTTGCATGCTTTTCAGCTTTTCCACCCGCGCTTGCTGGTCCGGCGTCTGGGCCGGGATCGAGCCGATCATGCGGCTCCAGGCGAACGGCGCGATGCAGTTGGAGCGCACGTGGTATTTCGCCATGTCCAGCGCGATCGACTTCGACAGCCCGACGATGCCGAGCTTCGCCGCGGCGTAGTTCGCCTGGCCGAGATTGCCGATGAGACCGGACGTCGACGTCATATGGACGTATGCACCGGACTCCTGGGCCTTGAAGTGCGGCGCCGCGGCGCGCGCGACGTAGAACGAGCCGCTGAGGTGCACGTCGATCACCGCGCGCCAATCATCAGGCGACAGGTTGAAGAAGAACCGGTCGCGCAGGATCCCGGCATTGTTCACCACCGCATCGAGGCGCCCGAAGGCGTCAAGCGCCGTCTGCACGATGCGATTCGCCGATGGCCAGTCCGCCACGCTGTCCGAGTTGGCCACGGCCGTGCCGCCGGCCGCGCGGATCTCGGCCGCCACCTGCCCGGCCGGTGCGCCGCTCGCGCCTTCGCCTTTGACCGTCGTGCCGAGATCGTTCACCACCACCTTCGCGCCCGCCGCGGCCATGGCGAGGGCAAAGTCGCGCCCGATGCCGCCACCGGCGCCGGTGACGAGCACCACCTTGCCCTGGAGCATCGCCGTATTATGCGCGCGCGATGCAGGCGAGCCTCGACGCTGCCCTGAATCCCGCTTCGGTGGCGATCATCGGCGCCTCGGACAATCCGCACAAAGTGGGCGGGCGTCCGCTGCTCTACCTGCAACGCTATGGCTATCGCGGCGCCATCTATCCCATCAACCCTGCGCGCTCGAGCGTGCAAGGCCTGCGCGCCTTTGCGCGCATCGCAGATACGCCGCAGGTGCCGGATCTCGCGATCATCGCCATCGCTGGCGATGAAGCCGTCGGCGCCGTCGAGGCGTGCGCCGCGCGCGGCGTGAAGGTCGCCGTGGTGATGACCTCGGGCTTCGCCGAAACGGGCGAGGCGGGCGCCCGCGCGCAAGCGCGCATGGCTGCGGCCGCGCGCGGCGGCGGCATGCGGCTCATCGGCCCGAACTGCCAGGGCCTCGCCAACTTCGCCACCGGCATGGTGGCGAACTTCTCGACCATCTTCCACGAGCTCGAGGGGCGCGACGGGCCGGTGGCGATCGTCAGCCAGAGCGGCGCCAACTCGCAGGCGATCTACGCGCTGCTGCGCGAGAAGGGTATGAGCGCCCGCCACGTGCACGCTACCGGCAACGAGGCCGACGTGACCGTCGCCGATCTTGCGGCCGCCGTGGTTGGCGACGAAGGCGTGCGGCTCGTCCTCGTCTACATGGAGGCGATCAAGGACCCGCCGACGCTGGCGGCGGCGGCTGCGCGGGCGCATGCGCGCGCTCTGCCGATCCTCGCGCTTAAGGCTGGCCGCACGGCGAGCGGCCAGCGCGCGGCGAGCTCGCACACCGGCGCGCTCGCCACGGAAGATCGCGTGGTCGATGCCTTCTTCGAGCGCTGCGGCATCTGGCGCGCCGCCGATCCGCAGGAGCTGGTGCGCGCCGCCGAGCTCTACCTTGGCGCTCACCGCCCGCACGGCAGGCGCCTCGCTTTCGTCAGCAACTCCGGCGCGAGCTGCGTCATGGCCGCCGATCAGGCCGAGCGCCAGGGCATCCCGCTCGCCCCGATATCCGCGTCGGCCAAGGAACGGTTGCGACGCGCGCTGCCGGCTTTTGCCGCGCTCGATAACCCGATCGACGTCACCGGCGCGCTGCTTAGCGACTCCGGTCTTCTCGGCGCGGTGTTGCCGATAATCGGCGACGATGCGCAGACCGATTTGTTGCTCATCGCGCTGCCGGTCGCCGGCGCGGGCTACGACGTGCCGCGCTTCGCGCGCGACCTGGCGCAGTTCCAACAAACGTATCCCATCACCAGCGCTGCAGCGGCGCCGCAAGCTGCCGTGCGCCAGGCATTCGCCGACGCCGGCATCGCGACCTTTGCGCGCGAAGGCGAGGCGATGGACGCGCTTGCGCAGCTCGCCGATCACGCGGCGCTGCTGCGGCGAGCACCGCCCGCGCCGCTCGTGCGCATCGCGCTGCGCGGCAAGCCGCGCTTTCTCAGCGAGGCCGAGAGCCTCGCGCTCATCGCACAGGCGGGCCTGCCGGTGATCGAGCACCGGCTCTGCCGCGACGAGGGCGAGCTCGAGCGCGCGCTCGAGGCGCTCGGCGCTGACATCGTGCTGAAGGCCTGCTCGCCCGACCTGCCGCACAAGAGCGACCATGGGCTCGTCGCCATCGGCGCAGCCGATCCGCGCGCCGAGTTCCGGCGCCAGCGCGAACGCTGCCTTGCGCTCGGCGCGCGCTTCGACGGCGTGATCGCCGCGCGGCGCGCTCGCGGCGGCCGCGAGCTCGCGCTCGGCGCCCGACTCGATCCGCATTTCGGCCCCGTGCTGCTCGTCGGCGCCGGCGGCATCTACCTCGAGGCGCTGAAGGACTACCGGCTCCTGCTCGCGCCGTGCACCGAGGATGAGGTCGCGGCAAAGCTCGGCGAGCTGCGCATCGCGCCGCTGCTTGGCGCCTTGCGCGGCCAGCCGCCGCGCGACGTGCGCGCGCTGGCGCGCATGGCGGTCAAGCTGGGCGAGGCGCTCATCGCCTGGGATGGCGAAGTGGCCGCGGTGGATCTCAACCCGGTGATGGTGTTTGATACGGGCGCGATCGCGCTCGACGCGCTGGTCGAAAAGTGCTGATGGCTATAATTTGCCGATGAAGGTCCTCGTCGCCGTAAAGCGCGTCGTCGATTTCAACGTCAAGGTCCGCGTCAAGGCCGACAACAGCGGCGTCGAGACCGCGAACGTCAAGATGTCCATGAATCCCTTCGACGAGATCGCCGTCGAAGCGGCGGTGCGGCTGAAGGAAGCGGGCAGCGCCACCGAAATCATCGCCATCTCCTGTGGCGTGGCGCAGTGCCAGGAGACGCTGCGCACCGCGCTTGCCATCGGCGCCGACCGCGCGATCCTGGTCGAGACCGCGGCCGAGCTTCAGCCCCTGGCGGTAGCGAAGCTGCTGAGAGCCATCTGCCAGAAGGAATCGCCGCAGCTCGTCATCATGGGCAAGCAGGCGATCGACGACGATTCGAACCAGACCGGCCAGATGCTCGCCGCGCTGCTTGGCTGGCCGCAGGCCACGTTCGCCTCCAAGATCGAGCTCGCCGAGGGCCGCGCCAAGGTGACGCGCGAGGTCGACGGCGGCCTCGAGACCGTGTCGATCAAGCTGCCCGCGGTGATCACCACCGACCTGCGCCTGAACGAGCCGCGCTACGTCACCCTGCCGAACATCATGAAGGCGAAGAAGAAGGCGCTCGAGACGCTGAAGCCGGAAGCGCTCGGCGTCGATGTGTCGCCGCGGCTGGCGACGCTCAAGGTGGTCGAGCCGCCGAAGCGCAAGGCGGGCGTCAAGGTGCCAGACGCCAAGGCGCTCCTCGAGAAGCTGCGCAACGAAGCGAAGGTGCTTTGATGGCGGTCCTCGTCGTCGCCGAGCACGACAACAAGTCCATACGCAAGGCCACGCTGAACGCGATTGCCGCCGCGCAGAAGATCGGCGGCGATGTGCACCTGCTCGTCGCGGGCCACCAGGCCGGTGACGCCGCCAAGGCGGCCGCACAGATTGCGGGCGTGAAGAAGGTGCTGCTAGCCGATGCGCCGCAGCTCGCCGAGGAGCTTGCCGAGAACGTCGCCGCGCTCATCGTCTCGCTCGCCAAGGACTACTCGCACATCCTCGCTCCTGCCACCTCGACCGGCAAGAACATCATGCCGCGCGCGGCGGCGCTGCTTGATGTGCAGCAAATCTCGGACATCTGCGCCGTCGAGTCGCCGGACACGTTCGTGCGGCCGATCTACGCGGGCAATGCGCTCGCCACGGTGAAGTCGAAGGACGCGATCAAAGTGATCACCGTGCGCACGACGGCCTTCGACGCCGTGGCCGCCACCGGGGGCAACGCGCGGGTCGAAAACGTGCAGGCGCCGGCGGACAGCGGACTTTCAGCGTTCGTTGGCCGCGAGGTCTCCAAATCGGAGCGCCCCGAGCTCACCGCGGCGAAGATCATCGTCTCCGGCGGCCGCGGCCTCGGATCGGGCGAGAACTTCACCAAGGTGCTCGAGCCGCTCGCCGACAAGCTCGGCGCGGCGATGGGCGCCTCGCGCGCCGCGGTCGACGCGGGCTTCGTGCCGAACGACTGGCAGGTCGGGCAGACCGGCAAGATCGTCGCCCCTGACCTCTATATCGCAGTGGGCATCTCCGGCGCGATCCAGCACCTCGCGGGCATGAAGGACAGCCGCGTGATCGTCGCCATCAACAAGGACGAGGAAGCGCCGATCTTCCAGGTGGCCGACTACGGCCTGGTGGGCGATCTCTTCCAGCTCGTCCCGAACGTGGTGGAGGAGCTAAAGAAATGAGCACGCCCATATGAGTACCTACACGGCGCCGCTAAAAGACATGAAGTTCGTGCTGCACGAGCTCGCCGGCCTGGCGGAGGTGGCGAAGCTCCCCGGCTATGAGGAGGCCTCGCCCGACACGGTCGACGCCATCCTCGAGGAAGCGGGCAAGTTCGCCGCCGGCGTGCTCGATCCGCTCAACGCCACCGGCGACCGCGAAGGCTCGACGTGGACCGATGGCGCGGTTCGCACGCCCAAGGGGTTCCGCGAAGCCTATCGGCAGTTCTGCGAGGGCGGCTGGAACGCGCTACCGTTCGAAGGCGAGTGGGGCGGGCAGGGGCTGCCGCGGCTCGTCTCGACGCCGGTGCAGGAGATGTGGAAGAGCGCGAACCTGAGCTTCTCGCTTTGTCCGCTCCTCACGCAGGGCGCGGTCGAGGCGCTGCTCTTGCGAGGCTCCGATGAGCTCAAGCGCCGCTATCTGCCGAAGATGGTGGAAGGCAACTGGACCGGCACCATGAACCTCACCGAGCCGCAGGCCGGCTCGGACCTCTCGCTCGTGCGCACGCGCGCCGAGCGCCAGGGCGACCATTACCTGATCTCGGGCCAGAAGATCTTCATCACCTACGGCGAGCACGACCTCGCCCAGAACATCGTGCACCTCGTGCTGGCGCGCACGCCGGATGCGCCCGAAGGCGTGAAGGGCATCTCGCTCTTCGTCGTGCCCAAATTCATCCCGAACGAGGACGGCACGCCGGGCAAGCGCAACCCGGCGAAGTGCGCCTCCATCGAGCACAAGCTCGGCATCCACGCGAGCCCCACCGCGGTGATGGTCTACGACAAGGCGCTCGGCTATCTCGTCGGCGAGGAGAACCGCGGGCTCGAATACATGTTCATCATGATGAATGCCGCGCGCTTTGCGGTCGGCCTCGAGGGCGTGGCGATCGCCGAGCGCGCGTTCCAGCGCGCGCTCGCCTTCGCCAGGGAGCGCATCCAGGGCCGCGACCTGGTGCAGGGCGGTAAATCGGTGCCGATCATCCGCCACCCGGACGTGCGCCGGATGCTGATGCTGATGAAGTCGCAGACCGAGGCGATGCGCGCGCTCGCGTATACGACCGCCGCGACGATGGACTTCGCGCGCAAGCACCCGGACGCCGAAGCGCGCAAGCGCCACCAGGCCTTCGTCGACCTGATGATTCCCGTCGTCAAGGGCTGGTCCACCGAGACCGGCATCGAGATCGCCTCGCTCGGCGTGCAGGTGCACGGCGGCATGGGCTTCGTCGAGGAAACCGGCGCCGCGCAGTACCTGCGCGACGCTCGCATCACCACCATCTACGAAGGCACGACCGGCATCCAGGCAATGGACCTCGTCGGGCGCAAGATCGCGCGCGAAGCCGGCACCACCGCCAAGGCCTGGCTCGGCTCGCTGAAAGCGCTGGACGCGGAGCTTGCCAAGTCGGCAAACGCCGACGTCAAAGCGCTCCGCGCACAGCTCGCCCAGGGCGTGCAGGCGGTGAGCGATAGCGTCAACTTCATCGTCGAGACCAAGGACCCGCGCGCCACCTTCGCCGGCGCGGTGCCGTTCCTCAAGCTCATGGGCATCGTCGCCGGGGGCTGGCAGATGGCGCGTGCCGCGCTCGCTGCCGAAAGGAAGTTGAATTCGGGTGATAAGGACTTCCTCCATGCGAAAATCGCCACCGCGCGCTTCTACGGCGACCAGGTTCTGGTGCAGGCGCCGGCATTGCGCGACACGGTAGTGAAGGGGGCGGCCGGCGTGCTCGCGCTTTCCGAAGAGCAGTTCCTCGCTGCGTAGCCTGATCCTACTGCTCGCGTTCGCCGCCGCGCCGGCGTTCGCGGCGGAGCGTGCGCTCGCGGATTTCTTCCGCGAGTTCACGGACGAATGGATGCGCGGCGATCCGAATCGCGCCGCCGCCACGCGCTATTTCACCGGCGCGGAGCAGGCGGCGCTCGAGCGGAGCCTCACCCCCGAGACGCGCGCCTGGCGCCACGAGCGCGTCGCGCTCGCGCGAAGAGGGCTTGCCGAGCTCGCGAAATTCGACGCTGCGCATATGTCGCGCGACGAGCGCGTCTCGGCGGAGCTCATGCGCTGGCAGCTCTCGCAGCTCGTCGAGGGCGAGGCGTACGAGGACTACCGCTTCCCGCTCGACCAGTTCAACGGCCCGAATGTGCAACTGGTGAACACGCTCACGGTGACGCATCCGCTACGCAGCCCGGCCGATGCGCGCAACTACGTCGCCCGGCTCGGCCAGGTGCGGCTGCGCATGGAGGAGGCGATTACCGAGGCCGAGCGCCTAGCGGCGAAGCGCATGATCCCGCCGCGCTTCATCCTGCGCTCGACACTCGCGCAGATGCGGCACTTCATCGGCACGCCGCCCGCGCAGAATCCGCTCGTCGCGATCTACGCCGAGCGCATTGCGCCGATCGACGGCATCGGCGCCGAGGAGCGCGACGCGCTCAAGCAGGAGGCCGAGCGCACGGTCGCCGGCGACGTGTATCCGGCGTGGCAGAAAGCCATCGCGCTCCTCGAATCGCTCATACCGACATCGACCGACGATGCGGGCCTGTGGCGCTTCCCCGGCGGCGCCAAGGCCTATGCCTACGAGCTGCGGCGCTTCACCACCACGAACCTCGGCCCCGACGAGATCCACGACATCGGGCTGCGCGAGGTGGCGCGCATCGAAGCCGAGATGGACAAGCTGCTGCAGCGCCTCGGCCGCACCCAGGGCACGCTCAAGGAGCGCACCGATGCGCTCGAGCGCGATCTCGCTTATCCGAACACCGACCAAGGGCGCGCGGCGATCATGGCCGACATCGAGCGCATCCTGCGCGATGCCGAGAAGCGCTCCGCGACGCTCTTCGCCCAGACGCCGAAAGCGCCGGTCGTCGCGCGGCCCTATCCGCCATTCCGCTGGGCGAGCGCGGCGGCGAGCTACAGCTTCCCGGCGCCCGATGGCTCGCGCCCGGGCACCTTCCAGATACCGCTGCGGCCGTCGCAGCTCACGCGCTTCGGGTTGCGCTCGCTCGTCTATCACGAGACGGTGCCAGGTCACCACTTCCAGATCGCGCTCGAGATGGAGAACCCCGCGCTGCCGCGCTTTCGGCAGCTACGCGCCTACGGCTTCATCTCGGCCTATGGCGAGGGCTGGGCGCTCTACGCCGAGCGGCTCGCCGCGGAGGCGCTCTGGTACGAGGACGATGCGGAGGGCCTTCTCGGCCAGCTCGCGGCGGAGCTCTTCCGCGCGCGGCGCCTCGTGGTCGACACGGGGCTGCACGCCAAGCGCTGGACGCGCGAGCAGGCGATCGCCTATGGCATCGGCCCGAGCGAGGTCGAGCGCTACGTGGTGTTTCCGGGGCAGGCCTGCTCGTACAAGCTCGGGCAGCTCAAGATCCTGGAACTGCGCGAGCGCGCGCGACGCGCGCTCGGCAGCCGCTACTCGCCGAAGGAGTTCCACCGCGCGGTGCTCGGTACCGGCACCGTGCCGCTCGAGCTCCTCGAGCGCGAAGTCGACGCCTACATCGCAACCGCGAAATAAACCCGGCTAGGCCTTGGCGCGCAGGCCGAAGAAGCGGCGGATGCGGCTCAAGAGATCGGCCTGCTCGTTCTGCACCGCCATCGGCTGGGTGGCGAACACCTCGCGCACTTTCTCAAGCTCGGGGCGGCGCGAGGCGATGACGCGAGCGATACCCTCGGCGATCTCCGGCCGGCCGAGGAGCAGCCCCTGGAACGACTTGCCGTCGAGGCGATAGCACTCGACGTCGGTCTTCGCCACCACGGTGGCGCTCCGCGCGTCGCCCGTGAGGAGCGCCATCTCGCCGAAGAACTGCCCGGCGCGCAGCGTGCTGAGTGTTTGCGGCGCGGCGTTCGGCGGCTCGTAGCGCACCTCGACCTCGCCGAACATGATGATGTAGAGCCAGTGGGCGATGTTGCCCTGCTTGGTGATGACGTCGCCGCGCGCGAAGGGCGCGTACTGCAGCCGCTCGCCGAGCTCGTTCATCTCGTCCTCCGCGAGCACCGTGAAGAGATCCACCTGGCGCAGCATCTCGAGGCGCCGGCCGAGCTCGCGCTTTCGCACGAGGTCGGCGTGCGCCTCGTCGCGCGACACCGCGTGCACCGTGCGCTGCTCCTCCGCGATGCGGATGCCGGCGCGCTGCAGCGAGGCGAAGAGGTGCACGCGCACCATCGAGTCGGTCATCTCGTCTTCCAGCAGATCGGTCAGGAAATAACGCAACTCGTACTCGAGGTTGCCGGCGACGAAGCCATGCAGCACGGTGCTTGGCGCCGGCGTCTGCGCCACGTTGGCGATCGGCACGTCGATCATCTCCTCGTTGACGATGGCGATCACGCGCGCCGGCGGCACGCTCGGATCGACCATGAAGCGGAGGCTCCGGCGCCATTGCAGCGGCCGGCCCTCGCGGCGGCCGAGGATGGCGACGCGGCCCTTCATGATCGCGCTGTTCGGAATGACGATCGTCTCCCAGTTGCGCGTCTCGATGAGGGTCGAGCGCCAGCGGATATCGCGCACCTGGCCCGCGAGCTCGTCGATCCTCACCCAGTCGCCCACCTGCACGGTGTTGTCGACCTGGATCGAGAGCCCGCCCAAGAGGTTGCCGAGCGTGTCCTGCATGGCGAACGCGATCACCGCCGTCAGGATGGCTGACGTCGTTACGATGCTGGACAAGTCCACGCCCGCGCCGCGTAGCTGTGCGAGGCCGTAGATGACGTAGAGGACGAGGATCACCACGTCCTCGACGATGCGCGGCATCGCCCGGCCGATGAGAGGAAGCAGCAGCCGGAAGAACGTGAAGCCGGCGAGCCGGATGAGCGCGATCGCCGTGACGATGCGGAAAATCGTGTGCACCCCGGACGCAGCGTCGGGCGCGAGCGTCTCGAGCGGGACCGCCGTGGCCTGGCCGAAGACGCCGATCAGGAAAAACCACAGCGTGTTGAGATACACGGAGCGCTCGAGCGGCCGGAAGCGCAGCAGCAGCACCGCGAGCGCGAGTGCCAGCAGCGTCAACCATCCCACTTCGGAATGCAGCAGCGCGTTCAGGCTGTAGTGCTCGGTCATCAGAACTTGATCCGCCCCGTCAGCATGTCGCGCCACATCGCCCAGTCGCCGAGGAAGCTATAGACCGGGTAGGTGAACGTGGCGGGCTTGTTTTTCTCGAAAAAGAAGTGCCCGACCCAGGCGGCCATGGTCGCCAGCGCAGCGATGATGGTCGCGAGGCCGAGCGTAGTCCCGAGGAAGTGCAGCCGCCGGCAGCTGCGGTCGGCATGCTGCGATAGATAAAAGGGGTAAAACGCGCCAAAACTGCGGTATGGCTCGGCGCTCCCGGACGCCGTATTTTTTTTCTCCCTGCTCCCACCCATGGAGCCGATTGTACTGGGTCGGAACAATCGTGCTGCGACCCGGTCGGATAGCCTAGTGGCAAGAATCCTCATCGCGGACGATCACCGCGCGAACCGGGAGGCGCTCGCCGCACTGCTCGAAACCGCCGGCCACGAGGTGCTGAGCGCGCCGGAGGGCAGCAAGGCGCTCGAGCTCGCGCGCAGCCACCGGCCCGAGCTGGTCATCACCGATGTCCTGATGCCGATCATGGACGGCTACGAGCTGACGCGGCGCCTGAAGCTCGAGCCGCAGACGGCTGGCATCAGCGTGATCTTTTACACGGCCTACTTCGGCGGCCAGGACGCGAAAGAGCTCGCCGCTGCGCTTGGCGTGGCACGCGTGCTGGTGAAGCCCTCCGACAACGCCGCGATTCTGCGCGCGGTAGGCGAAGTGCTCTCGGCGCGCCCCGCGGCGCCGGCCGACACGCGTGCCGACCTCGACCGCGAGCACCTGCGCCTGATGGTGGATCAGCTCCTCGAGAAGACCGGCGCCCTGGAAGCGCAGCAGCAGCGCATCGAGCGCATGAACCGCACGCTCGCGATGCTCTCCGCGATCAACGCGCTCATCGTGCGCGCGGATGAGCGCCAGGCACTGCTCGAGGAAGCGTGCCGCATCGCCGTCGACAAGGGCGGCTTTCGGCTCGCCGCGGTGGGACTCTCCGACGGCAGCCGGCGCCTTGAGCTCGCGGCGCGCGCGGGCGAAGGGAGCCCCGAGCGCGAGCTCGAGCGCCTGAGACTCGGCACCCAGGCGATGATCTGGAACGACGCCGAGAGCGGCTCGTTCGTCGCGCTGCCGCTCATCGTGGCGGAGGAGCCGGCGGGCGTGCTGCTGCTCTACGCGCGCGTGCGCGACTTCTTCGACGAGGAAGAGATGCGGCTCCTGCACGAGCTCGCGGGCGACGTCTCGTTCGCGTTGCATCACCTCGAGCAGAAGGCGCAGATGGATTACCTCGCCTACCACGACTCGCTCACCGATCTCCCGAACCGCAGCCTCTTCACCGACCGCATGACGCAGGCGCTGAACGCGGCGCGGCGCGAGAAGCGCTTCGCCGCCGCGGTGTTCGTCGACGTCGAGCGCTTTCGCATGGTGAACGAGACCTTCGGGCGCAAGGCGGGCGATGATCTCCTGCGCACGATCGGCGCGCGCCTGCGCGCCGCGGCGCGCGAGCAGGACACGGTGGCGCGCATCGGCGCCGACCACTTCGCCGTCGCGGTCGCGCCGTTTGACCGGCCGGGCGACACCACGCACTGGATGATCGAGCGCCTCGAGCAGGCGTTCACGCCGCCGATCACCATCGACGGCGTCGAGCTGCGCGTGGCACTCAAGGCGGGCATCGGCGTGTTCCCGGCCGATGGCGAGTCGACCGAGTCGCTTTGCGCCAACGCCGAGACCGCGCTCAGCAAGGCGAAGGAATTGAACCAGCCCTATCTCTTCTACGCGCCGGAGATGAACGCGCGGGTGGCCGAGTCGCTCGCCATGGAGAACCGCCTGCGCCGCGCGCTGGAGGAGGGCCGGCTCGCGCTGCACTACCAGCCCAAGATCGACGTCAAGACGGGCGCGGTCGCGGGGCTCGAAGCGCTCATCCGCTGGATCGATCCGGAGCTCGGCAGCGTGCCGCCGGCCAAGTTCGTCGGGCTCCTGGAGGAGACCGGCATGATCCTCGCCGCCGGCCGCTGGGCGCTGCGCCAGGCGGCGACCGACATCCACCATTGGGAGTCGCTCGGCATCGCCGTGCCGCGCATCGCGGTCAACGTCTCGGCGATCCAGCTCCGGCAGAAGGATTTCGTCGATTCGGTGCTCGAGGCGATCTCGTCCGCGGGCGAAATGCGCGGCGCTCGCATGCCGCTCATCGATCTCGAGATCACCGAGAGCGTGCTGATGGACGACATCGAGGAGAGCACGCGGAAGCTGCAGACGCTGCGGCGCGCCGGCATCGAGGTCTCGGTCGATGATTTCGGCACCGGCTACTGCTCGCTCAGCTACCTCGCGCGGCTGCCGGTGGACACGCTCAAGATCGATCGGAGCTTCGTCGTGCGCATGGGCGAGGCCGGCTATCCGCGCAACATCGTGGCGATGATCGTCTCGCTTGCCCACACACTCGGCCTAAAGGTCATCGCCGAGGGCGTCGAGGAGACCGAGCAGGTGCACCTCTTGAAGGAGCTCGGCTGCGACCAGATCCAGGGCTACTACGTGAGCGCTCCGGTGCCGGCGTCGCAGATCGAGGGGCTCCTGCGTCCCGACGCCGGCAGGACGCTGCGCCACCGCATCGCCGCGGCCTGACGTCGGCAAACCGCCGACGCCAAGTCGCATGGATTCGACGTCACTTTCTGAAGACAGCCGACTGTCAAGCGCCGCGCGCGCCCGTAAACTGTGCGCCGCTCCCGATGGTTTCAGAACACAGGCCCAACGATCTCGTCGCGCTCAGCACGGCGGCCGCCGCCGCCTATCTGGCGCTCGCGCGCCGCGGCTTGCCGCAGGCGCAGGGCCTCCTCGACGTCGCCGCGATCGCGCTCGCCGCGTGCATCCCGATCTACGGTGCGCGTCATGGGGCCGAGCCGCTGCGCCGCCTCACCGACGCCGATGTCGCCGGCGGCAAGTTCACGCACGGCGCCTCGCGCCTGCAGTTCGGCGATGGCCGCTCGGCTTTCACCCGCCTCGCGGTCACCGCCGCGGACTTCGCCAAGGGGCTCGAGCGCCTGAAGCGCGCCGGCGTCAACTTCGCCCACGCGCGTCACGACGCGGCGCCGCGGCGCCTGCCGACCGTGATGCCGCCGCCGGCATGAACGAAGGCGGCCACTTTGCGCTGAGCGTGCGCGCCGACGAGCGCGACGCCCTCGTCACCGTGGTGGACGACGGTGCCGGCATCTCCAACGCGCTGCTGCAACGGGCACTCGAGCTCGCGCTCGGCCGCCGTCCCGCGGAGCGCGCCTACACGGTGCGCATGCCGCTCGACGGCGCGCAGCGGGCCGCGAGCGCACCGCCGCTCACCTACGGCTCCTCGCCGCGCCGGCGCATCCTGGTGGTGGACGACAATATCGACGCCGCGCAGGGGCTCGCGATGCTCCTGCGCGAGCTCGGGCACGACGTACAGATCGCGCACGACGGGCACGCCGCGCTCGAGGCGACGCGGTTGAACCAGCCGCAGCTCGTGCTGCTCGACCTCGGTATGCCCGGCGTCGACGGCTACCGCGTGGTCTCGAGCCTGAAGAGCGACCCGCGGTTCGCGCGCGTGCGCTTCGTCGCGGTCACCGGCACGGAGGGCGACGAGGCGCGCCGGCGCTCGCGCGAAGCAGGCTTCGACGACTACCTGGTGAAGCCCGTGGCGCTCGCGACCCTGCGCGAAGTGCTCGCGCGGCTCTAGCTACATGTTCGGGTAGTTCGGCCCGCCGCCGCCTTCGGGCGCGACCCACACGATGT
Source organism: Betaproteobacteria bacterium (assembly GCA_005883675.1). GTDB lineage: Bacteria > Pseudomonadota > Gammaproteobacteria > Burkholderiales > SG8-39 > SCGC-AG-212-J23. The sequence goes on from VBCM01000193.1 coordinate 23,031, forward strand.
TCTGCCGCGGGTCCTTGATGTCGCAGGTCTTGCAGTGCACGCAGTTCTGCGCGTTGATCTGCAGCCGCGGCTTCGTGTCGACGTCCACGAACTCGTAGACGCCCGCCGGGCAGTAGCGGCTCTCCGGCCCCGCATACTCCTCCCAGTTGCGCGCGGCGAGCGCCGGGTCCTTCAGCCGCAGATGCACGGGCTGGTCCTCGTTGTGGTTGGTGTTCGAGATGAACACTGAGGAGAGCCGATCGAACGTCAGCGCGCCATCGGGCTTGGGATAGACAATCGGCTGCACCTCGTCCTTGCGCTTCAACGTCTCGTGGTCGGCATGGCGATGGTGCAGCGTCCACGGCGCCCGCCCGCGGAACACGAGCTGGTCTATGCCGACCATCATCGTGCCCGTGTATAGGCCCTTTGACATCCACGGCTTGAAATTGCGCGCGCGATAGAGCTCGTCGTATAGCCAGCTCGCCCTGAACGCTGCCGGGTACGCGCCGAGCTCATCGTTCGCGCGGCCCGCCTTCAGCGCCTCGCACGCCGCCTCGGCCGCGAGCACCCCTGACTTGATTGCGCAATGGCTGCCCTTGATCCGCGAGGCGTTGAGGAAGCCCGCATCGTCGCCAATTAGCGCGCCGCCGGGAAAAACGAGCTTCGGCAGCGATTGCAGTCCACCGGCAGTGATCGCGCGCGCGCCGTAGCTGATTCTCTTGCCGTGCTCGAAAAACCCACGGATTGCCGGATGCGTCTTGAAGCGCTGGAACTCCTCGTACGGCGAGAGATACGGGTTCTCGTAGCCCAGCCCGACGACGAAGCCGACGGCGACCTGGCGGTTCTCGAGGTGGTAGAGGAACGAGCCGCCGTAGGTCGCCGCATCGAGCGGCCAGCCGGCGGTGTGCATCACGAGCCCCAGTTCGTGCCGCTCGGCCCTCACCTCCCACAGTTCCTTGAGCCCAATGCCATAGACCTGCGGATCGGCGCCATCGCGTAACCGATATCGCTCCTCGAGCTGCTTGCCGAGCTGTCCGCGGCAGCCTTCGGCGAAGAACGTGTACTTGCCGTGGAGCTCCATGCCGGGCTGATAGGCGTCGGTTTTCTTGCCCGCCCGATCGATGCCGAGATCGCCGGTCGCCACGCCCTTCACCGCTTTGCCGTCATACAGCACTTCGGCGGCGGCGAAGCCCGGGAAGATCTCGACGCCCGCGCTTTCTGCTTCTTTCGCGAGCCAGCGGCACACGTTGCCGAGGCTCACGACGTAGTTGCCATGGTTCTGGAAGCACGCGGGCAGCAGCCACGCCGGCGTTTCGATGGCGCCTTTCTCGCTGAGGAAGAGGAAGCGATCTTTGGTCACCGCCGCGTTAAGCGGCGCGCCTTTCGCTTGCCACTCGGGAACGAGCTCGCCGATCGCGCGCGGATCCATCACCGCGCCGGAGAGAATGTGCGCGCCGACCTCCGAGCCTTTCTCGAGCACGCAGACCGAAACGTCGGCAGAGAGCTGCTTCGCGCGGATGGCGGCCGCGAGTCCCGCGGGACCGGCGCCGACGATCACGACGTCGTACTGCATCGATTCGCGCGGCATGCGGCGATTATAATCGGCGCCCCATGTCCGCCCGCCGCAAGCTCGTGCATGTGGAGCGCATTGCGATCCGCTGGGGCGACATGGACGCGATGGGCCACGTGAACAACACGGTGTACTTCCGCTACATGGAGCAGGCGCGCATCGGCTGGTTCGACGCGCTCGTGCCGCAAGAGGAGGCGTGGAAGTCGACCGCCATCGTGATCGCCAACGCCTCGTGCAACTTCAAGCGCGCGATCAACTATCCGGGCATGGTGGAAGTGCAGGTCTATGCCGGCGCGCCCGGTGGCTCGAGCGTGCCCACGTATTACGAATTGAAGATCGGCGGCGAGCTCTACGCCGACGGCGCGGCCACCGTCGTCTTCATCGACATGGCGCGCCAGAAGCCGGTGCGCATTCCGCAAACCATCCGCGAGCGGCTGCAATGAGCTCGCCGATGTGGACGCCGAGCCCCGAGCGCGCTGCGCAGACGGCGATGGCGCGCTTCATGCGCGAGGTGGGCAAGCGCGACTATGCCGAGCTCCACCAATGGTCGGTGGAGCACGCCCCCGAGTTCTGGAACCGCGTGTGGGACTTCTGCGGGGTGATCGGCGAGAAGGGCAGCGAAACGCCCGTGCACGGCGAGCGCATGCCCGGCGCGCGCTGGTTCCCGAACGCGAGGCTCAACTTCGCGCAGAACCTGCTGCGCCGGCGCGACGGCGCCGAAGCGCTCGTCTTCTGGGGCGAAGACCGCATCAAGCGGCGCATGACCTACCGGCAGCTCTACAACCTCGTGTCGCGTATCGCGCAGGCGCTCGCCGACGTCGGTGTCGGCAAGGGCGACCGCGTCGCCGGCTACCTGCCCAACCTGCCGGAGGCGACCGCCGCGATGCTCGCTACCGCGAGCCTCGGCGCCGTGTGGTCGAGCTGCTCGCCCGACTTCGGCGTGCAGGGCGTGCTGGACCGCTTCGGACAGATCGAGCCGAAGGTGCTCTTTTGCGCCGACGGCTACATCTACAACGGCAAAGAGTTCGACTGCCAGGAAAAAGCGATGCAGGTGCTCGATCGCCTGCCGAGCGTCGAAGAGCTGGTCGTCATCGACTACATCGGCGAAACCACGACGGCTGGCACCTCGCTTTACGACTTCCTGGAGCCCTTCGACCCGGGCGAAATCCAGTACCAGTCGGTGGCGTTTAACGACCCGCTGTACATCGTCTATTCATCGGGCACCACGGGCGTGCCGAAGTGCATCGTGCACGGAGCGGGCGGCACGCTGCTCCAGCATCTGAAGGAGCACCGGCTGCACAGCGACGTGCGCGTGGGCGACCGCCTGTTCTACTTCACGACGCTCGGCTGGATGATGTGGAACTGGCTCGTGAGCGGGCTCGCGTCGGAAGCGACGCTGCTCCTCTACGACGGCTCGCCTTTTATTAATCGCGGGCGGCTGCTCTTCGACTATGCGGATGCCGAGCGCATGACGCACTTCGGCACCTCCGCCAAGTTCATCGATTCGCTCGCCAAGACCGGCCTGAAGCCCATGGAAACGCACCAGCTGAAAAAGCTGCGTGCGGTGCTTTCCACCGGCTCGCCGCTCCTGCCCGAGGGCTTCGACTACGTTTACCAGAACGTAAAGAGCGATGTCTGTCTCTCGTCCATCTCCGGCGGCACAGACATCGTGTCGTGCTTCGTGCTCGGCAATCCGGCGGGCCCGGTGTGGCGCGGCGAGATCCAGGCGAAGGGCCTCGGCATGGCGGTGGAAGTGTTCGACGAGCAGGGCCGCTCCGCCGTGGGCGAAAAAGGCGAGCTCGTCTGCACCAGGCCCTTTCCCTCGATGCCGATCGGCTTCTGGAACGATCCGGACGGCGCGAAGTACCGCGCGGCCTACTTCGAGAAGTATCCCGACGTCTGGCGCCACGGCGATTGGTCGGAGATCACGGAGCACGGCGGCATCATCATCTACGGGCGCTCCGACGCCGTGCTCAATCCCGGCGGCGTGCGGATCGGCACCGCTGAAATCTACCGCCAGGTCGAGCAGCTCGAGGAGGTCGTCGAGTCGCTGGTGATCGGCCAGGACTGGCAGGGCGATGTGCGGGTGGTGCTCTTCGTCAAGCTGCGCGACGGCCTCGATCTCGACGACGACACGGTCAATAGCATCAAGCGGCGCATCCGCGACAACACCACCCCGCGCCACGTGCCGGCGAAGATCGTCCAGGTCACCGACATCCCGCGCACCAAGAGCGGCAAGATCGTCGAGCTCGCCGTGCGCGACGTGGTGCACGGCCGCGCGGTGAAGAATATCGAGGCGCTCGCCAACCCCGAGGCGCTCGAGCAGTTCAAGAACCGGGCCGAGCTCGCGGACTAGCCGAGCGCTGGATCATTCGCCCTTGATCCCAGCCTTGGCGATCACCTCCGCCCAGCGCTTGAGCTCAAGCTTCACGATGCGCGCGAGCTCCTGCGGCGTGCTGCCTACCGGGTCGGCGCTTTGCTCGACGAGCTTCTGTTTCACCTCGGGAAGCTGCACGACTCGCGCCAGCTCCTTGTACATGCGGGCGACGATCGGCTCGGGCGTCTTCGCCGGCGCGAACACCGCGACCCAGGAATCCACCTCGTAGTCCGGCAGGCCGAGCTCTTCGGCCACCGTCGGGATCTCCGGTGCTGCGCTCGTGCGCTTCAACGTGGTGACCGCGAGTGCACGCAGCCTCCCGGAACGCGCTGACGGCAGCGCTGCGGGCGCCGTGATAACGAGAATCGGAACCTGCCCGGCGACCGCGTCGGCGAGCGCCGGGCCGCCACCCTTGTACGGCACATGGACGAGGTCGATGCCCGCCCTGAGCTTGAGCAGCTCGGCAGCGATGTGGCCGGGGGTGCCGTTACCGGGAGAGGCGTACGCGTAGACACCGGGCCGCTCCTTCGCCATGGCGACGAGCTCGCGCAGCGTCTTTGCCGGCGCGCTCGGGTGCGCGGCGATGAGCTGCGGCACGCTGACGACGAGCGACACCGGCGCGAAGTCGCGCTCGACGTCGTAGCTAAGCTTGTAGAGCATCGGATTGATGGTGTGCGACGACAGCGTGAAGAGGAACGTGTAGCCGTCGGGCGCGCTGCGCGCCACGGCTTCGGTGCCGACCGCGCCGCCGGCGCCGCCGCGGTTCTCGACGATGATCGGCTGCCCGAGGCCCTCGGCGAGGCGCGGCTGCACGATGCGCGCGACGATGTCGACCGTACCGCCGGGCGGGAACGAGACCACGAAGCGGACCGGTTTCGCCGGGTACTGCTGCGCGAGCGCCGACCACGTGCAAACCTGCAGCAACAGGAGCGCCATCCATTTCCGAAGTGATGTCATTGGGACACCTTGCGGTGATGTGGGCGCATCACTGTACCGTCAGCGCAGCCACAGCAGGCCGAGCACTAGACAAAGCGCGCTCGGCAGCAAAAGCGCCGCGAAGCCGGCAAGCGCATAGCAAAGCGCGCCGCTCGCCGCACCCGCGGTGAAGGCCAGAATCTGTGGCCACATGCGCGAGAAGCGCTTTCGCGCCTCGGTGCGCCGGGCCGCCTCCACGTTGCCCGAGAGCAGGACGACAACATCGATCACGCTCTGCGTGACGTTCATCGTCATCACCGTCGTGGAAGGCAGCGATGCCAGCTCGATTCGCATCATCGCGTTCTGCATGCCCATCGCCGCCGCGGCCATCATGCCGCCGCCGACGGCCGCTGCATCGGTCGCATGAGCAGGGTGCCTTAGCTCGACGGCGGCAAAGGCGGCGAGCAGCAATGCCGCCTCGATATAGAGGAGGGTGGGAACGCGGGCTTTGTGGCTGCGCTCCAGCGCTTCGGCAACCTTGACCGCCACCGCGACCGCCAGAATGAACGCCGGAAAAGCGAGCAGCTTCGGCCAGACCTCACCGCTGCGATGCACGAGCTCCGAGCCGATGAGGACGAAGTTCCCGGTGACATGGGCGGTGAAGAGGCCGAAGAGGCCGACGAATACCGCGGTATCCACGTAGCCGGCGGTGAAGCTGAGCGTGCAGGTCTTTGCCCGCTCGGCGGCCAGCGCCGGTGGCGCCATCTTTGCCGGAACGTCGGCCACGGCCTAGGCGATGAGCTCGGCGACCGCGCGCGCGTAGTGTGCCGCCGTTCTTTCCTGCAATTCGTGCCGGCCCTCGCGCACCACCCAGCCGCCGGCGACCATTACATCGCGAACCAGGGTTTCGCTGCCCGAAAAGACAAGCGCGTTCGCGATCGCATCGCCCGTGCGCTGCGCGATGTCGGGGTGCTCGCCATCGAGCACCACGAGATCGGCGCGCTTGCCACTCGCGAGCGCGCCCATTTCGCGACCGAGCGCCTGCGCGCCGCCCGCCGCCGCTTCGAGCCAGAGCGTCGTGCCGACGGCGGCGGAGGTCGAGCTGATGTTGAGGTTGCGCCGTCGGCCGACGAGGCGCTGCACGTATTCGAGCAGCCGCAGCTCCGCCGCCGGATCGCGCGACACGTGGCTGTCGCCGCCGATGCCCCAGCGGCCGCTCGCGCCGCGATAGCCGAGGAGCGCAAAGATGCCGTCGCCGAGGTCGGCTTCCGTCGTCGGACAAAGCCCCGCCACCGCGCCGCTCGCGGCGAGCGCGGTCAGCTCGGCCGGCTGCATGTGTGTGGCATGCACCAGGCACCAGCGGCCATCGATCGCGCAGTTCTCGAGCAGCCATTCCACCGGGCGCTTATGCAGCGCAGCCGTGCATTCCTCGACCTCGCGCGTCTGCTCCGCGGCATGGATGTGGATCGGCATGCGCTCGTCCACGCCGCCGACAAGCTCTCTCAGCGATTGCGGTTCGACCGCACGCAGCGAATGCGGCGCGATGCCCACGTTGATGTCCGGCGTGCGCTCGCGTTGCAGCCGCTTCACTGTGTCGAGCACGGAGCGCACATCGCTCGCAAAGCGCCGCTGGCGCGGCTCGAGCGGCTTCGCGCCGAATCCCGCCCAGCGATAGAGCGACGGCAGCAGCGTGATGGCGATGCCGGTCTCGCGCGCCGCGGCGAGGTGCCGATCGAGCATCTCCGCCGGGTGGTGCACGTAGTGGAACTCGGCCACCGCGGTGTAGCCGTGCCGCAGCAGCTCTATATAAAGCTGCGCCGCGATCGCCTGCGCCTGCTCGGGCGTGAGCCGCTCCATGAACTGGTACATGAGCTCGCGCCAGGACCAGAAATCGTCGTGCGGCGCGGCGCGCACATCGGTAAGGCCCGCCATGGCGCGCTGAAAGGCATGCGAATGCAGGTTCGCCATGCCGGGCAGCACCGGGCCGTGCAAGCGCTCCGCGCCCCCCGCGCTGGCGCCGACTTCCACGCCGGCGATCGCGCCATCGTCGACCGTGATGCACACGTCGCGCGCCCAGCCCGAGGGCAGGAGGGCGTCGCGCGCGTAGTACTTCTTCACATCGCTATCATAGCCAGATGCATGACGCCGTCTGGCTGAACGCCCGGCTCGCCACCATGGCGGGTCCGCTGATTCGCGACGGCGCGCTCGCCGCCACGGATGGCCGCATCTCTTGGATCGGCGAGCGCCGCGAATGGAAGGAGGGCGCGCGCGCGGAGCACGACGCGCAGGGCGCGTGGATCCTTCCGGGCTTCATCGACTGTCACACGCATCTCGTCTATGCCGGCAGCCGCGCACACGAATTCGAGCTGCGGCTGCAGGGCGCGAGTTACGAGGAGATCGCCAAGGCGGGCGGCGGCATCCTTTCCACCGTGCGCGCGACGCGCGCCGCTTCGCAAGCCGAGCTCTTGTCGCTGGCGCAGCGGCGGCTTCGCTCCTGGCTCGCCGAAGGCGCCGCGGTGGTCGAGGTGAAATCCGGTTACGGCCTCGATCGCGACACCGAGCTCAAGACGCTGCGCGTCGCGCGGCAGCTCACGGGCGTGACGGTAAAGACGACGTTCCTCGGCGCGCATGCGCTGCCCGAGGAATACAAGGGCCGCGCGGACGCGTATATCGATTTCGTGTGCGATGAGACGCTGCCTGCGGCGGCGGCAGAGAAGCTGGTGGATGCGGTCGATGCGTTCTGCGAGCGTATCGCCTTCAGCCCCCAGCAGACCGCGCGCATCTTCGAAGTGGCGAAGCGGCTCGGCCTGCCGGTGAAGCTGCACGCCGATCAGCTCTCCGACCTCGGCGGCGCGGCACTCGCTGCAAAGCACGGCGCTCTGTCCGCCGATCACCTCGAGTACACAGCCGAGTCCGGCGTCGAAGCGCTCGCGCGTTCAGGCAGCGTGGCCGTGCTTCTCCCCGGCGCGTTCTATTTCCTGCGCGAGACGCGCCTGCCGCCGATCGCAGCACTGCGGCGCCATGGTGTGCCGATCGCGCTCGCGACTGACCACAATCCGGGCTCCTCGCCGCTGAGTTCCCCGCTCCTGGCGATGAACATGGCGTGCACGCTCTTTCGCCTCACGCCCGTGGAAGCGCTCGCCGGCTTCACCGTGCACGCGGCGCGCGCGCTCGGCATGCAATCGAGCCACGGCACGCTCGAGCTCGGCAAGGCCGCGGACTTCGCGCTCTGGGAAATCGCCTCTCCCGCAGAGCTTGCCTACGCGATCGGCGCCAATCCCTGCGTCGGCCGCATCCGCGCCGGGAATTCCGATCCAGGGTCGTAATTATTTTCATCCCCGGCTCCGGGATGACAGTGCGAATAATTACGACCCTGGATCGGAATTCCGTCCGAGCATCAGTAACAGCTCGACCAGCGTCCTGAGCTGCGGCCGCAGCTCGCGCGCCAGGTCTTCGCGAAAGCCATAGGGCGGCTGCTCGTCCATGTAGGTTGCTTCCGAGAGCTCGAGCTGCACGGCGTGCACGCCCTTCGCCGGCTCGCCGTAGCGGCGGGTGATGTAGCCGCCTTTGAAGCGCCCGTTCAGCACCGCGCTGTAGCCTTCGACTGACTTCTCCAGCGCTTCGCCGATTCCCGCCGCGCATGACTTGCCATCGGCGGTGCCGAGATTCAGATCCGGCAGCTTGCCGGCAAAGAACCGCGGCAGCACGGAAAAGATGGAATGCGCATCCCACAGCAGCGCATAGCCGTGCTTCGCCTTGATCTGCGCGAGCGCCTGCTGCAGGCGCTGATGGTACGGCTGCCAATAGACGCGAAGCCGCTCGGCCACCTCGTCGTCAGACGGCGCAAAGCCGGGCAGGTAGATCGGTTCGCAATGGAAGGTGTCCATCGGCACGATGCCGGTGGTGTGCTGCCCGGGATAGAGGTTGGCGTTGTCCGGCGGCCGGTTGAGGTCGACGACATACCGCGAATGCGTCGCCACGAGCACCGAGGCGCCGATCTCGCCGAGAAAGTCGTAAAGGCGCTCGAGATGCCAGTCGGTATCCGGCAGGGCGCGGGCTGCCGGGCTCAGCCGCGGCGCGAGCCATTCCGGGATAAACGTGCCGGTGTGCGGCATCGAGACGAGGACGGGCACCTTGCCCTCCCGATAGCGATAGAGCTCCATCAGAGGGACGGCAGCAACCCCGGCGTGAAGCGATGAAAGGCGCCGGCCTCGATCAGCGCCTGGATCGCGGTGATGTCGGGCGCGAAATAGCGGTCGTGATCGTAGAAGCCCACCTTCGAGCGGACGAGCGCATGCACTTCCTGTAGCCGCGCGGAAGTGCGCAGTGGCGCGCGGAAATCGATGCCCTGCGCCGCGGCGAGGAGCTCGATGGCGACGATGCCGGCGCTGTTCGCCGCCATGTCGCCGAGCCGCCGCGCGGCGAAGGTCGACATGCTGACGTGGTCCTCCTGGTTCGCGGAGGTGGGCAGGCTGTCGACGCTCGCCGGATGCGCGAGCGACTTGTTCTCGCTCGCGAGCGCTGCTGCCGTGACCTGGGCGAGCATGAACCCGGAGTTGACGCCGCCGTGCTCGACGAGGAAAGGCGGCAGCCCCGAGAGCGTCGGATCGATCAGCAACGCGGTACGCCGCTCGGAGAGCGCGCCGATCTCGGCGATCGCCACGGCGAGCGCATCGGCCGCCAGCGCGATCGGCTCGCCGTGGAAGTTGCCGCCGGGCAGGATCTCGTCGCCGACGATGAGCGGATTGTCGGTGACCGCGCTCGCTTCGGTTTCCAGGATGCGCGCCGCGTAGCGCAGCTGCTCGAGGCACGCGCCCATCACCTGCGGCTGGCAGCGCAGGCTGTAGGGGTCCTGCACGCGCGGGTCGTTCTCCAGATGCGAGTGTCGGATCTCGCTCCCGCCGAGCAGCGCGAGGTAATGCTTGGCGACATCGCGCTGGCCCGCATGGCCGCGCAGTTCATGGATGCGCGCATCGAACGGCGTATCGCTGCCGGCGGCCGCATCGACCGACAGTCCGCCCGCAGCCACCGCGGCGGCGAATACATCTTCGGCGGCGAACAGGCCCCTGAGCGCGAGCGCAGTTGACACCTGCGTGCCATTGAGGAGCGCCAGCCCCTCTTTCGGCGCCAGCTTGATCGGCTGCGGATGCTGTACCTCGCCGATGCCAAGGAGCGCAAGCGACAGATGTGCAAGCGGTGCGAGGTCGCCCGATGCGCCGACCGAGCCCTTTGCCGGGATGCGCGGATAGAGCCGGCGGTTATAGAGATCGAGGAGCCGCTCGACGAGGAGCGGCCGCACGCCGGAATAGCCGCGCGCGAGGCTCTCAATCTTGAGCGCCAGCGTCAGGCGGACGGTCGCATCATCGAGCATTGGTCCGGTGCCCGCGGCATGCGAGAGCACGATGTTCCGCTGCAGCTCCTCGAGCTCCGCTTCCGCGATGCGCGTCTGCGAAAGCCGCCCAAACCCGGTGTTGATGCCGTAGGCAGGTTTGCCAGACGCAAGGATGCGACCTACCGCCGCCTCGCTGGCGCGCATGCGCGCCACTGCGGCGGATTCCAGCTCGAGCGGTGGCGCCTCGCGCGCGATGGTGCGCAGCTCTGCGAGCGACAGTCGGCCAGTGCCGAGCTTGATCACTTTGCGAGCGGCAGGTCGAGGCCTTGCGCGCGCGCGCAGGCGAGCGCCGCCTCGTAGCCGGCATCGGCGTGGCGCATGACGCCGCTCGCCGGGTCGTTCCACAGCACGCGCTCGATGCGCCGCGCCGCCGCGTCGGTGCCGTCGCACACGATCACCTGTCCCGCGTGCTGTGAATAGCCCATGCCGACGCCGCCGCCGTGATGGAACGACACCCACGTCGCGCCGCTCGCGCAATTGAGGAGCGCGTTCAGCACCGCCCAGTCCGACACCGCGTCCGTGCCGTCGCGCATGGCTTCCGTCTCGCGGTTCGGGCTCGCCACCGAGCCGGCATCGAGATGGTCGCGGCCGATGACAATCGGCGCCTTCAATTCGCCCGAGCGCACCATCTCGTTGAATGCGAGGCCGGCACGATGGCGCTGGCCGAGGCCGAGCCAGCAGATGCGCGCCGGCAACCCTTGGAACCGGATGCGTTGGCCTGCGAGGTCGAGCCACCGGTGCAGGTTTTTATCCTCCGGGAAGAGTTCCCGGACTTTCGCATCTGTGCGCGCGATGTCCTGGGGCTCGCCGGAGAGCGCCACCCAGCGGAAAGGGCCTTTGCCGACACAGAAGAGCGGACGCACATATGCGGGTACGAAGCCCGGATAGTCGAACGCGTTATTCACGCCGGCGTTCTTCGCTTCCTGCCGGATGTTGTTGCCGTAATCGACGCACGGGACGCCCATCGCCTTGAAGCCGAGGATAGTGCGCACGTGCTTGGCGATCGACTCGCGCGCCGAGAGCGCCACCTCGTCCGGTTCGCGCTGCCGCAGGTCTTTCCACTTGCCGAGTGACCAGTGCTCGGGCAGATAGCCATGCGCCGGGTCGTGCGCCGAGGTCTGGTCGGTGACGAGCGACGGGCGAAACGCCGAGCTCTGCGCGCGCTTGAGGAATTGCGGCAGCAGCTCGGCGGCGTTGCCGACGAGGCCGATGGAAATCGGCCGTCCGGCCTGTTGCACCATGGCGGCGGCTTCATCGACGCTTTTCGCCTGCGCGTCGAGGTAGCCGGTTTTCAGGCGCATCTCGATGCGCGCCGGGTCGCATTCGATGGCGATCAGCGACGCGCCATTCATCGTCGCCGCGAGCGGCTGCGCGCCGCCCATGCCGCCGAGCCCGGCGGTGAGGATCCATTTGCCCGACCAGTCGCCATTGCAATGCTGGCGGCCGGCTTCGGCGAAGGTCTCGTAAGTGCCTTGCACGATGCCCTGGCTGCCGATGTAGATCCAGGAGCCGGCCGTCATCTGCCCGTACATCATCAAGCCCTTGCGGTCGAGCTCGTGGAAGTGCTCCCACGTGGCCCACGCAGGCACGAGGTTCGAATTCGCGATGAGCACGCGCGGTGCATCGGGATGGGTACGGAAGATGCCGACGGGCTTCCCGGACTGCACGAGGAGCGTCTGATCCGATTCCAGGCGGCGCAGCGCCGCGACGATCGCGTCGTAGCACTCCCAGTTGCGCGCGGCCTTGCCGATGCCGCCGTAGACGACGAGCTCCTCCGGGCGCTCGGCGACCTCCGGATCGAGGTTGTTCATCAGCATGCGCAGCGGCGCCTCGGTGAGCCAGCTCTTGGCGCTGAGCTGGCTCCCGCGCGGCGCGCGCACGATGCGGGGCGTGTGCATGGCGCAATGCTAGCGCCAAGTTAGAATGGCGCGTCCATCGCGGGAGACCCAAATGAAATGGCTAGCGTTGATTGCTGCTGCCTGCGTCGCGTGCGCGACGCAGGCGCAGGAGAAGGTCGTGCTCGGCATGAGTGGCTGGACGGGCTTTCAGCCGCTCAAGCTCGCCGAGCTCGCCGGCATCTTCAAGAAGAACGGCGTGGACATCGAGACGCGGTTCATCGCACCGGTGCAGCGCTCCGCGGCGCTCGCTTCGGGCGCCTTGAACGCAGCGGCCACGACCGTGGACCAGCACATCGTCTGGACCTCCGCGGGCATCCCGACGGTGCAGGTCGCGCTCATCGACAAGTCGAACGGCGGCGACGGCCTTGCGGTTCGCAATAACATCAAGTCGCTGCACGAGCTGAAGGGCAAGACCGTCAATGTCGACGGCCCGGGCACGGTGCAGCACTTCATGCTCTCGTACATCCTCGAGAAGAACGGCATGTCGATCCAGGACGTGACGCGCTCGACGCTCGCGGCCCAGCCCGCGGCGCAGGCGTTCGTCGCCGGGCAGGGCGACGCGGCGCTCACGTACGAGCCGTATCTCTCGAGCATCCGGGCGAAGCCCGAGGCGGGCAAGATTCTCGTCACGTCCAAGGACTATCCGGTGGTGGTCGACGTGCTCGTCTTCAAGAAGGACTTCATCGAGAAGAATCCGAAGATCGTAAGAGCGACGGTGGAGAGCTTTTTCGAAGCGCTCGACATGATCAAGCGCGAGCCCGACAAGGCCTACGAGCTGATGGGCAGCGTCGTGAAGCAGCCCGGCGACGCCTTCGCGAAATCCGCCGCCTACATTGCCTGGCAGGACCGCGCGGCGAACAAGGCCTATTACGCCAATGAGCATAAGCCGTTCGTCGACTTCGCGGTGCGCGTGCTCAAATCCACGCGAGTGATCGAGAAGGAGCCGAAGGCCGAAGAGATGGTCGACCTCCGCTTCCAATAGAAGAATAAATGGGGACGGACCCCATTTTTCTCATTTGGAGCCCCTAAAACCGGTTTCGCATCGCGCCCGGCTGCTGCTGGGCGCGTCGTTCTTCGCGCTGTTCTTCGCCGTGTGGGCGCTCGTCACCTTCGGCGGGGTGATCGACGCGATGTTCCTGAAGGACCCGCTCTACACCTTGCGCACGGGCGTGGATCTCTTCCGCGAATTCGGCTTCAGCAAGGATGTCGGCATCACCGTGTTTCGCGTGGTCGGCGGCTTTATCCTCGCCGCGCTCGTCGCCGTGCCGCTCGGGATACTCATGGGCGCATACAAGCCGGTGGAAGCGTTTATGGAGCCATTCGTGTCCTTCGCACGCTACCTTCCGGCGTCCGCGTTCATACCGCTACTCATCCTCTGGGCGGGCGTCGGCGAGAAGCAGAAGCTCGCGGTGATCTTCATCGGCTCGGTGTTCCAGATCATCCTCATGGTCGCGCTGATCGTCGGCTCCACGCGCCGCGACCTGATCGAGGCCGCCTATACCTTGGGGGCGGATTCCGGCGCCATCGTGCGGCGCGTGATGCTGCCGGGGGCCGCGCCGCAGATCGCCGAATCGCTGCGCCTGGTCCTCGGCTGGGCGTGGACCTACGTGATCGTCGCCGAGCTGGTCGGCGCGGAGAGCGGCATCGGCCACATGATCATGGACAGCCAGCGCCTCCTCGACACCGGCCAGATGATCTTCGGCATCTTCTGCATCGGCGTGATCGGCCTCATCTCCGATCTCATCTTCAAGTGGGCGAACCAGCGCCTGTATCCATGGGCCTTCTGATCGACGGCGTCGCACATCAATTTCCCGGCGTGCGGGGCGGGCCGCCGACAGAGGCGCTCGCGCGCACGCACCTCGCAGTGGAAGACAATGACTTCATCGCCATCCTCGGACCATCGGGCTGCGGCAAATCGACGCTCCTTCGCATCGTCGCCGGGCTCGAGAGCCCCACCACTGGCCGCGTGCTGCTCGATGGCCAGCCGGTGAGCAGCCCGGGCCCCGATCGCGGCATGGTGTTCCAGTCCTATACGCTCTTCCCATGGCTCACCGTGGAGCAGAACATTTTGTTCGGCTCGCGCGCGACGACCGAGCGAGCCCGGCAGCTCATCGGCCGCGTCGGCCTGCGCGGCTTCGAGCGCCACTATCCGAAGATGCTCTCCGGCGGCATGCAGCAGCGCACGGCGCTTGCCCGGGCTTTGGCCAACGATCCCAAAATCCTGCTGCTGGACGAGCCATTCGGTGCGCTCGACAACCAGACGCGGGCGCTCATGCAGGAGCTGCTGCTTGGCATTTGGGAAGCAGATCGCAAGATCGTGCTATTCGTGACGCACGATATCGACGAGGCGATCTTCATGGCGAACCGCGTCGCCGTGCTCTCGGCGCGCCCCGGGCG
>VBCM01000248.1 GCA_005883675.1 Betaproteobacteria bacterium
CACGCGCGGCGAAGCTCCACTGCCGCGGCTGCGGCAGGCCGGTGGTGCGCGACACGCCGCAATCGATCTACCGGGCGCTGGCGGAGCGGCCCGACGAGCGCCTCCTCATCACCTTCCCGGTGACGGTGCCGAAGAATTTCAGCGAAGCCGAGGTGCTCCAGCTCCTGGAGGCGCAGGGCTACACCAAGCTCCACAGCAAGGCGAAGGGGCGCATCGAGGTCATCCAGGACCGCGTGCGCATCTCGAGCACCGAGAAGGCGCGCGTCATGGACGCGCTCGAGTCGGCGATGCGTGTCGGTCAAGGGCGAGCGAACATCTACGCCGAAAACCCCCCGCTCGCGCCGCTCGCGACCCCCTTATCAGGGGGTCAGCAAAGCTCGGTGTTGCGCTTCTCGGCGGATCTGCATTGCGCCGACTGTGATATCCACTACAGCGAAGCGACGCCGGCGGCGTTCTCGTTCAATTCGCCGCTCGGCGCGTGCGAGACCTGCCGCGGCTTCGGCCGCGTGATCGGCGTCGACTTCGGCCTGGTGGTGCCCGACGAAGCGAAGACGCTGCGCGAAGGCGCGGTGCGTCCGTGGCAGAGCCCGAGCTTCAAGGAGTGCCAGGACGATCTCGAGAAGTACGCCAAGAAACGGAAGATTCCGCTCGATGTGCCGTTCCGTGATCTCACTGCTGCCCAAAAAACCTGGGTGCTGGAAGGCGAGCCGGAGTGGGAAAGCTGGCGCAAATCCTGGCCCGGCACCTGGTATGGCGTGCGCCGCTTCTTCAAGTGGCTGGAGACCAAGGCGTACAAGATGCACATCCGCGTGCTGCTCTCGAAATACCGGGCGTACACGGAGTGCGGGGCGTGCCGCGGCACGCGGCTGAAGCCCGATGCGCTGCTCTGGAAGCTCGACGGCCGCAACATCCACGAGCTGATGCTCTTGTCGGTGGCGGACGTGAAGGCGTTCTTCGAGCGCCTCGCGCTGCCCGCGCCGCTTGACGAAGCCGCGGATCTGCTGCTCACCGAAGTGCGCACGCGCCTGGGCTATCTCTGCGAAGTCGGTCTCGGCTACCTGACGCTCGATCGGCAGTCGCGCACGCTCTCGGGCGGTGAAGTCCAGCGCATCAACCTGACCACCGCGCTCGGCACCTCGCTGGTGAATACCCTCTTCGTGCTCGACGAGCCGTCGATCGGCCTGCACCCGCGCGACATGGGCCGCGTGATCGACGTCATGAAGCGCCTGCGCAACGCCGGCAATTCACTCGTCGTAGTCGAGCATGACCCGCAGATCATGTACGCCGCCGATCGCATCCTCGACATGGGACCCGGTCCGGGCGAGCGCGGCGGCGAGATCGTGTTCTTCGGCCCGGCGGAGAAGCTCGCCGCGGAGCGCACGCTGACTGCGGACTACCTGGCGGGGCGCAAAAAGGCGGTGGAAGGGCGTGCGCCCGCGCTGCCGCGCACCTTCCTCACGCTCGAAGGCGCGGCGCAGCACAACCTCAAGAACATCGACGTGCGCTTCCCGCTCGAGCGGCTGGTGTGCGTCACGGGCGTCTCGGGCTCGGGCAAGTCGACGCTCGTACAGGATGTCCTCTACCCCGCCCTGCTGAAGGCGAAAGGCCGCCCGACCGAAGCGCCCGGCGCGCATCGCGCGCTGAAAGGCGGCCACCAGGTGAGCGATGTGGTGCTCGTCGATCAGTCGCCGATCGGCAAGACGACGCGCTCGAACCCCGCCAGCTATGTCGGGGCCTTCGATTGCATCCGCGACCTTTTCGCCAAGACGCCCGCAGCGCGCGAGCGCGCTTACACCGCCGGCACGTTCAGCTTCAACTCCGGCACCGGCCGCTGCCCGGCATGCCGCGGCAACGGCTTCGAGCACGTGGAGATGCAGTTCCTTTCGGACGTCTATCTGCGCTGCCCCGACTGCGATGGCCGGCGCTATCGCGCCGAGGTGCTGGAAGCGACGCTACGCGGCAAGTCGATCGCCGACGTGCTCGACATGACGATTTCGGAGGCCGCGCGCTTCTTTGGCGCACATGCCGAGGTGATCCAGCGCCTGAAGCCGCTGATCGATGTCGGGCTCGACTATCTCAAGCTCGGTCAGCCGGTGCCGACGCTCTCGGGCGGCGAGGCGCAGCGCCTGAAGCTCGCTGGCCACCTCGCCGACACCGAGGCAGGCGCGGACGCCAAGCTCTTCCTCTTCGATGAACCGACGACCGGCCTGCACTTCGACGACGTGGCGAAGCTCTTGCGCGCGTTCCGGCAGCTGCTCGATGCCGGCCATTCGCTCATCGTCATCGAGCACAACCTCGATGTCATCCGCGGCACCGACTGGATCCTCGATCTCGGGCCGGAGGGCGGCGGCGCCGGCGGCGAGCTCGTGTGCCAGGGCACGCCAGCGCAGGTGATGGCGCACGAGTCCTCGCACACCGGGAAGGCGCTGCGCGAGTACGTAGAAAAAATAGGGACCGTCCCTGTTTTTACCCCGGTACGCGAACCCGCCGGGCGCTATCTCGGCAACATGATCCGCATCCACAACGCGCGCGAGCACAACCTCAAGAACATCGACGTCGACATCCCGCGCGGGCGCTTCACCGTGATCACCGGCGTCTCGGGCTCGGGCAAGTCGACGCTCGCCTTCGACATCCTGTTCAACGAGGGCCAGCGCCGCTACCTCGAGTCGCTCAACGCCTATGCGCGCCAGTTCGTGCAGGCGGCCTCGCGGCCCGACGTGGACGCGATCTTCGGCATCCCGCCGACGGTGGCGATCGAGCAGCGCACGAGCCGCGGCGGCCGCAAGTCCACGGTGGGCACGCTCACCGAGGTGCATCACTTTCTGCGACTGCTCTTCGTCAAGCTCGGCACGCAGTACTGTCCCGATTGCGAGATCCCGATCGAGCCGCAGAGCGAGGAGGTGATCGCGGCGCGCCTCATGAAGGAGTATCGCGGCCGCAAGATCACGCTGCTCGCGCCGCTGGTGCTGAACCGCAAGGGCGTCTACACCGATCTTGCGAAGTGGGCCGCGGGCAAGGGCTACTGGCATCTGCGCGTCGACGGGAAGCTCTTGCCGGTGCGGCCGTTTCCGCGCATCGATCGTTTTCGCGAACACACGATCGAGCTGCCGATCCTCACACTCAAGGTGGAGGCGAAAGCCGAAGCCCAGCTTCGCCAGGCGTTGCGCGCCGCGCTCGAGTACGGCAAAGGCGTCGTGCACGTGCTCGAGCGCGAAGTGCAGGTTTTCTCCACCAAGCGCGCCTGTCGCTCCTGCGGCCGCAGCTTCCCCGAACTCGATCCGCGCCTGTTTTCCTACAACAGCAAGCACGGCTGGTGCGCATCGTGCTACGGCACCGGGCTCGCAATCGACGACGTCGAGTGGGACGACGAGCGCGCCAAGACCGGCGCCGAGGACAACGTGCTCGACTCGTGGATCGAATGGCTCGAGATCGACGAGACCTGTCCCGCGTGCGAGGGCCGGCGGCTCAACCGCGAGGCCCTCGCCGTGCTCTGGCGCGGCAAGAACATCGCCGACTATGGGCGCGAGCCGGTCTCGCGCCTCCAGGAGTTCTTTGCCGGCATCGAGCTCGCGGGCCGCGAGCGCGAGATCGCACGCGATCTGGTCGCGGAGCTCGGCTCTCGCCTCGGCTTCCTCGGCGAAGTCGGCCTCGGCTACCTGACGCTCGATCGCTCGGCGCCGACGCTGTCGGGTGGCGAAGCGCAGCGCATCCGATTGGCTGCGCAATTGGGATCCAATTTGCGCGGCGTGTGCTACATCCTCGACGAGCCGACCATCGGCCTGCATCACCGCGACAACCAGATCCTGCTCGGCGTGCTGGAAAAATTGGAAGCGAAAGGCAATTCCCTGGTCGTCGTGGAGCACGACGAGGACACCATCCGCCGTGCGCAGCACGTGATCGACCTCGGCCCCGGCGCCGGCAAGCTCGGCGGGCGCGTCATCGCCCAGGGCCATGCCGACGACCTGGTGAGCCAGCCCGATTCCGTCACCGGCCGCTTCCTGCGCGAGCCGCTGCGCCATCCGCTGCACCCGCGGCGCAACGGCACCACCGAATGGCTCGCGATCCAGCGCGCGAGCCTGCACAACCTGAAGCGCCTCGACGTCGCCGTGCCGCTCGGCCGCCTGGTCGCGGTGACCGGCGTCTCCGGCTCGGGCAAATCCACGCTCGCGCGGGACGTGCTGCATGAAAACCTGCAGCGGCTGGTGGGTGAGGTGCGCAACGGGAAGAAGAAAGCGGAACCCTCACCCCGGCCCTCTCCCAAGGGAGAGGGAGAGCGCGCGTCCGTGGCTGGACCGCCAGCCGGTTCTCGTTCAACACGAGCGGCGGGCGCTGCGAGGAGTGCGAGGGCCAGGGGCTGAAGAAGATCGCCATGTCGTTCCTGCCGGACGTGCGCGTGACCTGCGAAGCCTGCGGCGGCGCGCGCTTCAATGCCGACACGCTCAGCGTGAAGCTACGTGGCAAGAGCGTCGGCGAGGTGCTGGCGATGAACGTCGACGAGGCGCTCGAATTCTACGCCGCACATCCGTCGATCCAGCGCTGCCTCAAGCTGCTGCAGGACGTTGGCCTCGGTTATCTGACGCTCGGCCAGCAGAGCCCGACGCTTTCCGGCGGCGAAGCGCAACGCATCAAGCTGGTGAGCGAGCTCTCGAAGTCGAGCTTTCCAAAAACCCTGTATGTGCTCGACGAGCCGACCGTCGGCCTGCATATGGCGGACGTGGAGAAGCTGATCCACGTGCTCCATCGCCTGGTCGATGCCGGCCACACGGTGCTCGTCATCGAGCACAACCTCGAGGTGATCGCCGAAGCCGACTGGATCATCGATCTCGGGCCGGAAGGCGGCGACGGCGGCGGCCGCGTCGTGTTCCAGGGCCCGCCGGAAAAGGCGCGCTCGGGCCGCGGCCACACCTGCAAGGCGCTCGCCGAATTCCTCGGGCGGCGCGGCTAGGTGCCGGGCGGCTCATCGCCGCCGGCTGCGGCTCACGCCGCCTATCTGCAGTTCGTCGCACGGCGCTCGCGGCGGCTTGGCGCGCTCCCTACAGTGCACGGCATCCACTGCACGGGAGATGCCCATGACCAAGCGCAATCTGATCCTCGCCCTCGTCGTCGCTGTCGCCGCGATCGGCGTCGTGTATGCCACGCAGCAGCCGGCGCCTGTCGCCGAGCCGCTGCCTGCAGCGCAAGGCGACGTGCCGCAGATCGTGATCGTCGCCAAGCGCGAGCATGCCGCTGATCGTCACCGCTAGGCAGGCCGGGGCCGGCATCGCCGCCATGTACCGGCGCTACGCCGAATGGCTGGTGTCGATCAGCTGGAAGCGCTTCATCCTCCTCTCCATCGTCCTGCTGATCGTCGCCGGGATTCTGTCCGATCTGCCGCCTTTCACCTGGGACCTCGTCGAGCCGAAGCTTGTCAAGTCGAAGCGCGCGCGCCCGAGCCGCGACGTGGACGTCACGGTGGACGAGCAAGGCGTGCGCATCAAGCCCAAGCGCGAGCATGCCGCTGATCGTCACCGCTAGGCAGGCCGGGGCCGCGGCGCTCCACCCCGGCGCAGCCCAAGGCGGACGACGCCGACGCTGCCGCCGAGGCACAGCGCGAGCTCGCGCAGGATTCAAGCTCGCTCGCGCAGGAAATCCGGCGCGAGATCGTCGGCGCCATCGGCGAGATGGGCGAGCGCGAGCGGACCGTGCGCGTGCGCCTGGGAGATTACCTGCCGCAGCTCGCCTTCCTCTTCATCCTGCTCTCCGCCGCGATCAAGATTGCCCACGCGAGGACCGTCAAGGCGGAGGCCCAGGCCGCCGAGGCGCATCACGTCGCGGGGGAGGAAAGCCTCAAGCGGCAGCTCGCGGAAGCGAGGATGGCGGCGATGCAGGCGCAAGTCGAGCCGCACTTTCTCTTCAACACGCTCGCGAGCATCGATCACCTGATCGAGACCGATCCGCCGCGCGCGAGCCAGATGCAGAAGAACCTGATCGCGCTCTTGCGCGCGTCGATGCCGGCGATGCGCGACAAGGCTGCGAGCCTCGGCCGCGAGCTCGAGGTAGTGCGGCCGTACCTCGAGATATTGAAGGTGCGCATGGGCGCGCGGCTCCAGGCGCAGGTGAGCGTTCCCGAAGGCCTCTCCTCGGCCGATTTCCCGCCTATGATGCTGCAGTCGCTGGTCGAGAATGCCATCAAGCACGGCCTCGAGCCGAAGGCCGAGGGCGGCACGCTGACAGTAAGCGCCGAGGTGGTGCACGGGAAGCTCGCCGTCACCGTGGCCGACACCGGCGTCGGCTTCGGAAGAGCGCCCACCGCCGGCACCGGCATGGGCCTGCAGAACATCCGCGAGCGGCTGAAGCTCATCTACGGTGATGCCGCGGAGTTGCGCATCGCCGAGAATGCACCAAGTGGCACGCGCGTCAGCATCGTCGTCCCTTACAAGATGCCCACGTAGCGTGAGGCCCCTCCGCGGCTAACGAGGGAGGCGTAGACTGGTCGCCCCGCCCAATCTCGGGCGGGTTCAAAGGGGGAGGAACCATGAGCAAGTTCGCTGGCGCACTGGCACGACTGCTTGTCTCTACGCTTCTCGTGGCCGGCGTTATCGCGACGTCCGCGATCGCGCAGGAGAAAGGGAAGGACGCGAAGCCCGCTGCGGCGAAGAAGGGCGAACCGGTGCAGAAGGTTTATTTTGAAAACGACGCAGTACGGGTCTTCGAAGTTACCTTCAAGCCCGGGGATGCGGCGGCGAATATCGAGCGCCCGCTACGCGTGATCCGCGTCCTAAAGGGCGGCACCCTCACGCTCATTTATCCCGACGGCAAGAAGGAAAAACTGCCGTGGAAAACCGGCGAGGTGAAGGTACGACAGCCGTCGCCGGCATATTCGCCCAAGAACGAAGGCAAGTCCGACATCGTGCTCTACGTGGTGTACGTAAAGCAGGCGAAGAAATAGGCGCCACCGGCTGGTCAGCGGCTGCGGTTCAGGCCCGCTGCTCGATTCACTCGAACCCCTCTTCGGAGGGGTTTCTTTTTCCTAAAAGGCCACATGACAATTCGCGCCGTGATCGCCGACGATGAGACCTTGATGCGCGAGCAGCTGCGCGAGCGGCTGAAGGAGCTCTGGCCAGAGCTCGAGATCGTGGCGGAAGCGAAGAACGGCGCCGAGGCGGTCGAGCACGTGAGCGCCGAGCGCCCCGAGGTCGTGTTCCTCGACATCCGCATGCCGGCGAAAAGCGGCATCGAAGCCGCGCGCGACATCGCTGCGCTCGAAGGCCGGGTGCCGGAAATCGTCTTCGTCACCGCGTACGACCAGTACGCGATCGACGCCTTCCAGCAGGGCGTGATCGACTATGTGCTGAAGCCCGCGGAGCGCGAGCGGCTCGCCGTGACCGTCGAACGGCTGAAGAAGCGCCTCGCCGCGCCGGCGAAGTCCGCCGAACCAGATCCAGATGATCCCGGTGGACGAAGTGCTGTTCTTCGTCTCCGACGAGAAATACACCCGCGTGCAGACCGCGAAACAGGAAGCGCTCATCCGCAAGCCCATCAGGGAGCTGATCGCCGAGCTCGATCCCGCGCAGTTCTGGCAGATCCACCGCTCCACTCTCATCAACGCGCGCGCCATCGCCGGCATCACCCGCGACGAGCGCGGCCGCCAGCTCGTCAGCATCAAGGGGCGGCCCGAGAAGCTCGAAGTCAGCCGCAGCTACGCCCACTTGTTCAAGGGCATGTGACCCGCGCGGGCGGGCTGGGCCTGATGTTCCTCGCGCCGGTGCTGTGGAGCACCGCGGGCGTGGTCACGCGACAGATCGAGCGCGCGAGCTCGTTCGAGCTCGTCTTCTGGCGCAGCCTCTTCGCGTTCGCCTTCGTCGCTGCGGCGCTCGCCGCCATGCGCCGCAACCCGCTGCACATGGGCTGGCCCGGCCTCGCGTCCGCCGGCTTGTGGGCGGTGATGTTCACGGCGTTCATGATCGCGCTCACTCTCACCACCACCGCGAACACCCTCGTCGTGATGAGCGTCAGCCCGCTCCTTACCACGCTCCTTGCGCGCGCGTTCCTGAAGGATCCCCTCCCGGCGGGCACCTGGATCGCGGCCGGCGCGGCGGCGCTCGGCATCGCCTGGATGTTCGGCGCCGACCTCAGCGCCCACACCGCGCGCGATCTAACCGGCATGCTCGTCGCGCTGTCGATCCCGATCGCCGCCGCCGTCAACGTCATCACGCTGCGCGCGGTATCCGCCGAGCTCGACCTGCGACCCGCCGTGATGCTCGGGGCCGCGATCTCTTGCCTCGCCGCGTTGCCGCTCGTCCTGCCGCTTCAGGCAACGCCGCAGGACATCGCGCTCCTCGCCTTCCTCGGCGTCTTCCAGCTCGGGCTGCCCTGCATGCTGCTCGTCCTCGCGAGCCGCGTGCTGCTCGCGCCGGAAATGGCGCTGATCGGCCTCCTGGAAGTGGTGCTCGGCCCGCTCTGGGCCTGGCTCGGCGCGGGCGAAGTGCCCGCGCGCAGCACGCTTACCGGCGGCGCGATCATCCTCGGCGCGCTGGTCTTGAACGAGCTCGCGACGTTCCGGCGCGTGCTCGTCAGTCGCACTTCCGGCCGGCTGGAATCTCCGTAAGCAGCTTCGTCAACCGCGGCAGATCCCCGTCCGTAAGCTTGAGGCTGTAGCTCGGCTCGCCTTTCTCCACCGGCCGCTCCACGATCTGATCCGGCCGCACGCGGAACATGGCCACCTGGCGATTTGCTGCCAGCAGGAAAACGGTCGCGTAGCAGCGCATCTTCGTGTCGCCCTTGCGCCAACGCTTCTTGCGTAGATCGTTCAGCTCTCCCACGATCGGGGCGACTTCATCACGCTGCTGTAGCAGCTTCGACGGCGCGCCGTAATTGGCGACGCGCACGGCCGAGATGCCTTCGAGCGACGCGCGTCCGTCAGGGGCGGCAATCGCGAGTTGGACCGTCAGCGCGAGCGCGACAGTGCCAGAGAGAGCAAATTTCATTAGCGACCAGAATGCCATTTGTGCAGTCGTACCGTCTATCGAGCGCGGCCAGGCCCAGGAACGTCCCCGATCAACGGAATCGTCGGCTGCGCCAGAACGCGATTCACGAACGAATCGCGGTCCGCTCGCCGGCGCTTGAACTCAGCCGATGTGAGCAATGTTGGATTGATCTTCCGCCCAAGCTGCGCTTCGAGCGGCACGACGAGTTCCAGCACTTTGCTAAGCGTCAGATTTTTTCCGACCAGCATTACGTCGATATCACTCTTCGCCTTGTCCGTGCCCTTGGCTACAGACCCGTATATAAATGCGGCGTCCACTTTTGGTGCGAGCGGCTCCACAGCCTGCCTGAGCATGGGCTCTACGCCAAGGGTTTTGCGCGTGAGCGTAACCAGTTCTTCGTACACCGGGCTTTCGGCGTTGGCTTGAAATGTACGTAAGTTGCCAAGGCGCTCTGAGTGGACGAGCCCCGCGTCGGCCAACTTGTTCAACTCTCGCTGCAAGGAGGCGCTTCCCAACCTGGTAAGCCTGCGCAACTCGCTGAGGTGATAACTGCGAGCCGGCTGCCCGAACAGCCATCGGAAAACTCGCGATTGGCTGTCAGAAAAAAGGGCGTCGGCAATCCGCATAGCCAGATATCAGCATGATCATGCCAGTTTATGGCATGACATTTACAGTCGTCCGGTGAACGCATCATGGAGCGCGGCGAGTTTCTCCTCCCCGTACGCGCGAAGCTTAGGGGGAGAACTTCGAGCTGCGCGCCTCCGTGCCGCCCGGGCCATTACGTGGCCCGAGGTTTGTGGCCCGGTCTCGCCATTTGTCCTGTATACTCTCGTCCAAGCTATCTGTTACGCGTACATCCGGTTAGCGTCTCAGTCGTTTAAGCGATCCACCCTGGATCGCTCAATAACAAGCTAAAAACGCATCTGCCTGAACCGGTCGAAGGCTCCCGCCTTCCCAGGCCGAGTGCAGGAGAATTTCCATTAGTACCTTTGATTCACTCGGGCTCAAGCCCGAGCTCCTCCGCGCAGTCGCGGACCAGGGCTACACCATACCCACGCCTATCCAGGCGCAAGCCATCCCCGTTGTATTGGCCGGCAAAGACCTGTTGGGCGCCGCTCAAACCGGCACCGGCAAGACTGCTGGCTTCACGCTGCCGCTCTTGCAGCTCCTTTCGGCGAAGGCGAATGCCAGCCATTCGCCCGCGCGGCACCCGATCCGCGCGCTGGTGATCACGCCGACGCGCGAGCTTTGCGCGCAGGTGGAAGACAGCGTGCGCACCTACGGCAAGTACATCAAGCTCAAGTCGATCACGGTCTACGGCGGCGTCGGCATCAATCCACAGATCGATGCGCTGCGCCGGGGGGTCGATATCCTCGTGGCGACACCGGGGCGGCTGCTCGACCACGTGCAGCAAAAGACGGTGGACCTGCGCCAGGTCGAGATCCTGGTGCTCGATGAAGGCGATCGTATGCTCGACATGGGCTTCATCCATGACATCCGCAAGATCCTGGCGCTGCTGCCGGCGAAGCGGCAGAACCTGCTGTTCTCGGCGACGTTCCCTGAGGAAATCCGCAAGCTCGCGGCATCATTCATGCACCAGCCGGTGACGATCGAGGTCGCGCGGCGCAATACGCCGGCCGAGCTCGTCTCGCAGGTCTCGCATCCGGTCGATGGCACCCGCAAACGCGAACTGCTCGCGCACTTGGTGAAAACCAATGACTGGAAACAGGTGCTGGTGTTCTGCCGCACCAAGCACGGCGCCAACCGCCTCGCGCAGCAGCTCGCGCGCGACGGCGTCAACGCCGACGCGATCCATGGCAACAAGAGCCAGAACCAGCGCGAGCGCGCGCTTGCCGAATTCAAGGAGGGAAAGGTCCGCGTCCTCGTCGCCACCGACATCGCGGCGCGCGGGCTCGATATTGAAGCGCTGCCGCACGTCGTCAACTACGACCTGCCGCACGTCGCCGAGGACTACGTGCACCGCATCGGCCGCACCGGCCGCGCCGGCGTCGAGGGCGAGGCAGTCTCGTTCGTGAGCGCCGAGGAGCGGCCGCTGATGGCGGCGATCGAGCGGCTCATCAATCGCAAGGTCGAGAGTCGCCCGATCGAGGGCTTTCACCCCGGCAGCGCGGCCCCGCGTGTGGCGCAGCAGCAACCGTCACGAAACAATGGGCAGCGCCGTCCGCGGCCCGAATTCCAGCCTCGCGGCAATGGCCAGCGCCGCGGCAATGGCCAACATCGCGGCAACGGGCAGTCCCGCGGCATCGGGCAGTCCCGCGGCAATGGCCAGCCGCCGCGCGATGGGCAACGTCGCCCTGAGCGCGCGCCGACGGCATCGGCGCGCGATGACCAACTGCGCGAAGCTCGCGCCCGCATGGTGGCGGAAGGCGAGAAGCTGCCGCAACGCGGCCATCGCGCTCCCGCCCGCAGCTCGCGGCAGCAGCATTGGGACCCGCGCCGCTCGGAGCCGCAGGAGCCGGCCTACGCCCAGCAGCGCAAGCCGGACCCGTCGCGCTCAGCGCCCGTCATTCAGCGCAAGCGCAGCTTTGCGGGCATGGTCGGTGCGCTCCTCGGACGCAAGACTGAGACCGAGGAGTGATAGCGGCACGCCGATTGCTCGCCACGTTCGTATACCCGAACAGGAGGCGAGCATGAGAGAGCGGTTCAACGATTTGGCGGACCAGGCGGCGGAGGGCTACAAGGTCGCGCGCAAGAGCGCCGCGCGCGGCGTGAGAAGCGCTTACAACACCGCGCAGGAATATCCGGGAACGATCGCGGCAGTTGTGGTCGGCCTCGGCATCACGGCCTTCCTGCTGTGGGCGGTGCGGCGCGCCGGCGGCTGGCGCAACCTCCAGGACAGCACCGTGGACCGGATGCGCGAAGGCTACGGCTATGCGCGCAATGCCATCACCGAGCGTGCGGCGAGCCTCAGGCGCGAGCGGGAGACCCAGGCGGAGTAATCGCCTCGAGCATCATGCTCGCGAGGAGCGCATAGGCCGCCCGCCAGGCGGCCTTCACTTCTGCCGTAAAGACGTCGATCAGCGCGTGCTCCAGCGCAAAAAGGAGCGCGTCCTCGACCAGCGCGAAGTGCTCGGGCCGCACGCCATAGGCCGCGTGGCGCTTGCCGAGCTGGCGCAGGGCGACGCTGATTTTTTCCGGCCGGGAAATGTTCGCGCTGGCGACGCTCAGCATCGCGGTGAGGTTGCGGCCCTGCTCCACCATGTCGTCGCGGAAAAGTCTCCGCAAATCCGCGTCCAGCGCGAAGAGCCGGCCGTAGAAAAGCTCGGCGAACGTATCGCCCACCGGCAGCACCGAGTGCCAGGTGTGCTGCACCAGCTCCGCTTCGTCGCGCGTCAATAGATGTCCCGCTGGTAGCGCCCGGCGCGTGCGAGGTCGCCGACGTAGCGCTTGGCCGCCGCCGCATCCATGCCACCCTGGGTGACGGCGATCTGCTGGAGCGCGAGGTCGACATCTCCCGCCATGCGTTTGGCATCGCCGCAGACGTAGAGATAGGCACCGTTTGCGAGCCAGCGCCAGAGCTCCTGCGCGGCCTCGAGCATCTTGTGCTGCACGTACACCTTGCTGGTCTGGTCGCGCGAGAAGGCGAGATCCATGCGCGAGAGCACCCGCTTCGCGGCGAGCCGCTCGAGGTCTTCGTGGTAGAGAAAGTCGCTCGAGCGGCGCTGGTTGCCGAAGAAGAGCCAGTTGCGTCCGGGAGCCCCGGTCGCTTCGCGCTCCTGCAGGAACGCGCGGAACGGCGCGATGCCGGTGCCAGGCCCCACCATGATCACCGGCGCGGCCGCATCGGCCGGCAGCCGGAAGGCGTGCGCGCGCTGCACATACACGGAGAGCCGGCGGCCGGGGCGCAGGTGCTCGCCGAGGAAGCTCGACGCGGTGCCCTGATAGGCGCGGTCGTTGCGCTCGTAACGCAGCACGCCGACCGTGAGGTGCGCCTCGGTCGCATGCCGGCGCTGCGACGAGGCGAGGGAATAGAGCCGCGGCTGCATGCGGCCAAGCGCGCCGACGAAATCGCCGATGCGCGGCCGGGCCGACGGGAATTCGAGCAGCGCATCGAGGACATCGTGCACTCCATAGGTCTCGGCGTGCGCGTCATCCTCGGCGAGCTTGGCAAGGCGCGAGCGATCCACTTCGTCCTTCGCCTCGCGGGCGAGCAGCCCGTAAAGCTCGGCGCTCGGCGCGCGCAAGTCGCATTCGCGCGCCAGCGCGTCACGCGCGCTGATCACCGAGCCGTCGGCGAGACTCACCCCTTCCGAGCCCTTGGCGCGCAGTATGGCGAGCAGCAGCTCGACTTCGTCGGGATTGTTCTGCGGCCAGATGCCGAGCGAGTCGCCGGGCGCGTACGTGAGGCCGGTGCCGGCGAGATTGATCACCACGTGGCGCGTGTCCTTCTCCGCGCCCGCGGCGGTAAGCGGCGTGCTGGCGACGAGGCGCGCCGGTACGGGCGCGTCGCGCCCATAGCCGCGCTCCACGACGCGCGTGCTCGGCGCCGTCGACGGCGCGGCTTGCGCAGGGCGCAGGGCGACGAGCTCCTTCAACTTCCGGGCGGTGTCGCGGCCGCCGGGCACGCATTTGCCGAGATCGGGCTCCGTCCCCGAATGGATCGCTTCGGCGTACGTCTTGCAGAGATAACCGCACTGCCCGCAATCGAGCTGGCCCATCGCTGCCATGAGCTGGCGCTCGAGCGGCCGGCCCGCGGCGAGCTTCATGCGCTCATCGAGCGCGAGGGTCGGGTCATGCCAGGGGAATTGCTCCTCCTCGGCCGCCGGCATCGCCATCGGGGCAGCCGATGGCTGTTCGTGCTTTAGCCGCTCCGCGCCGAGGAGCCCCGCGATGAAGCCGTTCAGCCAGGCGCGCTGCGCCTCGGTGAAGGGCGCATTGTCGGGCAGGAAGGTCTGCATCGTCACGCTGCTACTCGCCGGCCCTGCGCGGCCGCGCGCAGCGCCTCCGGCGTCTGGCGCTTCGCGAAGTCGTGGAACGCTTCCTCGGCGCTCGTGCGCCCATCGAGATAGGCGCGCAGCAGCCGCTCGAGCACCTGCGGCATTTCCGCCGCCGGCACCTCGCGCAGGACTTCGCGTCCGAGCGCGCGCTGCTCGGCGAAGCCGCCACCGACATAGAGGTGATAGCCCTCGACCTGCCCCTCGCCCACCTTTGCGCCGAGGAGCCCGATGTCGCCGATGTAATGCTGCGCGCAGGAGTTCGGGCAGCCGGTGATGTGCACGTTCACCGGCGTATCGAGCTCTACCGTGCGCTCGAGATGCTCGCCGATGGCGAGTGCATGCGTCTTCGTGTCGCTCGCGGCAAATTTGCAGCCGGTATTGCCCGTACACGCGACGATCCCGGCGCGCGCGAGGCTCGCGCGAGCGGTGAGCCCGAGCGCGGCGAGCGCTGCCTCCGCGTTCGCCTGAGCGGCGGCCGCGATGTCCGAGATGATGACGTTCTGCCACACCGTGAGCCGCAGCGTGCCGCTGCCGTAGCGCTCGGCGATGTCGGCGAGGCCGCGCATCTGCGCGACGCTCATGCGCCCGACCGGCAACGCGACGCCGCAGTACATCAGCCCGCGCTGGCGTTGCGCGTGGAAGCCGACATGCGCGCCGCGCCGCAGCGGCGGCCGCGGCTCGCAATCGCTAGGGGCCAGGCGCTGCAGCGGCGCCGGCAGGCGCTTCTCGACCTCGGCGAGAAAGCGCTCGCGGCCCAGGCGGTCGAGCACGTATTTCAGCCGCGCCTTCTTGCGATCGGTGCGATCGCCCTCGTCGATGAACACCCGCAGGATGGCGATCGCGACCGGCACGCACTGCTCGGGCGCGATCGCCACGCCGAGGTCGCCGGCAAAGTCGCCGTGGCCGGTGATGCCGCCGACCGCGATACGAAAGTACACGCTTCCCTTCGCGAGCACCGCGCTGAAGCCGATGTCGTTCGTATCCTCGAGCGACGCCACGCTGCCGCCGCCGTCGAACGCGATGTTGAACTTGCGCGGCAGGCCGTAGAGCTCGCGATGGTTGAGGATGCTGTGGTAGAGGGAAAGGCCGAGCGGCCGCGTGTCGTAGAGCTCGCAGGCATCGATGCCGGCGGTCGGATTGCCGGTGATGTTGCGGATGTTGTCGGCGCCCGCGCCGCGCGAGGTGAGGCCCGCTTGCGCCAGGCGCTCGAGGATGCGGATCGTGTGCTGCGGTCCGATCTCGCGCACCTGCAGATTTGCGCGCGTGGTCACGTGCACATAGGCGCCGCCATATTCTTCGGCGATCCCGGCCACGACGCGCAGCTTCGGCGCATCGAGAATGCCGTTCGGGTTGCGCAGCCGCAGCATGAACGAATCCTGCGCCGGCGCGGCGTAGAACAGGCCGTGAAACTTGTACAGGAAGACGTCCGTGCCTTTCGGAAACTGCCCCGCGGCGGCATTCGCGGCAATCTCGTCCCACATGTCGAAGGGATGCTTCGCGCGCTTCGCCTCCTCTTCGCGCGTGAGCTTGCCGCCGGAGGCGAGCACGCGGTTCTGCGCCTCGTGGTGGATGCGCTCCGGCCCTGAAGGCACGGACGGCGCCGGCGCGCTGCGCGGCTATCGCGGCATCGGCACCGTGGGCGACATCGCAGCGAGCTGGGGCATGACCTGGACCGGAAATCTCGTGGGCTCGCTCGCGCTGGTTGGCCTTTTCGCCGCCGGCGGCGGCGCGGGCATCCTTTCCGCGCCCGACACGCTGCTCATGAAGGTAGCGGCGATGAAGATGACCGCCCCCGGCGCTGTGCTCGTAGCCGCTCGCGATGAACGCGAGCAGGCACCAGAAGATCACGATGCACTTGGCCGAATCCGAATTCACCCGCGCCGCCATCCATATCGCGAGGCACACGAGCCAGTTGCACAGGATCGCGCGCGCGAAGAGCGCCGCGCCGGGGGCGGTCATCTTCATCGCCGCGACCTTCATGAGCAGCGTGTCGGGCGCGGAAAGAATGCCCGCGCCGCCGCCGGCGGCGAAAAGGCCAACCAGCGCGAGCGAGCCCACGAGATTTCCGGTCCAGGTCATGCCCCAGCTCGCTGCGATGTCGCCCACGGTGCCGATGCCGCGATAGCCGCGCAGCGCCATGAACATCGTGTGGCCGGTGAAGAGCTCCGCACCCGCGATGACGACAAGCGTGAGCGCGATGCCGAAGGTTGCGCCCATGACGAGCTTCTGGAACTCGGGCGGCACCTGCTGGCCGAGCACGAAGATCAGGATGATGCCGATGCCGACGTAGGCGCCCGCGAGCATGCTCGCCACGAAGAAGCCGCCGGGCGATGCGCGCAGCGCCGCGATCTTGCGTTCCGCGAGCTTGGTGAAGCCATCAATGGTTTCCGTATACATGGCTGCTTTGCGCTCCTTATCGGGTATGCGTCGCGGCAGGCTTTCGCAAATGGCATGCCACCGCGCTTTTACTCTGAAGGGCGTTGGGCAGCGCCCGAAAGCCGCACCGCGTTGGGGCGTGGCGGCCGGGCGATGCACAACCAAGTATTAACGGTGCGCGTTAATATCGGGCTACGAGCATAGTCATGGCGAAGCGCGCGCTGCATCCGGGCGAAATACTGAAGCGCGATTTCCTCGACGGCCTCGGCGTATCGCAATACCGCCTGGCGGTCGACATCGAGGTGCCGCCGCGCCGCATCAACGAGATCGTGCGCGGCCTGCGCGGCGTCTCCGCCGACACAGCGCTGCGCTTCGCGCGCTACTTCAGGACCACGCCGCAGTTCTGGCTGAACCTGCAGATGCGCTTCGATCTCGAGGCGGCGGAGGATCGCCTCGGCGTACGCATCAGGCGCATCAAGGTCCGGCGGCCGGGGGTCAACAGTTAAAATTCGCCGATGCGAGAACCACAGCCGAAGACCATCTACCTCAAGGAATACGCGCCGCCCGAGCACCGGGTGGAGAGCGTGGATCTCGATGTCGACATCCGCGAGGAGCACGCGCTGGTGCGCGCGCGGCTAGACGTCCGACGCAACGCCGGCGCCGGACCCCTGGTACTCGACGGCGAAGAGCTCGAGCTTGTTTCCATATCGCTGGACGGCCGCGCGGTCCGCCATGAGGTCACGCCGGAGCGGCTGACGGTGTACGAGCTCCCCGAGCGCTGCACGCTCGAGACGCTCTCGCGCATCGTCCCGCAAAAGAACACGACGCTCGAAGGCCTCTACGCGACGAAGAGCGGCTTCGTCACGCAGTGTGAGGCGGAAGGCTTCCGGCGCATCACCTGGTACATCGACCGGCCCGACGTCATGGCGCGCTACACGACGACCATCCATGCAGACCGCAAGCGCTATCCGGTGCTGCTATCGAACGGCAACCTCGCGGGTGCCGGCGACGAGCCCGGCGCTCGGCATTGGGCGCGCTTCCACGATCCGTTCCCCAAGCCCTCCTACCTCTTCGCCATGGTCGCGGCCGATCTCGAGCGGCTCGCCGATTCGATCGTCACGCGCTCGGGCAAGAAGAAGGAGCTTTATGTCTATGTAGAGCGCGGCAAGCTCGACCAGGCCGCCTGGGCGATGCAGTGCCTGAAGCGCGCGATCCGCTGGGACGAAACGCGCTTCGGCCTCGAGCTCGACCTCGACCAGTACCGCATCGTGGCGGTCGGCGACTTCAACTCCGGCGCGATGGAGAATAAGGGCCTCAACATCTTCAACACCAAGTACGTGCTCGCGCGCGCGGACACCGCGACCGACACCGATTACCTGAACATCGACCGGGTCGTGGCGCACGAGTACTGCCACAACTGGACGGGCAACCGCGTCACCTGCCGCGACTGGTTCCAGCTCTCGCTTAAAGAGGGACTGACCGTCTTCCGCGACCAGGAGTACGGCGCCGACATCTACTCGCGCGCCATGACCCGCATCCAGGAAGTGCGCGCGCTGCGCGCGGGGCAATTTCCCGAGGACGCCGGGCCGATGAAGCATCCGGTGCGGCCGCAGTCCTACATGGAGATCCGCAACTTCTACACCATGACGGTGTACGAGAAAGGCGCGGAGGTCGTGCGCATGCAGCACACGCTGCTCGGCGAAGAGAAGTTCCACGCCGGCATGCGGCTTTACTTCCAGCGGCACGACGGCCAGGCGGTCACATGCGACGACTTCGTGCAGGCGATGCAGGATGCTTCCGACGTCGAGCTCGTGCAGTTCAAGCGCTGGTATGACGTCGCGGGCACGCCGGTGCTCGATTGCGCGGGCGACTACCGGGACGGCACGTACACGCTCAGCGTCAAGCAGTCGATGAACCCGCCGTTCCATATACCGCTCGTCGCGAAAGTCGGCCACGAGGAGCGGCTCCTGCATGTGCGCAAGCCCGAGGAGCGCTTCGCCTTCAGCGGGCTCAAAACGCGCCCCGTGCCGTCGCTGCTGCGCGGCTTCTCGGCGCCGGTCGTCCTCAACTACCCGTACAGCGAAGCCGAGCTGCTGCATCTCCTCGCGCACGACGACGATCCGTTCAACCGCTGGGAAGCGGGCCAGCGCCTCGCGGCCTGCACCATCCTCGAGGCGAGGGGCGAGCCCTCCGACGCCTTTGCAGATGCGATGGGCAGAATCCTGGCGGAGCCTGACCGCATCTTTGCCGCCGAGGTGCTGACGCTGCCGGCAGAAAGCTTCCTCGCCGAGCAGATGGAGCTCGTCGATCCGGATGCGCTGCACGAGGCGCGCAACACGCTGCGCCGCAAACTCGCCGCGGCGCTCCGCGGCGAGCTCGTCGCCACCTACGAGCGGCTCGCGAGCAGCGCGGCGTATTCGCCGGACCCGGCAGCGATCGGCCGGCGCGCGCTGCGCAACCAGTGCCTTCTTTACCTCGCGGAGCTCGGCGAAGCGCCGCTCGCGTACCGGCAGTTTCGCGGCGCGGACAACATGACCGATGCGATGGCGGCGCTCACCGCGCTCGCGCAGCTGGACTGTCCCGAGCGCGACAAGGCGCTGGAAGAGTTCTATGCGCGCTGGAAGGACGAGCCGCTGGTCGTCGACAAGTGGCTCGCGGTGCAGGCCGGCTCACGCCAGCCCGACACGCTCGCCCGGGTGAAACGGCTGCTCGCACATCGGGCGTTCGACCTCAAGGTGCCGAACAAGGTGTACGCCCTCATCCGCACGTTCAGCGCGAACCACGTGCGCTTCCACGCCGCCGATGGCGGCGGCTACGCCTTCCTCGCCGACCAGGTGATCGCGCTGAACGCGCTCAATCCCCAGGTCGCGGCGCGCATGGCGCGCGCCTACGACCGCTGGCGCAAGCTCGATGAGCGCCGGCAAGCACGCGCGCGCGCCGAGCTCGAGCGCATCCGCGAGACCGAGGGCCTGTCGAAGGACCTTGCGGAAATCGTCACGAAGGCGCTGGGCTGAACCGGTCACAGCAGTAATTTGCACTTGAGGCGGGCGGACAAGCTGAGCAATGTAAGGGGCTGTGAGCTCGCCCGACATCACGTCGCGCCTCGCCCTGACCGGGCAACTGTTGGTCCGCTCCGGCATCGAGATCGGCCGCATCCTCGACTCGATGCTCGAGGACCACGACACGCTGACGGCGAACCTGCCCTCGCAAATGATGTTCCTCTCGCAGTTGATGTTCATCGAGCCGGTGAAGGGCTACATGCTGCTTTCGTACAGCCACCACAAGGCGGCGAATGCGGCGGCGCTGGCGCAACCGAAGCTCATCCTGCGCTGCAACCATCGCGGCGCCCAGTTCGCCTTCGCCGGCGCCACCCCGCATGCCGCCGTCCAATCCGGCCAACCCTGTATCCAGTGCGAGCTGCCGCCCGTGATGGTGGCGCTGCAGCAGCGGCGCTCCGCCTCGCGCGTCGCCATACCGGCCCAGGCACCCGTGAGCTGCGAAGTGCGCATGGGCGTGCTGACGTTCGACGCCAAGGTGGTGGATGTGAGCCTCGACGGCACCGGCATCCTGGTGTCTGACCCCGCGCTGCCGCTTTGCGCGGGCACGCGGCTCGAGGGTGCGCGCATCCGCCACCCGCAGCACCAGCCGATCGAAGTGGACCTCGAAGTGCGCTACGTCAGCCACGTCAGGTTGCCGAGCGGCGAACGCGCCACCCGCATCGGCTGCAAGATCGTGAGCTCGCCGCAGAACCTGGAAGAGCTGATCCGACTCTTCATCATCGACCTGCAGTAATCGCAGCGCATAATGCCGGGCGAAGGGGGGAAGCATGGATCCCATCGCGCTGCTCATCGTCGCCACGGCGGCATTCGTGCTGACGCATCTCGTCTCTGCAACGCCGCTGCGCGCGAGGCTCGTCGCGGCGCTCGGTGAGTGGCCCTACCGCGGCCTTTATTCGGCGGCCGCGTTCCTGACGCTTGGATGGATGATCTGGGCCTTCGTGCATGCGCCGCGCGAGGCGCTGTGGGCGGGCTGGCGCCACCTGCCGCTTCTCATCATGCCGATCGCCTTGATCCTGGTCGCGAGCGGCTATCGGCGCAATCCGACGATGGTCGGGGCGGACGCGCTCCTGCGAAGCGAGGAACCGGCGCGCGGCATGATCCGCATCACCCGCCACCCGATCATGTGGGGAATCATGCTGTGGGCGGCGGCGCACGTCGTGGCGAGCGGCGAGCGGAGGTCGCTC
The DNA here is from genome assembly GCA_005883675.1 of Betaproteobacteria bacterium. Taxonomy (GTDB): domain Bacteria; phylum Pseudomonadota; class Gammaproteobacteria; order Burkholderiales; family SG8-39; genus SCGC-AG-212-J23. The sequence goes on from VBCM01000248.1 coordinate 20,544, forward strand.
GTCTTCTTCGGCGGCTTCCTGCTGGTCGCGCTGCTCGGCACGCTGTCGCTCGACCGGCGAAAGCGCGCCGATCCGAATTGGCCGCGCTTTGCGCGAGCGACCTCGCATGTGCCGTTCGTCGCCATCGCCCAGGGGCGAAACCGCCTCGTCTGGGGCGAGATCGGCTGGATGCGCCCGCTCATCGGCCTCGTGGCGTTCGCCGTGCTCCTCGCGCTCCACCCCTGGCTCTTCGGCGCGCGGCCCTACTAGAGTTTGCGCTTCACCCGCTGGTCGAATTTGGCGACGTTCACCACCACGCGCTCGTGCAGCCCGTCGCCGATCACTTCCCTCTCGTCGCGCGCCTGCAGCCGGAAATAGATGGTGCGCCCGTCGATTCTCTCGACCTTCGCGGTAGCGGTGACACGCATGCCGACCGGCGTGGCAGCGATATGGCGGACGTTGAGGACGGTGCCGAGGCTCTGGTGACCGGGCGGCAGCAGCTTCTCCACCGCGGCGAGCGCCGCCGCTTCGAAGAGGTTGATCATTACCGGCGTGGCGAGCACATGGATCGCGCCGCTCCCGACGCGCGGCGCCGTGTGCTCCTCGGAAACGAGAAGCCCGACCTCGCCCTCGAGGCCGGGCTTCAGTGCTGACAGGTCAGCCGCCATGCGGCCATGTTATTACTTCGTCTGGGCGTCGTGCTTCTCGCGGTGGATGCGGCGGCTCTCGCGGTTCTCGGCCTTCTGGATGCGACGCTGCTCGCGCGGCCCGACCTTGTTGTCGGCGCCGGCGCGGGCTTCCGCACGGTCGATGCGCGCTTCGCCGCGCTCAAGGCGCGCGGTTTCGCGGTTGGTGAGGCTGCCCGAATTCACGCCCTGCTCGATGCGGCTCTGCTGGTTGATGTTGCGCTGTACGTCGGCCTGCATGCGCTGCGAAGAGGCCGAGCTCGGATTGCCGGTCTGCGCGTCGTGCTTCTCGCGGTAGATGTCGCGGCTCACGCGGTTCTGCTCGCGCGCGAGGCGCGCCTTCTCCGCGGGCGTGAGCTTGCCGTCCTGCATGGCGCGCGACTGGTCGCGCTCGACGCGCGCTTCCTCGCGCTCCAGGCGCGACGCTTCGCGCGTGGTGAGCTGCCCGGACCGCAGGCCCTGCTCGATGCGCTGCTGCTGGTTGACGTCGCGCTGGACCGTGCCGGCCTGCGCGAACGCCGCGCCGCAGAATGCAAGGCCGAGCGCGGCGGCGATGGCGGTGTGTGCAAATTTCATGAACTGCTCCTCCTTATAGTGGTGGCTACAGCCCCTTAAAACGCGGCGCCCGCACGCCGGTGGACGCGCTAGGCGTGGACTTGGTAACAACTTGTATCATGCCCGGCCATGTCGGCCCCGCGCGTCATTATCGTGGGCTGCGGCTTCGGCGGCCTGTGGGCAGCGCAGGCGCTGAGGAGCGCGCCAGTGGAGCTCACGGTCATCGACCGCACCAACCACCATCTTTTCACGCCGCTCCTCTACCAGGTGGCGACCGCCGGGCTCTCAGCGCCCTCCATCGCCGGGCCGATTCGGCACATCCTCGCGCATCAACGCAACACCACAGTGCTCTATGGCGAAGCGCGCGCGATCGACGTCGCGCGGCGCGTGGTGCGCCTGGAAAACGGCGATGAGCTCGCCTACGACTACCTGATCCTTGCCGCCGGCACTATCCACAGCTACTTCGGGCACGACGAGTGGGCGGCGCATGCGCCGGGACTGAAGACACTGGAAGACGCGCTCGAGATCCGCCGGCGCGTGCTCACCGCGTTCGAGCGCGCCGAGCGCGAGGCCGAGCCGGTGAAGCGCGGCGCCTGGCTCACGTTCGTGGTGGTCGGGGGCGGCGCCACCGGCGTGGAGCTCGCCGGCACCTTCGCCGAGATCGCACGCCATACGCTGCGGGGCGAATTCCGGCGCATCGATCCGCACAATGCGCGCGTCGTTCTCATCGAGGGCACCGACCGCGTGCTGCCGCCCTATCCGCCGGACCTCTCGGCGAAGGCGCAGCTCGCGCTCGAGCGCCTCGGCGTCACCGTGTGGCCGGGGCGCGTGGTGACCGGGATCG
>VBCM01000288.1 GCA_005883675.1 Betaproteobacteria bacterium
CAAGGTTGCGTAGCCAGCGCTCGTAGCCGATGCGCCGGATCGGCGAGCCGGCGAGCCGCGCGTCGAACTGGGCCTCCGTCCAGCCAAAGAGCTCGATCATCGTGGCGCGGTCGAGCCCATGGCGTGGCTGGAACTCTGCTTCGCTACTTGGCTGCGCGAAGCGGTTCCACGGGCAGACAAGCTGGCAGTCGTCGCAGCCGTAGACGCGGTTGCCGATCAGCGGCCGCAGCTCTTCGGGGATCGCGCTCTTATGCTCGATGGTGAGGTACGAGATGCAGCGGCGTGCATCGAGCTCGTAAGGCGCGACGATCGCCTGCGTCGGACAGACGTCGATGCAGCGGCGGCAGGTACCGCAATGCTCCTCGACCGGCGCGTCCGGCGGCAGCGGCAGGTCGGTGTAGACCTCGCCGAGAAAGAACCAGGAGCCGGTGCGGTCGAGGAGCAGCGTGTGCTTGCCGCGCCAGCCGATCCCGGCCCGCACTGCGAGCTCCACTTCCATCACCGGCGCCGAGTCTGTGAACACGCGATAGCCGAACGGACCGATTTCGGCCTCAATCCGATCGCACAGGCGCTGCAGCCGGGCGCGCAGCACCTTGTGGTAGTCGCGGCCGCGCGCATAGCGAGCGATGTACGCCTGCGGCCCACCGCCCGGCGTCGCTTCGCCGTCCCCGGTGGCGTAATCCAGTCGGCAGGAGATGACGCGCAGCGTGCCGGGCTTGAGCTCCCCGGGCCGCGCGCGGAGCGCGCCATGCCGCGCCATATACTCCATCTCCCCATGCCGGCCCTGCGCGAGCCACTCGAGCAGCCGCGGCTCGGCGGCGCTGAGATCCGCGTCGGCGATGCCCACGGCCTGGAAGCCAAGCTCGCGGCCCCAGTCGCGGACGCGCGTCGCGAGCGCTGCGTAATCCATGACGGTCGATCTTAAATTGCCCGACGCCGATGCCACGGTGCGCGTAGGTAGAGCGCTCGCGGCGGGCATCGCGCCGGGGCGCGTGTTGCATCTGTCCGGTGACCTGGGAACGGGCAAGACGACCCTCGTACGCGGGCTCCTGCGTTCGCTCGGCGTCACCGGGCCGATCAAGAGTCCGAGCTATGCCTGGGTTGAACCTTATACGATTTCGAGCTTAGACTTGTATCATTTTGATTTCTATCGAATCGGCGATCGCAACGCATGGCTGAGCTCGGGACTGCGCGAGTACTTCCGGCCCGATGCCGTTTGTATAGTCGAATGGCCGGAGCGAGCGGGCGACCTGCTGCCGTCGCCGGATCTGGCAGCGACGCTGCGCTACGACGGCACAGCGCGCCGCGCGCAATTGCAGGCGCGCTCCGCAGCGGGCGACGACTGGCTTGCCTCCTTGCGGCAAGCGCTGGCTTCGTTCTAGCGCCGGCGCAGGCGCAGGTCGTCGCGAGTCGCATCTGGCCCGCGCGCGACTACACGCGGCTTACGCTCGAATCGCAGGCCGAGGTCAAGTTCCAGGTGTTTGCGGTAAAGAGCCCGGAGCGCCTGGTGCTCGATCTGGAGACCGAAATGACGCCGGCACTCGCCGAGCTCGACGGCAAGGTCGTTGCCGACGATCCGTACATCAAAGGCCTGCGCGCGGCGCGCAACCGGCCGGGCGTGGTGCGCGTGGTGCTCGACCTCAAGACCGAGGTGAAGCCGCAAGTATTCACGCTCGCGCCGATCGCCGAGTACGGCCATCGCCTGGTGCTTGACATCTATCCCGCGGTGCCGGTGGATCCGCTCGCGGCGCTCATCGAGGAAACGCGCAAGACCGACGAGCTGCGCAAGGAACGCAACGAGCAGCCGAAAGTGGCGCGGCTCGCCACCATCGTGATCGACGCCGGGCACGGCGGCGAAGACCCCGGAGCGGTGGGACGGCATGGAACCCGCGAAAAGAACGTCACGCTCGCGATCGCGCGGCGCCTGAAGCGCCTGGTGGACGGGGAGCCGAACATGCGCGCGCTCCTCACGCGCGACGGCGATTATTTCCTGGAGCTGCGCGAGCGGGTCAGCAAAGCGCGCGCCGTGAACGCCGATCTCATGGTCTCGATCCATGCCGATTCGTTCGTGCGCTCCAACGCCCGCGGCTCCTCGGTCTATGCGCTCTCGGACCGGCGCGCGACCTCCGAAGCTGCGCGCCTGCTGGCGCAAAAAGAGAACGCCTCGGACCTGATCGGCGGCGCGAGCAACCTGCCCAAGGATGATTACGTCAGGGGCACGATCATCGATCTCTGGAGGCGAATCCGCTGCATCGCGGCCCGGTCGAGCAGGCGAGCGTCGCGGTGCTGACCGCCCCGACCGTGCCGTCGATCCTCGTCGAGACGGCGTTCATCTCCAATCCGCAGGAAGAGAAGCGCTTGAGCGACGAGCGCTACCAGGACCGGCTTGCGCGCGCCATCCTCGAAGGCATCCGCGACTACATCGCAAGACATCCGCCGCGCCGCACTTCACCCCTGGCGCTGAACTGAGCGGCTCCTCAGCCAGGCGATCACGCCTGGCGAGACGGAAAGCAGGACGATCGCCATGATGACGAGCGTCAGGTTGCTCTTCACTGCGGGAATGTTGCCGAAGAAATAGCCGGCCGTGCAAAGCGAGCCGACCCAGGCGGCTGCGCCGACGATGCAAAAGCCGAGGTAGCGCAGGTACGGCATCGTGCCAAGGCCGGCGACGAAGGGCACGTAGGTGCGCACGATCGGCATGAAGCGCGCGATGACGATGGTCTTGCCGCCATGGCGCTCGTAGAAGTCGTGCGTGCGCTGCAGGTACACCGGATTGATCCAGCGCCCGAGGAGCCGCGTGCCGGTCCAGCGCCCGATCCAGTAGTTGCAGTTGTCGCCGCAGAGCGCCGCAGCGACGAGCACCGCAATCACGACTGCGATGTCCATGCCGCCGGCCGCGGCAAGTGCGCCCACCACGAAGAGCAGCGAATCGCCGGGCAGGAACGGCGTGACGACCAGCCCCGTTTCGCAGAACACGATGGCGAAGAGCAGCGCATACACCCAGCCCCCGTGCTCGGCGACGAACGACGCGAGATGCTGATCGAGATGGACCGCGAGATCCCACAGCGCCGCGATGAGTTCCACGCGGCCGATTCTATATACTCCCCGTGTGAGCGCGATTCGCGTGCTGCCCGAGCTCCTCGTGAGCCAGATTGCCGCCGGCGAAGTCGTGGAGCGGCCCGCCTCGGTGTTGAAGGAGCTGCTCGAGAACAGCGTCGACGCCGGCGCCCACGCGATCAACGTCACGCTGGACGAAGGCGGCCTGCGGCGCGTGCAGGTGGAGGACGATGGCGAGGGCATCGCGCGCGAAGAGCTGCCGCTCGCGCTCGCGCGGCATGCGACGAGCAAGATCGCGAACCTCGCCGACCTGGAGTCGGTGACGAGCATGGGCTTTCGCGGCGAGGCGCTCGCCTCGATCGCCGCCGTGGCGCGCGTCGGCATCACCACCCGCCGGCAGGAGGCGCCGCATGGCTCGGCCTTGCAGGCGGAGGGCGGCGCAATCGCCGAGGTCGAGCCCGCCGCCCGCGCGCCCGGCACCACCGTGACGGTCACCGACCTCTACTTCAACACGCCGGCGCGGCGCAAGTTCCTGA
>VBCM01000054.1 GCA_005883675.1 Betaproteobacteria bacterium
TCATCGATGCGCCATTTTATTTGCCTTTCGCTCCTCGCCTGCGCAGCGGCGTTCGCCGCGGCCGAGGATGTCGCGCTCATCGGCGTGATCGGCGACAAGGCTGCCGTGCTCGCGCTCGAGGGCGGTGAGCCGAAGACCGTGAAGGTCGGCCAGACCTGGAGCGGCGTGACGGTCATCGCTGTGTCCAGGGAGCAGGCGACCGTCGAGATCGACGGCAAGCGCCGCGTGCTGACGCTCGGCCAGCACTACCGCAACAGCGCTGTCGTTTCGAGCCGGGAGAGCGTCACGCTCTCCGCCGACAGCCGCGGCCACTTTTTCGCCGAAGCCGCGGTCAACGACATTCCGATGCGCTTCGTCGTCGATACCGGCGCCTCGGCCGTGGTGCTCTCGGCGGCCGATGCCTTGCGCCTCGGCATCGACTGGCGCAAAGGCGCGCGCCGCACCATGCAAACGGCGGATGGGCCGACCTCCGGCTACCTCGTGAAGCTCGACAAGCTGCGCCTGGGCGGTATCGAGTTGCACGACGTCGATGGCGTGGTCGTCGAGCATGGCGCGGGCGTGGGACTGCTCGGCATGAGCTTCCTCAACCGCCTTGACATGCGGCGCGACGGCGACACGATGACACTTACCCGCCGCTTTTAGGCACGAGCGGCACGAAGCGCACCGGGATCACGTCGCGCTCGTCGTAGCCGCCGTCGGCGCGCTTCGTCACCACTTTGAGGTGCTGGACCCAGCCCTCGCCCCCCACCGGAATCACCATGCGGCCGCCCGGCTTGAGCTGCGCTGTGAGCGCGGACGGGATCCTGGGCGCGGCGGCGGTCACGATGATGCCGTCGAAGGGCCCCTTCTCCGGCCAGCCGGCGTAGCCGTCGCCGATGCGCACCTCGACGTTGCCGTACCCAACTTCAGCGAGCCGCGCGGCCGCGGTACGGCCGAGGTCCTCCAGCAGCTCGATGCTGTAGACCTGCTTCACGACTTCGGCGAGCACCGCCGCCTGGTACCCCGAGCCGGTCCCGACTTCGAGCACGACGTGCTCGGGCTTGGGCTGCAAGAGATCGGTGGAGAGCGCCACGATGTAAGGCTGCGAGATCGTCTGGCCACCGCCGATCGGCAGGGGCTGGTTGCGGTATGCCATCGACTGCTGCGCTTTGGGAACGAAGCGATGGCGCTCGACCTTGCCGAGCGAGGCGCGCACGGCCGCAGACATGGCGCTCATGCCGGTCTCGCGGCTCGTCTCGGCGTACATCGCCTCGACCTCGGCGACCAGGCGTGCGCGTTCGGCTGCGAAGTCCTGGGCGTCGGCGGCGCTGCTCATGCCCAGCAATGCCAGAAGGAGGGCTAGCGCGCCCGTTTGTCTTTCTCGATCAGCGCGTAGGCGCTGTGGTTGTGGATCGACTCGAAGTTCTCCGACTCGACCACGTAGGCGTCGACGCGCTCATCGAGGTTCAGCACCGCCGCCACGTCGCGCACCAGGTCCTCGACGAATTTCGGATTGTCGTAGGCGCGCTCGGTGACGTGCTTCTCGTCCGGGCGCTTGAGCAGGCCGTAGAGCTCGCTCGAGGCCTGCTTCTCGACGAGATCGACGAGCTCCTCGATCCAGACGAAGTCGTTGGTGCGCGCGGTCACCGTGACGTGCGAGCGCTGGTTGTGCGCGCCGCGCTCGGAGATCTCCTTCGAGCACGGGCAGAGGCTCGTCACCGGCACGAGCACCTTCATGGTGAAGCCCTGGCGGCCCTTGCGGATCTCGCCGGTGAAGCTGACCTCGTAGTCCATGAGGCTCTTCACGCCGGAGATGGGCGCACGTTTCTCGATGAAGTAGGGGAAGGCCATGTCGATGCGCCCCTCCTCCGCCTCGAGCTTCTCCACCATCTCGCGCAGCATCAGCTGGAACGTCTCGACGGTGATCTCGCGCTCGTGCGCTTCCAGGATCTCCACGAAGCGCGACATGTGCGTGCCCTTGAAGTGATGCGGCAGGCCCACGTACATGTTGAACATGGCGATGGTGTGCTGCACGCCGCCCGAGCGTTCCATGATGCGTACCGGGTGGCGGATCGCCTTGATTCCCACCTGGTCGATGGCGAGCTTGCGTGAATCCGGGCTCGCCTGGACGTCGGGGATGTTGTGCAGGTCGCGGGCTTTCATGGCAGCGATTTTACCATTCCGACTAATTTAGTCGGGCTTTACGCTCTCGATCGCGCGACGGATGCCCTCGGCATCGAGTCCTACCGAGGCGAGAAGGCGCGCCGGATCGCCATGATCGATGAAACGGTCGGGCAGGCCTAGCAACAGCACGCGCTTTTCGATGCCCGCCGCGGCGAGCGCTTCGCACACGGCGCTGCCCGCGCCGCCCATCACCTGGTGTTCTTCCACGGTAACGATTAGAGGGTGCGCGGCGGCGAGTTGTTTCACGAGCGCTACGTCGAGCGGCTTCACGAAGCGCATGTTCGCAACCGTCGCGTCCAGCGCCTGCGCCGCCTCGAGCGCGGGCTTGAGCATCGCGCCGAACGCGAGAATTGCGATGCGCTTGCCCTGGCGGCGGATCTCGCCTTTACCGACCGGTAGCGTCGTGAGCTCGTTGCCCGGCTCGCCGAGCGCCGCGCCGCGCGGGTAGCGCACGGCGGCGGGCGAGTCGAGCTGCAAGCCCGTGCTGAGCATCTGCCGGCACTCGGCGGCGTCGGAGGGCGCCATCACGGTGAGATTCGGCACCGTGCGCAGGTAAGCGAAGTCGAAGGCGCCGTTGTGCGTCGCGCCGTCGCCACCGACGAGCCCACCGCGATCGAGCGCGAAGAGCACGGGCAGGTTCTGGATCGCGACGTCGTGGATCAGCTGGTCGTAGCCGCGCTGCAGGAACGTCGAGTAGATCGCCACCACCGGCTTCATGCCTTCGGTGGCGAGCCCGGCGGCGAAGGTTACCGCGTGCTGCTCGGCGATGCCGACGTCGAAATAGCGCTGCGGAAAGCGCTCGGAGTACTCCACCATACCCGAGCCCTCGCGCATCGCCGGCGTGATCGCGACCAGGAGCGCTTCGCGCTCGGCCATGTCGCAGAGCCATTGGCCAAAAACCTGCGAGTAGGTCGGCCGCGCCACGACGGCCTTCGGCAACCCCTCCGCGGGATTGAACCTGCCCGGGCCGTGATACGCGATCGGATCGTCTTCGGCGAGCTTGTAGCCCTGCCCTTTGCGCGTGACGACATGCAGGAACTGCGGGCCTTTCAGCTTCTTGATGTTGGTGAGCGTGGGCACCAGCGCATCGAGATCGTGGCCGTCGATCGGACCGATGTAGTTGAAGCCGAACTCTTCGAACAGCGTCGACGGCGTGACCATGCCCTTCATGTGCTCTTCGGCGCGCCGCGCGAGCTCCCACACGCCCACGCGCTTCAGCAAATGCTCGCTCGCGCGCCGCGCGCTCGAGTACACGCGCCCGGAAAGCAGGCGCGCGAGATAGTTGGTGAGCGCGCCGACCGGCCGCGAGATGGACATCTCGTTGTCGTTCAGGATGACGAGCAGATCGACGTCCATCGCGCCCGCGTTGTTCATCGCTTCGTACGCCATGCCGGCAGACATTGCGCCGTCGCCGATCACGGCGATGCAGTGGCGCTTCTCGCCCTTCGCCTTCGCGGCCACCGCCATGCCGAGCGCGGCGGAAATCGAGGTCGAGGAATGCGCCGTGCCGAAGGTGTCGTACTTGGACTCCGCGCGGCGCGGGAAGCCGGAGATCCCGTCGATCATGCGAAGGCGCGCCATCGCCTCGCGGCGGCCGGTGAGGATCTTGTGCGGGTACGTCTGGTGGCCGACGTCCCACACGATGCGGTCCTCGGGCGTGTCGAACACGTAGTGCAGCGCGATGGTGAGCTCGATCGTGCCGAGGTTCGAGGACAGGTGCCCGCCCGTCTTCGACACCGATTCCAGCACGAAGGCGCGCAGCTCGTCGGCGAGCTGCCGCAGCTGGCGGCGCTCCAGCGTACGCAGCTGCGACGGATCGTCGATCGTCTTCAGCAGCTCGTACATCGACGGATTGTAGCCAGCCGCCCCGAGCTCTTCGGTAATCGTCGTCATGGAGCCTAGAATTTTCGCAGAACCACGAAGTCCGCGAGCGATGCAAGCCGCGCGCCGCGCTCACCGAGGCCGGCGAGCGCGGCATGCGCGTCCTCGCGCAGCTCCTCGGCGAGCGCTTTGGCGCGCGCGACGCCGAGCACCGACACGTAGGTGGGCTTGCCTTGCCTGGAATCCTTGCCCGCGGTCTTGCCGAGCGTCGCGGTGCTCGCTTCGGCGTCGAGCACATCGTCCACCACCTGGAAGGCGAGCCCTACCGCCTTGGCGTAGCGGTCAAGGCCAGCGCGCGCGCTCGCGCCGAGCGCCGTGCCGCACGCGGCGCCGATCAGCACCGCAGCGCGGATCAGCGCGCCGGTCTTGTGGATGTGCATGAACTCGAGCTCGGGCAGCGTGAGTGTCCTTCCGGTCGACGCGAGATCGATACTTTGCCCACCCGCCATGCCGCGTGAGCCGGCGGCGATCGCGAGGAGCTTCACCATGTCGAGCTGCTCGCCCGGGTCGTCTGCCAGCCGCTGCTCGGCGAGCAATTGAAAGGCAAGCGTGTGCAGGGCGTCGCCGACCAGCAGCGCGGTCGCTTCGTCGTATTCGACGTGCACGGTCGGCCTGCCGCGGCGGAGCACGTCGTCGTCCATGCAGGGAAGATCGTCGTGCACGAGCGAGTACGCATGCATCAGCTCCACGGCGCTCGCCGCGATTTCCAACCGCTCGGGCACCGCGCCGGTGACTTCGCCGGCCGCAAAGCAAAGGAGCGGCCGCACGCGCTTGCCGCCACCGAGCACCGCGTAGCGCATCGCCTCGTGCAGGCGCGCGGGCGCGACATGGATGCCGGGAAGCAAGCGCGACAGCGCGCGCTCCATGCGCGCCTGCACTTCACCCATCCAGGCCTGGAAGGCCGCGTCAGTCACTACTGCCGAGGTCGGTGAGCGGCTTCAAGACCTCGCCTTCGAGGACCTTGACCTGCTCGCGCGCGGCTTCGAGCCGCTGCTGGCAGAAGCGCGCGAGCTCGAGGCCGCGCTTGTGCGTGGCGAGCGCCTGCTCAAGCGACAGTTCGCCCGATTCCATGCGGCTGACGATCTTCTCGAGCTCGGCGAGCGCCGCCTCGAACGTGAGCTCCTGCGGGGATTTGCTCATCGCGGTAAAATACTGTGTTTTTAGTCCCTTACAAGACGAATGTCCAATGTCGCCCGCCTGCGCGAGCTGAGTCCCGCGCCCTGCCAGCTGCCAGTCGCCTGGTACTTCGACCCGGCGATTTTCGAGTTGGAGAAGAAGCTCCTTTTCGACGCCGGCGCGAATTATGTCGGCCATGAGCTCATGGTCCCGAACGTGGGTGACTACTACACGTTCGAGTGGACCGACCACGCGAAGATGCTGGTGCGAAACAGCTCCGTCGTCGAGCTCATGTCCAATGTCTGCCGCCATCGGCAGGCGATCATGCTGGAAGGCCGCGGCAACGCCGAGAACATCGTCTGTCCGCTGCACCGCTGGACTTATGACCTGAAGGGCGAGCTGCTGGGCGCTCCGCATTTCCCGCAGAGCCCGTGCGTGAAGCTGCATTCGACGCCGCTCACGAGGTGGAACGGCATGCTCTTCGCCGGTCCCCGCGACCCGCGCCGGGACCTGGCGCGCGTCAGCACGACGGCCGATTGGGACTTCAGCGGCTATGTGCTCGATTCGGTGCGCATCGACGAGTACGACATCAACTGGAAGACGTTCATGGAGACCTACCTCGAGGTCTACCACGTGAACCCGTTCCACCCCGGGCTCGGTAACTTCACCGATGTCGGCAACTTCACCGTCGACTACGGCGACGAATATTCGGTGCAGATCGTCAGCGCCAAGGCGGGGCTGCAGCGGCCGGGCACGCCGGTGTACAAGCGCTGGCAGGAGGCGTGCCTCAAGCAGCTCGACGGACACGAGCCCAGGCACGGCGCGCTCTGGGCGAGCTACTTCCCGGGCCTTACGTTCGAGTGGTATCCGAACGTGCTGGTGGTCTCCAACCTCATCCCGCGCTCGCCAACGCGCACGACCAACGTGGTCGAGTTCTACTACCCGGAAGAGATCGCCTATTTCGAGCGCGAGTTCGTCGAGGCGCAGCAGGCGGCGTACGCGGAGACCGCGATCGAGGACAACGTCCTGTGCGAGCGCATGGACCGCGGCCGGCGCGCGCTGTACGAGGAAGCTCTGGACGACGCGGGTCCGTACCAGTCGCCGATGGAAGATGCCGAGATGCACTTCCACGAGTGGCTGCATAAGCGGCTTGGGCGGTAATGGCGTACACCGCCCTCGTCGACACCGCACAACTCGAAAAACATCTATCGTCCTGGCGGTTGTTCGACTGCCGCCACGACCTCGGCAGGCCGCAGCTCGGTGAGCAGCAGTACCGCGAAGCGCATATCCCGGGAGCCCTGTTCGCGCACCTCGATCGCGACCTGTCGGCGCCGAAAACCGGCGCCAACGGCCGCCATCCGCTGCCCGACCGCGGCGCCTTCATCGCCTGGCTCGGCCAGCAGGGGCTCAAGCCCGGCGACCAGGTGGTGTGCTACGACGGCGGCAGCAGCGCCATGGCGGCGCGCCTGTGGTGGATGCTGCGCTGGGTGGGCCATGAAGCCGTTGCCGTGCTCGACGGCGGCCTCGCGAAGTGGCTGCACGAAGGCCGCCCCACCACGCACGAAGTGACGCGCTTTGCGCGTTCCAGCTACCCGGTCAGGCCGCCCGCCGCGCAGGCGGTGGACGTTGCGCTTGTGGAGCGCGAGGGTGCAAAGCTTCTGCTCCTCGACGCGCGCGCGCCGGCACGGTTTCGCGGCGAGCACGAGCCGATCGACCCGATCGCCGGCCGCATCCCCGGCGCGAAGAACCGCTTCAGCAACGATAACCTGGGCGCGCAAGGAATTTTCAAGAAACCGCAGCTCCTCAGGCACGAATTTCGCGCCGTGCTCGGTGATCGTGCCCCGGAAGAAGTCGTCAGCTACTGCGGATCGGGCGTCGCGGCGTGCCACAATCTTCTTGCGATGGAGCTTGCCGGACTGCGCGGCGGCAGGCTTTACGCCGGCTCGTGGAGCGAGTGGATCGCGAACCCTGCGCGACCGCGCGAAAAGGGTTGATCAAGCCGACACGTCATGGCAGTGGCCGCAGCGGCGGCGGTGCGTTGTCGGCGAGGGGCAGGCCGGCAGTGTTCAGGACCATCGCCATCAACGAGTAATAGCCGCTCAGCGCGAGAAGCTCGAGCGCACCGTCGAGGCCGAATCTGTCGCGC